>NZ_DKLM01000171.1:0-70766 GCF_002455975.1 Clostridium sp. UBA6640
CTTAATTTCTAAGGATTTAAGTCATTTTTTAGAAAAATTATTTTCCAAAATATATTTTAAGTTTTCATATTAGTTCCATATCATAAATAGGTATGCTAAAAACATTATGTAAAAAACCATGAAAATTCATGGTTTTTATCATTTACTTTGGAAGTTCTATTTTAGGTTTTTTAGCTGATTTTCTGTATATAACTAGTTTACTTCCTATAGCTTGAATGCCTTCGCATCCTAATTCTTCACATAAAATATCAGATGCTTCTCTAGGGGTCATTCCACTGTTATTTAATGTTTTAATTTTAATAAGTTCTCTTGCTTCTAAAGCTTGATCTACTTGTTTTAAGAAATTCTCTTCTATTCCACCTTTTCCTACTTGAAATATAGGATCTATATTATTCGCTAAGCTCCTTAAATAGCTTCTTTGTTTTGTACTTATCATAAAACTCCTCCTATAATAAAAATTCAAATTCAAAATCATTAAGTCTTATAGTATCACCATCTTGTACTCCCATAGCTTTAAGTTCTTCTAATACACCTTTATTTCTTAAAACCTTATGGAAGTATCTTAAAGAATCTGGGTCATTTACATTAACACTATTAAGTAATCTATCAACAAAGCTTCCTTCTACAACAAATATACCTTCTTCTTCTTCACGTATTGTATAAGTAAATCTCTTTTCCTCAGGCACAAATCTTTCATCATTACTGATTTCAAGCTCTTGAACCGGAATATGACTCAGCATCTCCGCAGCTTCCTTCATAAGCTCATCTAACCCTTGATTTGTAGCTGCTGAAATTTTAAATACTTTATTATATCCCATTTCATTTAGTTGTTTCTTAAAGCTTTCAAATACTTCTTCATCAAATAACATATCTGTCTTATTAGCAGCTATTATCTGTGGTCTATCCCATAATTTAATACTATACTTTTTAAGTTCTTCATTTATTTTCTTAAAATCTTCAATTGGATCTCTGCCCTCTACTCCTGATATATCTACAACATGTATAAGTAACCTTGTTCTTTCAATATGTCTTAAAAAGTCTAAACCTAAGCCTACTCCTTCTGCAGCCCCCTCTATTATTCCTGGAATATCTGCAATTACAAAGTTTTGTATTCCTTTTAAGCTCACTACGCCTAGATTAGGCTTTAATGTAGTAAAATGATAGTTTGCAATTTTAGGCCTTGCTTTAGAAACTACTGAAAGCAATGTGGATTTTCCTACATTAGGGAAACCTAGAAGCCCTACATCCGCAAGTAATTTAAGTTCAAGCTTTACCCATCTTTCCTCACCAGGCATACCTGGTTCTGCAAAACTTGGGGCCTGCCTTGTTGGAGTACAGAATTTAGCATTTCCCTTTCCACCTTCTCCACCTCTGCAAACTACATATGTATCACCAGCATGAGATAAATCACACATTATTTTATCTGTTTCTACATCTCTTATTACTGTACCCATTGGCACATCTATTATAAGATCTTCACCATCTTTACCATAACATTTTGATCCTTGGCCTTTGCCTCCATCATCAGCTATGAATTTTCTATTATAGGAAAAGTCCAGTAATGTAGTCATATTAGGCTCTACTCTTAATATAACACTTCCACCATTACCTCCATCTCCTCCATCAGGACCTCCAAGCGGCACGTATTTTTCTCTTCTAAAGGAAATAGATCCATTTCCACCATTACCAGATTTAACAAAAATTTTGGCTGTATCTATAAACATACTTTTTCACCTTACCTTAAATAAAAATTATTCTAACATACATAACTATATTATTTACTAAATTCAATTTTTTATGGATAGTTTATATCACATAGATATATTACCTTAAAAATTAATTTATAGCTAGATGTGGCTGCTCTTAAATATCTCAATTTGCAACTTTAATCAATGGAGAATTGAGAATGGACAATTCTTCATTATATAAGGTAAAAATTTCAATAATTTAGTAACACAATTATATAAATCTATAAATTAAGCTTGTAAGCAGTACACCTGTATTGATAGAGTTTTTTCTATCTATATTATAATATAGCAAAAGTAATTTATTATAAAGTATCTTCTTAATTAAGAATTAAGATTTAAGAATTTTAGATACTTCTTCTCTTATATAGCTTATAATGCACATTATATATACTTCTCCCTTATGAAAGAAGCTTTGAAATGATGTCTTTTCCTATTTCATAGTTTAAAATGCTTTTAAATCATTTCTTTATATCCATAGACAGTTATAGGGATACAAGCTCGAATTTCAACTTATTCATGAACCTTAAAAATATTTCCATGCAAAATAAAGCATTGATTTTTAGATGCTCACGAGCATGCATCACTATTTTAGGTTCCGAAATTTTAAATGTATAAGTTAAACTGTGATTTTAGAACCCTATAGTCCATAATTCAATTCTCAATTCTTAATTCTCAATTTATCAGTTTAATTCATAAGTTTCTATTCTATAGATTAAAAAAGCACCCTAGCAGGGTGCTTTATCAACTATTCAGCTATTGCAACTTCTACATCGATTGGGTAAACGCTAGCTTTTTTTCTGTTTTTGCCCATTCTTTCGAATTTTACAACTCCATCTATTTTAGCGAAAAGAGTATCATCTCCACCTATTCCAACGTTGTTTCCTGGATGGATTTTTGTTCCTCTTTGTCTAACTAGGATGTTTCCTGCAAGCACAAATTGTCCATCTGCACGTTTAACACCAAGTCTTTTAGATTCACTGTCTCTTCCGTTCTTTGAGCTACCTACTCCTTTTTTATGAGCAAATAACTGAAGGTTCATAATTAGCATAATACTACACCTCCTCTATATCTATCTTTATATAATCACCGTACGTAAATGCCATACTTTGTAATCCAACATGCATAGTTTTAATCAAAACTTGACACTTTTCAATGTCTTCACTTGTTAGATTTTTTAACGTTAAATTTATAATACCATCATTTATTTCATATTCTGGCTTTAACTTTAAAACCTCTTCCATACCAAGTATGGTGGTTTGTGATATTACTGATATACCACAACAAACTAAATCTATATCTAGATTTTCAGATTGTGGAGCAGCATGACCACTAACAGTAAACCCAATATATGTATCACAGTCTTTGTAAAATTTAACCTTAGTCATAATTAAGCTTCTATCTTTTCAATTACTATCTTTGTAAAAGGTTGTCTGTGTCCTTGTTTTTTTCTGTAGTCTTTTTTTCTCTTGTATTTGAATACTATAACTTTTTTAGCTTTTCCTTGTGCTACTACTTTAGCAACAACTTTAGCTCCTTCAACTACAGGTTTTCCAATTACTAACCCTTCTTCTTTTCCAACTGCTAAAACATTATCAAATTCTACAGTTGAATCAACGTCAGCTTCAAGTTTTTCAACGAATACTACGTCTCCCTCTTGAACTCTGTATTGCTTTCCTCCAGTAAGTAAAACTGCGTACATTAAAATACACCTCCTCAATCCAGTCTCGCCATTTAAGGTACATTTAATAAAATTAAATGATTTAATAAAACCTATTCTGTGCGGTCTACAAAAGCCATTGTAGCATATCTAAATTTATTTGTAAAGGAATTTTATTCTTTTTATGACAAAGATATAAATCATAAAATAAGTTATAAAATATTAATGATTATTCATATACTTTACAATTTTCTAGATTTCTTATTTGATTTGCAAATATCAATGGTTCTATTTTAAAAGTATCTAATCCATTAATATAATTTATATATATACGTTTATCCAATGCATTTATATTTTTTATAAAAGCTATTAAATCTCTTTGGATTTCATTTTTATAGAACTCATCTACCTCAATATATATATCCTTGACATTTTGCTCACTATTTAGTCTCTTAATACTATTTCTAATCATATTTTCAATATAAGATAATTTTATTCTTACCCCTTTGCCTTTACATGATACACATTCTTCAAAAATATACTCATATATAGATCTCCCAGTTCTTCTTCTTGCAATTTGCACTAAGTTTAGCTCGGTAAAATTATATATAGTAGTCTTGTTTTTATCATCTTTAAAATATCTTTTCAGAGTATTAATAACATCTCTTTTTTCATTATCTTCTATTAAATCTATGAAATCGATTAATATTATTCCACTTAAATTTCTTAATTTTATTTGTTCAGCTATAGTTTTTGCTGCTTCAATATTTGTAACTAATGCTGTTTTTCTAAGAGATGAGCTTTTTATATTTTTAGCTGAGTTAACATCTATTACATACATTGCTTCTGTTTTTTCAATAACAATATTTCCTCCACTAGGAAGAACTACTTTATTATTTCTAAGACCTAATATTTCTTTCTCAATACCATAATAATCAAAAAGCCCTATTGACCCATCATAAATTTTTATTTCACCTTCATGGTATTCAGAATTTAAAATTTCCTTACAATAATTAAAATCTGCATTATTATTTACAATAATATTATAGTCATCACCTGATGTTTCTCTCAGTATATTCCCTAAGATTCCTTCACTTCCATACAATAAGCCTATATTTTGATAATAAGTAAATTTCTTAGCTATATTTTCATATATATTATATAGATTAGATAACTCTTCTTTCAATATAGATAAGTCTACATTTTGTCCTTTAGTTCTTATGACTACCCCTATATCTTTAGGCTTATCTAAATTATCTTCTATATATTTTATAAAATTCTTATCTTTTATTTTAGGCGAAAATTGTATTGTATTGTGACTATTAGTTACAACAATATAACTTCCTGGCACACTAATTGAATTTATAACTTTAGGACCTTTCTTACCAATTTCTTCTTTTATAACCTCAACTAATACTTCATCACCTTTTTTTATACTTTTCATATTATCATTTAAATACATGTAAGCATTTTTCTTATAGCCTATATCTATAAAAGCACATTTAATAGCAGGTACAATATTTTTAACTACACCTTTGTAAATATCAGAGATTTTAGGAAGGTGATTTTGTTCTTCTATGTAGCATCCTTTTAATACATTATCTTCTTTCACAGCAATTTTAAGAAAATCCTCTTGTCTTTCAATAAATATTTCTTTCAAAAAAACACTCCTAAAATTTATTAAAAGTACTGATTTAGAGGGAGAATCTTTTTCTCTTTATATGCATACATATCGATTCTCTCTATATCTACAAAAGAATCTTCTTCTATAGATTCTACTTTTTCTTTTATGTAATCACTAAGTAGGCTAGCAGAAAGATTTTCTCTACTACCACAAGCTAATAATGTATTTAATACTACTCTATTGGTTTCAGTGCTATAGCTAATTTCTTTTATTAATGGCTTTATATCAACTTCTTTTTCACCTTTTTTACTCTTTTTTACTATACTCCATTGGCCTTCTTTATTTAAATCCTTTATATCTTCTAATGCTTTATTCACATCTTTAGCTTTTAGCTTTATTATGTATTTAGCAGCATCAATTATAGCCATCGCTTGAGGTGCCTTAGAGTTTTCCTTGCTCTCAACCTTCTTTACATCTAGAAATCCAACACCTCTAGGCGTATTTTCGTTCAAATTCTTTAATATTTGTTTTTCATCCATTTCCTCTGCAAATACAACATCCATATACTCTCCTTTGGAATATGTACCTACTGATAAAGGTTGAGCTATAGATATAGTCATATGCGGATTAAATCCCTTAGAATATTCTATAGGCAATTTAGCTCTTCTTATAACTCTTTGAATTGTCCTCATTAAATCTAAATGAGATATAAATTTTATTTCACTTTCCTTAGTGTATTTTATTAAGTATCGCACCTTCAAAGCACTTTCCCTCCTTAAAGCTCATGTTTATACCACATTTTTCACATATTCCTCTACAATCTGGTGTAACAATGGCTTCCTTAGCTTTATTGTTTTCCTTTATTAAGAATTCTTTAGTAACACCTATATCTATAAAATCCCATGGAAGTATCTCTTCATAATCTCTTTCTCTGTAAGCATAGAAATCTCCATCTACATTACAGTCACTCATTGATTCATTCCATGTATCAAAACTAAAGTACTCTCCCCAGCCATCAAAACGAGCACCTTTTTCAAATGCCTTTATTAATACATCACAAAGCCTTCTATCTCCTCTTGCAAATACAGCCTCCATATAACTTACAGGAGACTCATGCCAATTATATACTATGGCCTTACTTTTAATTGAGTTTCTTAAAGTATAAATTTTTTCTTTAACATTAGACATAGTATCCATTGGTGCCCATTGGAAAGGAGTAAAAGGTTTAGGTACAAATATAGATGTGCTCATTGTAACTCTTAACCCTCTTTTTCTTATATGTTTTGGAACATTAAAGTATTGTTCTACTACCTTTTCACCTAGGTCTGCTATACCTATAACATCTTCCATAGTTTCATATGGCAATCCTATCATGAAGTATAATTTTAACGTTGACCATCCTGCTTCAAAAGCGTTTCTACTAGACTCTAATAAATTTTCTTCATTAACACCTTTATTTATGATATCCCTCATTCTTTGACTTCCTGCTTCTGGAGCAAAGGTAAGACCTGTCTTTCTGACCTTTTGAATTTCATTAATTAAATCTACAGAGAAAGAATCTATTCTTATAGACGGTAGAGAAACACCTATTTTTTCTCCTTCATATTTTTTAACTAAAGAAAATATTAAATTTTGAATATCTGAATAATCACAAATACTTAATGAAGTTAGTGAAACCTCTTCATATCCAGTTTTCTTGATAATTTCATCTACTTGATTTATAAGTGTATCTGTCTTCTTCTCTCTAACTGGTCTATAAATCATACCTGCCTGACAAAATCTGCACCCTCTTGTACAACCTCTAAAAGTTTCTAAGGTAATTCTGTCATGGACTATTTCTGTATATGGAACTATAAGTTTATCTGGATATACATTTTCATCAAAGTTATTTATAATTCTTTTCTTAACAGTTTTAGGTACATCATCATAAATAGGTTTAAACTCTTTAATTGTATTATCATCTTTATAAGTTACCTCATAAAGACTTGGAACATATACTCCTTCAATTTTGCATACTGCTCTTAAATAATCTTTCTTAGATTTATTTTTATATTCTTTATATAAATCTAATATTTCATGAATTACAATTTCACTTTCCCCTAAAACAAAAATATCAGCAATATCATATAATGGTTCAGGATTGTAAGCACATGGTCCTCCCATCATAATTATTGGACTTTTTTCATCCCTTTGAGATGCTCTAAGAGGTATTCCTGCCATATCAAGCATATTTAATATATTTGTATAGCTCATTTCATATTGTAATGTAAATCCTAAAAAATCAAACTCTGATAGTGAATCTTTACTTTCTAATGCATATAATGGAATATTATTTTCTCTTAATTGCACTTCCATATCAGGCCATGGAGCAAAGGATCTTTCACAAAAAGTATCTTCTCTTTCATTAAGCACATAATATAATATTTTGCTTCCTAAATGAGACATTCCTACCTCATAAACATCAGGAAAGCAAAAAGCATAACGTATATCAATTGCACTTTTATCTTTATTATAAGAATTAAATTCTCCACCTACATATCTAGCTGGTTTTTCAACTTTATATAGTATATCATCGGAAATTTTATTCATTCAAATTCCTCCTTAAGTTAATTACAATACTTTATTTTATCATAAGCTAAGAATATTTCAAAATAAATGTTGATTATATAAAAATTACTTTAATATTTAAAGTATAAGTTATTTATTCTCAAAATATTGTGCTTACTTTGGATATTAAGTTACGGTCTTGGTTCTCTATAAATATCAAAATCTCTATTGATTATAAATTGCTCTAAAGTCATGTTCCCTTGATCCTTTAATCCATTTATTACTTCTTCTTCATAAATAATCTCTAAAACATCCATATTATCGTCTAATACAGTAAAAATATTATATTTATTTTTATCCACTAAATCTAAGAGTTGAAGTAATGTTAATTTATAATGTACAGATATACTTTTATTTTCTATATAACCTCTTTTAATTAATTTTTCCCTTTTCTTTATTATATAACCCATAATTACATATACTATCCTTTCTTTTTCCTTTTTAGAAATAACTAAAATAAAAATAGCTATTAAGGCTAAGTTAATATTGGATATACCATAAAGCAAAGCAATAAAGTAAATTATGAGCAATATGTATCCTAAAATTATACTTATCCTTAAGGCTATTTCATTAGCTTTTTTATATAAAAATTTTGTTGTAAGTATATCTCTTAAAACTCTACCTCCATCTAGCGGGAAGGCGGGGAACAGATTAAATATTCCAATCGCCATATTATATCGTAAGAACAAAAGTATATAACTATTATTTATATATTTATAGACAATGTAGCTTATAAGAGCAATTATAAAATTTCCAATGGGGCCACTTAATGAAATTATTATATCCTCCATAGGAGAAGCCTCATCTAAGTCTTTTAATTTTAAGGCAGCGCCAATGGGTAATATTTCTATACAAAATCCACTATAACCTAAAATTCTAGCAGTAATGTAATGAATCATTTCATGAATTATAACTATAATAAATCCTAATAAAAGCTTATAGTTTATTCCTATAACAATTAAAAACAATAAATAGGGTATAAAGTATTTACTAAACCGTATCAACCCACTCCTCCTCCAAATTTTTAGGTTACCATATAACTATATACATCTTGCGTTTTTCCCATATATAAAATTTCAAAATAAAAGGTCTTAGGTTCTACAGCATCTCCCTTTATCTCACCTATAGTTTCATCCTTTTCTACTGATTGGCCTACATTCACATAAATATCAGATAAATTATAGTATTTACTTTCTATTCCTCTTCCATGATCTATCAATATATAATTACCAAGCTTATCATTATCTATCTTTTTAACTCTTCCATTATTACAACTTTTGATATCCATATTCTCATTAACTTGAAGTTTTAAAGCTTCATCTATACTTTTATCCCATTTATTATTACCATAAACTTTTTTTGATGACACTGGTAAAGAGTAATCACTTTGAATTTCTTCATCAATGGTTCTTCCACCTACAAAGCCTATTTTAATTTTTTCTATTACTTTTATACTCATATTTTCTATATCTTGAATATCTACACTCTTTACTTTTTCAAAAATAGATTTATAATCATAACTTTTGTTTATCATAGTTTTACTTAAATTATAAAATTTAATTGTATATTGATTTTTATATATCTTACATCCTAAAAATACTATGATTAAAAAAATTACTACAGATAGTTGCATTATAATTCTATTACCATAATTTTTACGGGACCATGCCCATATGAATCCACTTCTATTGGTCTCCTTATTAATCCTATTTTTTGGGTAATATGCAGATTTATTTCTAGTTAATGCTGAATAATATTTTTCATATTGTTCACTATAACCTCCCATTTTTCCTCCTTTATAACTTCTTGCTTTTCTATTTTATATATATTAAAATACTTGAATTTTATGAATAAAGTTTAAAAAAATCTTAACTTAGAAATAAAAAATCTTCGCCAATACTTGCATCGTCCTATTTTCATAAGAAAAGTAAATAATAAAAATAGCATATAACTTAAATTATNNATAATTTAAGTTATATGCTATTGGGTTTCTATTTTAACTCATCTATATATTTAAAATTTAAAATACTTTTTATCTGCTCTTTAAAGCCTTCATAACTACTTCAGCTGTGCCTAGGTTTGTAGCAAGAGGTATACAATGAACATCACATAATCTAATAAGAGCGGTTACATCTGGCTCATGTGGTTGAGCTGTAAGAGGATCTCTTAAAAAAATTATAAAATCCAGTTCTCCCTGTGCAAGTTTTGCACCTATTTGCTGATCTCCACCTAAAGGTCCAGATAAAAATCTATGCACTTCAAGATCTACTAAATCAGTTAATAGTTTTCCTGTAGTACCGGTAGCATAAAGTTCATGTTCACTTAATATATATTTGTATCTTCTTGCAAACTCTATCATATCATCTTTTTTCTTATCGTGGGCAATTAAAGCTATTCTCATAAAAATTCCCCCTAGAAATTTATTTTCTTTCTTCTCATACCAACATTTAATATTAAACCTAAAGATATAAAGTTAGTTAACATTGAACTACCACCATAACTAACAAAAGGAAGAGTAATTCCAGTTATAGGCATTAACCCAATGGTCATACCTATATTTTGAATTATAGAAAACATTAGCGCCCCTATTATTCCTGTACAAATTATACTTCCAGCTACATCCTTTGAAGTTTTTGCTATCTTTATTGATTTATACAGAATAATACCATATAAAATTAATAGTATTAACGCTCCCATAAGACCCCATTCTTCTCCAATTACTGAGAAAATAAAATCTGTATGGTTTTCAGGAACAAATTTGTACTGCTTACCATTTAAAAACCCAAGGCCAAAAACTCCTCCAGATCCTATAGCAATTTTTGATTGTATTAGCTGTAAGCCATGACTTAGCTCAAATTGCTCTGGATTTAAAAAAGCTACGAATCTCGATTTCCAATAAGGTTTCATAAGAGGTGAATTCCACAAGGCAACTACGGCTAAGAATATACCACCTAACCCTCCTACAATAGCTTTCCAATTCAAATTTGTTACAACAACTATTCCTAAAACCATAAAGAAGCATACCATAGTCATACCCATATCCGGTGCTATAACTATAAGCAACATTGGTATAGCTGCATATATACCAAGCTTAATAACGCTTTTTACGTTATTTACATCTCCATCCATATCTTGAATTTGCTTAGCAAGCATTAATATCATACCAAGCTTGGCAAACTCTGAAGGCTGAATTGCCCTATTTCCAATACTTATCCACCCTGTTGCTCCATTTACTTCGCTACCTAGTACAAACTCCGTTAAAATTAATAATACAACACCTGCCCAGTAAAAAAGAGGTGCATAATTTAAAATTAAAGTATAGTCAATTAACAGTATAAAATATATAGTAACAAGTCCAACTATAAGCCATGCAAATTGCAATTTTGCATAATAGCTTCCTATTGCACTATATATATTCGCAACAGAAAAAAGAACTATAATTACCACAGCTACAATTATGCCGTAGTCTATTCTTTTTAACAATTTATTATTCAGCTTTAGATTCTTTAGCATATGTATCCCTCCAACATAAATATGATTATAACATATTTGATAAAAGAACAAAAGTAATGATCCGCCTGTAAATAGCTGGTTAAACTAAAAATATTTAGAGGATGTTTTTCAATTATTACTGAGAATTTTTAATTGATTCTTTTTTGAAGTTACAATGCAACTTCAAAAAAGAACTAGCAATTGCATTGTTTATCTCCATGATGCTAGTAAAGTTCACTAATTTTCTTTCGAACTATGCCGCAGGGGAACCCTAAAGAACTTCCTGCTGTTCCCCATGGTTGTTTAATTCACAATTGTGAAATTATAAAAAAAGCTATGCATATAAATAATGCACAGCTAAAAGTTATCTATTTTTAATTTTTTTAATAGGTATACTAGCAATTAATGCTGGAGAAGCACCTTCAATTTCTTCGGCCTTTGTAAATTTAACATCCACATCGCTATCATCAATTTCTGCGTAATTAGATATAACCTTTAATAGATCTCCCTTTATCATTTCTAAAAAATCTGGGGAAAAATCAGCCCTATCATGAATTAATATCAATTTTAATCTATCTGTAGCAATATCCTTAGAAGACAATTTACTTGAAAACATTTTAAACAAATCCATATCTTCCTCCTATTTGTTACCAAAGAATTTTTTTACTGTAGCCCAGAAGCCACCTTGAGAAGAAGTTTGATCTAATTCTACAAAAGGAACCTCTTCACCTGTAATTCTTCTTGCAATATTTTTAAAGGCTTGTCCTGCATCTGCAGTATTATCTAGTACTATTGGTTCACCTTTATTTGTTGATATAGTTACCTTTCTATCATCAGGTACTACACCTATTAATTTAATAGCTAGACACTCTTTTATATCCTCGATATCTAACATATCTCCATTCTTTGTCATCTCAAAATTGATTCTATTAACTATAAGTTCACTTTCTTCAAGTCCCTTTGCGCAAAGTTTTCCTATAACTCTATCAGCATCTCTAACTGAAGTTATTTCTGGATTGACAACAACCATTGATCTGTCAGCTCCTACTACTGCATTCTCAAAACCTTGTTCAATTCCTGCTGGGCAATCTATTATAACATAATCGAAATCCCCTTTAAGTTCATTAACCACTCTTAACATCTCTTTTATATCTACGTCGTTTTTATCTCTTGTCTGCGCTGTTGGAAGTAAAAATAAGTTATTAAATCTTTTATCTTTTATTAGAGCTTGTTTTAATCTACATCTTTCTTCAATTACATCTAATAATGTAAATACTACTCTGTTTTCAAGCCCCATAAGCACATCTNNCCATTTTTAACCCTTGCAACCTCTGGATAAGCTGGTTTTATACCATCCTCTGGTGCTCTTGTCATTATATCCGCAATTCTTATAATTTGAGGTTCTAGTGAAAATGCTGCTATAAATGATTTATCATTTCCTGTGCAGCCTGCATGTACACTTCCCCTAATAGCTCCTACAACTACAATATTTCCCGCGGCATATACCTCTGCTCCTGAGTTTATATCTCCTATTATAACTAGGTTACCTGAATATTCATATACTTGTCCACTTCTTATGGTTTTCTTTAAATATTTAGTACGACCTTCATAAATGCCATTAAAAACCTTACTTTGTTTTTCATCTATATCTTGAAAAATACAATCTCTTATTAAAAATTCTTCAAATAAAAGCTCTCTTAAATTTCTTAATTCTCTATCTGTAAATTCTTTTAATTGAGTTGTAATTTTCAAAGTACATCCTCTATAAAATCTTTTTCCTTTTGATAGTTTTTCAATTAATGCATTGGTCATATCTAGAGAGTTTTTAAATTTTTTCATGTCTATAACTACATTTAATCCCTCTTTATTACCTTTTATTATTATATTGTCTGCATACATAAATACCCTCCAAAATCGAGCTATTTGATATATTTCAACACTTCTAACTAAAATCCTTCTATAATAAGGATATTTTTAAGTAAACTTTAATAATTATAAGTTTATTTTACTCTATTTTCCACATATAATCTAGAATTTTGGAATAATGTATAGAATTTATTTAGTCTATGAAAGTAAAGCTTAAAATAATGGAGAACTAATAATTATAGTTAAAATTAATTTACTATAAATTAATTTCTTAAATATATGTCATAAAAGACTTTAATTTTTAAAATAGCCTTTATGCTAAATTAGCATAAAGGCTATTCCATTATTATTGATTATCGTTATTTTGATCTAAAGCATCTTCTTGAGGATTATTCTCTTCAGCTTCATTATTTGTTGCGTTATTTTTATTAGAATTATTTTGTGTTTCAGGATACATAAACTGATAGCCTGGATTTACTTTCAATAATTCTTCTTTAAAGTATTCTTCATATATAGCTCTTACTACTGGTCCTGCATATCCTCCATGTCCTCCATCAAATATTATAACACAAGTTACTATTTCTGGGTCATCCAAAGGTGCAAATCCTAAATATACAGCATAAGAAGTTCTTCCTAATGCATCCTCTTTTTTCGGATCAGATGTAAAATTAGAAGAACCGGTTTTACCACCATGTGGTAATGGATAGTTCTCAAAAGCAGTAGCACCTGTACCTTCTGTTGAGCTAACAACGTCCTTCATACCTTCTTTCATAGCTTGTAAGTATTCTGGATTAATGTCAAATTTTTCCAGTAGTTGTGGTTCAATTACTGTCTCTTCTTCTGTTACTGGATCAATAATACTATCCACAAGATGCATTTCATATCTAGATCCACCATTAACTAAGGTTGCCATGTAATTCGTCAATTGCAGTGGAGTAAATTGATTCATTCCTTGACCAATAGCTGCATCATAAGCGTTAGCAGCAGATTTTCTATTAGATACAGCATCTGATATGGAATAGTTAATTGCTATCGCCATATTACTTATGTCTTTATCTGTATAGTTCTTTTCTTTAAATTCTGGAAAGGAATCAATCAAATCTCTAAGCAGTTTTTCCATTTTAGGAACTATATCTTGTTCTTTTCCTTTTACTTCTTTTTGCATTTCTTCCTTAATAGCATCAATTAATACAGTTTTCTTCTCATTAACTTTAGCTATTTCACTTTTTTCTTTATCACTACCAACTTCATCTTTTCTTCTTATATTAATTGGTTTATAGTGTGGTACAGTATTTATAGAATCCGTACCTTGATTTAAAAAGTCAGCTAATTGATCTATATACTCATTAGTGAACTTATTTTTACTTGATTCATAGTTATAAACTTGCCCAAAATTTTCTGGTATTTCTATACCAGTTTTAGGTTCTTTATTAGAATTTTTATCTACTCCTAATCCAAATTTCCATGCATACTTAGCTATGTAATCAAGCCCACTTGATTTTTCTCCACCCTTTGCAAAAAGTCTATCTGCTACATCATAGAAGAAATAGTTACAGGATACTTTAAGTGCCTCTCTAATATCTATACTGCCATGAGAACCTCCATTTTGGTTATATATCCAGCAAGCTCCCTGATAACTAGGGTACCTTTTATTATATTCTCCATCATCATAGATTGTAGTTGTTAAATCTATAACTCCTTCTTCAAGTCCTGCAAGCCCTGTTAGCGGTTTAAATACAGATCCTGGAGGGATTAAAGATAAGGTAGCATAGTTATATAATGATTTAGGAAATATATCATAGCTATCTTCTCTATATTTAGTATTTCCTTCTATTCTTTTATCCAATGGGAACATTATATTAACTAATTTATTTACCCTTTGTTCATAAGAAAGATTGGCTAAATCATCATCACTTAATATTCCTGACATAGAAGCAAGTCCTCTTTTTTCAATATATTCTTTACCCATCTTTTCTAAATCAGAATTATAATATTTAGCTGTAAGCTCAGGAGTAAGTGTAAATATATTAGGATCATATCCCGGTCTACTTGTTAATGCAAGTAGTTTACCAGTCTTAGCTTCCATAACTATAGCTAATCCTCTTGTGGCATTGGTAGTATCAACATCATTTACTCTACCTTTCTTTTGAAGATCCTCCATAGTGTCATCTAACGCTTTTTCAGCAACAGATTGTATATTTTTATCAATATTAAGTTTTAAAGTTTTTCCTGGATAAGCCTCAACTTCTCCAAGGGTTTTAACTTTTCTTCCCTGCTTATTAACTTCTATACTTTCTTGCCCTTTAGTACCTTTTAAAATACTTTCAAAGCTAAACTCTAAACCTGCTTTTCCTACTTTATCAGAACTTATATCATATCCCTTTTCTTCAAACTTTTCTTGTTCCCAAGAATCTATTTTTGCAGTATATCCTAGAAAAGCTGATCCAAGTTCACCATTTGGATAAGATCTAATAGGCTGAGTTTCTACCATTATACCTGGTAAATCTGGTTGAAGCTGTTCAAAGATAAATGCAACATCTTTATTTAAACTGTTAGATATAACCACTGGTTTATATCCTGAGTAACTTTGCATCTTAATACTATCTAGCACTATAATGAATCTTCTTTTATCAGCTAAACTGTAATTTTTCTTATCAATATCAATATCATAATTTTTCTTAAATTGTTCTTTATATTCGTCAAAAAGTTTATTAAAAGCCTCTTCTGCGGTAATCTTTAATAATTCTTCCTCTATGTTTTGTAATTCTGCTTTAGAAAGCTGATCTTCACTTTTTCCTTTGTAAAGCTTCTTGATTTCATCATCATCTTGAAATCCCTTGTCTTTCTTAAATCTAAGCTCCATCCATCTTCTACTTGCTTCGTCGGCAGCATTAAATTTAAATTCAAATTTTGGTTCAACAGTTATAGGAAATTCATCCACTATAGGAGTTTTATTTTCATCTAAAACTTTAAAAACTTTCTCCATAGTGTCAAAAAAAACTTCCTTACTTTCAGTAGTTTCTGTAAACATCAACGCATAACTTTGCTTGCTTGTAGCTAATATCTGTCCATTTCTATCTTTGATATCACCTCTTGGTGCTACCTTAGAAACATTTTTATAGTGCTTTTTACTTGCTTCTTCCCTATATTCTTCTACCATAACTACTTGAAGAAATAGGAGTCTTGCTACTAAAATTGTAAATATAACAGCCATAGCAATAAAAAACACCGTATATCTTGAAAATTTTTTTTCTTTTTTATTGTTTTTTACCATAATATCACTATCCTAAAATCTCCAATCTTTCTTCATAAATTTTGTTTCAGAAAGTTTGTAAACATATCTATATAAAATTATAGATAAAATCATATTATATATGCTTACATATAGTGCTGTTTGTATATTAACTTTTATCTTTAATAAATAAAACAAGCTAAACATCATAACTCCTTTTAATATACTAAGAGATAAAGTTGAAATTATTGGAACAAAGGACTTTTCCTTAAATATACTTTTACCAATTTGTGCTGCAATATAGCAAGTAAGCATATTAGTAAGCATATTAATTCCTAATCCATTAAATAAATAAAGATCTTGCAATGCACCAGCAAATATACCTAAAATAATTGCCTCTACCGGACCATTTATTATTGAGTAGGAAATTATAAAAACAAATAAAATGCTAGGATAAATAGAGTTAATAGCAATAAATGTGCTTAATGTATTATCCAACATAGTAAGTCCAATACATATAAAAAATAGTGTTGCTACTTTCTTCATTTTAATCACCTAATATCTATATTTAACTTCTGGTATAATGTCATTAGTGTCAGTTGGTACTACTATTAATACTTCTTCTAAAGTATTAAAATCTACAGTTGGCTTTATTATTGCACTTTTCATTACGGCAACTTTATCTTCCTTTACCTCTAGCACAGTGCCTATTTTTATTCCTTTAGGATAAACTAATCCTAAGTTTGAAGTTAAAATAGTATCTCCTTCTTTTATCTTAGAGCCAATTGAAAGTCTTGTAATTTCTGCAAGAAACTTTTCATCATTTCCTCTGTATCCTTTTACAATTCCATCACTTTCTTTAGTTGATAATACATGCCCTGCAACAGCTATATTTTCATTACAAAAAGACTGCACTATTGATCGGTTACTTCCTACAGAAGTGACTTGCCCTACTAATCCTTCTGCTGTAATTGCTACCATGCCTTTTTCAATCCCATCTTTGCTACCTCTATTTATAACAAATCCATCTAAAAAGTTTCCACCGCTTAATCCTCTAATATCAGCACCTACGTACTTATACTCACTTTTAGAATTAGTGAAATTTAACATATTTCTTAATCTTTCATTTTCACTAATGAGAATTTCATTTTCTGTTGACTTTTGAGATAGCTCAATATTTTCCTCTTTTAACTTCTCATTTTCTTCTTTTATATTATTTATATTAGTAATAAAACTAAAGGAGTTTTTTACTTTATTTCCTATATTATAAACTACACTTTGGATACTATCTAGGGTGTATCCAACACCATTTTCCACGAAAGACATTTTTTCTCTTTGAACACTATATCCAATAAGAAACAAAAAGCATACTGACAGTAGTATAACTATTACTGCCAGTTTATTCTTGAACTTCTTCAAAATTATCCTCTTTTATACATTATGTCTATATTATCTAGTGCTTTTCCAGCTCCTATAGCTACACAATCCAGTGGAATGTCAGCTATATTTACTGGCATATTAGTTTCGTGGTAAATTAGTGCGTCTATCCCTCTTAACATTGCGCCTCCACCAGTTAGCATTATACCTTTGTCCATAATATCCGCTGCAAGTTCTGGTGGTGTTTTTTCAAGTGTAGTTTTTATTGAATCAATTATAGAGTATACGGGTTCTTTTAATGCTTCTCTAACTTCACTTTCATTAATTTTTGCTACTTTTGGAAGTCCTGAAATTAAGTCTCTTCCTTTAATCTCCATAGTTCTTTCCTCTTCACCTAAATCGAAGGCAGAACCTAATTCTATTTTTATTGCTTCCGCTGTACGTTCACCTATCATTAAGCTATATTGTTTTTTTATGTAAGCTATTATTGCTTTATCTAACTCATCTCCAGCAACTCTTAAAGATTTACTAGTTACTATTCCGCCAAGAGAAATAATAGCTACTTCTGTAGTTCCTCCACCAATATCTACAATCATACTACCTGTTGGTTCATCAACTGGAAGTCCAGCACCTATAGCTGCCGCCATTGGTTCTTCTAAAAGACAAGCAAATCTGGCACCTGCGCTTTTTGTTGCTTCTTCTATAGCTCTTTTTTCTACTTCAGTTACTCCTGAAGGAAAAGAAACCACTATTCTTGGGCTTTTGAATCCATTCTTTGCCCCTGCTTTTTCAATAAAGCTTCTTAGCATTTTTTCAGTAACGTCAAAGTCAGCAATAACTCCATCTCGCATTGGTCTTATAGCTACAATGTTACCTGGAGTCCTTCCGATCATTTGTTTAGCCTCATTTCCTACAGCTAAAACCCTATTTGTCTTTTTATTTATAGCCACAACTGATGGCTCTCTTAACACTATTCCTTTTCCTTTTACATAAACTAATGTATTAGCAGTTCCTAAATCTATTCCCATATCTCTTGATTTGCCAAAAAATCCCATATACTTTTTTCTCCTTTCGTTTCTATAAAAATGCTCTTTCTTTTAAGCTAACATAAATACCATTCCCAATTATAATATGGTCTAAAACCTCTATGCCTAGTATCTTTCCACATTCTTTAAGTCTATTTGTAATATTGATATCTTCTTTACTTGGAGTAGGATCTCCCGATGGATGGTTATGGCAAATAATTACTGAAGCACTACTATTTTTTATAGCTTCTAAAAATACTTCTCTAGGATGAACAATAGAGCTATTTAAGCTACCAACAGATATATGCTTTACTGCTATAACTACATTTTTGCTATTAAGCATTATTAACTTGAGATATTCTTTTTTCAAATATCTCATATCTTCCATAACATATTCTGCTGCTGATCTAGCACTGGTTATTCTATATTCATCACCAGACTTAAAAGCCTTAAAACGCTTTGAAATTTCTGATAGCGCTATAAGTTGTGCTGCCTTAGCTTCCCCTATACCACACAAACTTAAAAAGTCTTGAGTATCACAGCTAAGAAGTCCATTCAATCCATTACAGTCTGATATTATTCTATTGCATAAGCTTAAAACATCTTCTTTTTGACTTCCTGTTCTCAAAATAATTGCTAAAAGTTCTGCATTAGATAGTGCATATGCACCATATCTAAAAAGCCTCTCACGAGGTCTTTCATTTTTAGGTAAATCCGTAAGTTTAAAATTGTTCAAACATAACACTTCCTTATTAAAGATTTACCCCCATCTCCATAAGTAAAGTATTTAGCCTATTTAAAGGTAAGCCTACCACATTATAACAACAGCCATTAATACCTTCTACAAATGTTGCTGCTCTACCTTGTATACCATAAGCCCCTGCCTTATCTAAAGGCTCTCCAGTTTTTACATATTTCTCTATAGTTTCATTACTAAGTTCTGAAAATTTAACCTCTGTACAAACAGCATCAAATTTCATATTATTAGTTTTTGTATCTAAAACTAATATTCCGGAGTATACTTTATGAGTTTTGTTACTAAGCATTTTAAGCATAATAATAGCATCCTCTTCATTTTTGGGTTTTCCCAATACCTTGCCTTCACTATACACTATAGTGTCACAAGCAATTACAAGAGAATGTTCATTTAGCTTTTCAAGTATATTAAAAGCTTTTCCCTTTGCTAAGTTAATAACATACTCTTCGCAATTATTATCAAAGCTTATAGTGCTTTCATCAAAGTCGCTAACAATCACTTCAAAATTCTCTGTAATTCTAGCTAAAAGTTCTTTTCTTCTTTCTGAAGCTGATGCCAGTATAATCTTCATAATTGTTCACTCCTAATATTTTCTAAATAATATTATTGCCAATATTACACAAATAATAGACATTAAGTTAATATTGAAATAGATACCAAAAGTTATCCCTATCACTTTTAAGTTTAACAAAAAAGGATCACTTAATCCAATGGAATAAGATCTTCCTAATATATCTAAAAAGCTAACGCTTTTAGATAACACTTCCCCAATGAAACTACCAGAAATGGCTGCCAGTAGTATAACAAAAATGTATTCTCTGGTTTTCCTTTCTGAATTTTTCAATTTATATCCCCCATTTATTTCTTTTTCTTATATAGTGTATCATTTAATAAAATGATTAACAAGTCTATAATATGGTTTTTTAAAAAAATTCCCGTTCCACAATTTGGATTTTAAGGTGTCAAATAGGCAAATTTTAAATGACTAAAAGCCATGTTCTCTCAATTCATGAATTCAGTCATAAAGTCACAATCATGGATTTTTTTCCCTCATAAGAAGATTTAAAACTAATTTATTTTTAAATCAATGGAGTTACTTGTTATAGAATCTAGTAATGAATTTATTAGTAAAAAAGTATACTTTAAAATTTAGTTTATAAAGAGCTAATTTCAGCTATAATTACCATTAAAATGTCTAAAAAGTTACCTATATTAAGTTTTACATTAAAATTCACATTTTTTATATTTATAAATATACAAATAGAACAGGCTATACCTGTTCTACTACTTAACTAGTTATTTTTAAATTTTATTAATTTATTATATATATATATATTCATTTCTTCTGATTTTTTCTTATCCACTTCCTCTGGAAGAGAAGCTATATAACTTTTTATTTCTTTAACATCATTATATGAATGAGTATCCTCCTTTAAATTTTCTAAAGAAGACACCCACTTTTTTAACTCAGTAGTTTTTATAGATTGAACTTGTGTATCTGATGTTTTATTTACTACCTTTAATTTAGCTTCTATGATTTTACTTAGTTCAACTATAGATAAATCTTCATAAGGCAAGGTTATTGCTATTTTATTATTAGGAATCTTATTTCCATTCAATTTTTCTATAATTTTATCACAATCATTTCCAGTATATATACCTTGATATACTTTATAAGTATTATCTTGTTCTACAATAAAAGGGCTACCAAAAGAATTTAGCTGGTTTTTTAGCTTATCAGCATTTTCTTTTACTTTAAATACACCACATTGAATTAGTATAAAATCGCTACTTTTAACATTTTTCTCTGCACCTTTAGTTTCTTCATTTTTCTTTTCTTTTTTTGTTTCTGTAATCTCTTTATTATCTTTTTTTAAATCATCATTAGAAGAAAACTTGTTAAAGAGCATAATAGTTAATAACAATGCAATTAACATTATAATTAAAAGATAAATCAAACTATTATTTTTTTTCTTAGGTTTTATATTATATCTTGTGTATTTCATTTTGTCCCCCTCCTATAACCTATAAATACTTGCTTGTCCTTAATTTATATTCATAGTTTAAGAGAATTATGATAAAAAAGGAGTTCGTTGAACTCCTTTTTCTAATTTACAATGCACAATGCTCAATTCACAATTGTGGACATTTCTCAGTAGTAACTGAGAAATTTATAATTGATTCTTTTTTGAAGTTACAAAGTAACTTTATATAAAAAACTAGCAATTATATTGCTAGTCAAAAAAATTCATTCAAATAAATTATTTTCCTAAAAAATAATTTTCTCCTTAACTGTGAATTGTGAACTGTGCATTGTGCATTATTTAAGATTGTGTATTGTTCAAAGTTATCCACAAACTTAACTTTTTATAATTTCTCATAGAATAAAAAATTGACATCACTGCCGGTTTAAATTCTAGAATATTCTTCTTGCACCTACATACCTAGTGGAATAATAGTCTTCTCCTAAATCACTTATCATTACTCTTCCATTTCCTGAAGCTGCGTGTATAAATTGACTGTTACCCATATATATTCCTACATGGGATACAGAGTATCCATCAGTATTAAAAAATATTAAATCTCCCGGCTCTAAGTCTGCTCTTGAAACTCCCTTACCATATCTTATCTGTGAACCGGTGTAATGCGGTAAATCTATACCATGATTTCCAAAAACATACTTTGTAAATCCTGAGCAATCAAAAACCTCTGGTCCAGTTGCTGCCCAAACATATGGACTTCCAAGCTTAGTACAAGCTAAATCTACTATATCATAAGCAACCTCTGGCGTAGATTCACTTCCACCTCTAGATAGCCTCTTGTTTTCCAATGTTCT
Source organism: Clostridium sp. UBA6640 (assembly GCF_002455975.1). Lineage (GTDB taxonomy): Bacteria > Bacillota > Clostridia > Clostridiales > Clostridiaceae > Clostridium_J. The sequence goes on from NZ_DKLM01000171.1 coordinate 22,222, forward strand.
ATTTGGAACTTTTATTGTTTTATCTGTTGATAAATTAGCTGAACGCAATATTATTTCATTTTTCTTTTTAGGTGCTTCAGTAGCTTGTACACTTTTGCAATTTATTAAAGTAACTGCAAATATAAACAACATTAAATTTAACAGCAACCCGCAGGCTTTCTTCATATTTAACATAAACTTTCCCCCTAAAGACTAATAGCTATACATGTTAATAACCTTAAAATAATTGCCTCCAAATTAATATATAACGTTATCATATAATGTTCTAAGGTTAATTACTGTATAATATATATTATATTTAGTAAATTTTAACTTAAAGACATTATAAATTATTAAACCATATCTAGTCAACTTTTTTATTAAGACAAATATTCCTAAATAAGTATATATTTCAAAATAATGTTGTTATATTTCGCCCTATAAAAGCATATATTTATAAGTTTATTATTTTCAAACTTAATCTATAAATTCATAAAATCGTACTATTAAATTATTTAACTTTACATTAATATAAAGTTAAAAAGTAGCAATTGTATTTCTAGTTAAAAAATCCATTAAAGAAATTGTTTTGATTAAAAATAATTTCCACCACAATTGTGCATTAAAATACCACCCTCAATTTATCGTGTTATAAATTGAAATACTCAAGGATACAGCTACACTTTTAAATATGTAAAAAAATAATGAGTAGCATAATGCTACTCATTATTTTAACTATACATAAGAGTTAATCTTACAATTCTTCTCACAAAATTTCTCGCTCTCATGTATGGAACTCCTTTAGACTCTAAAAATCTAAATATACCTGGATTATTTCTTTCTATCCTGTTAACTATTCTATCAACTTTTAAATAATTATATCCAGGATATCCCTGTGCTGTTTTTATATCATCATCCAAAAGCGCTAAATCTTCATTTGCGTTTCCTCTTAAATCTTCTTCTTCGTCAAAAACTTTAAATTCATTATCTTCTTCATCCATAATCCATGGCATAGGTGTTATAAATCCCATAGGATTACCTCTTTGCATAGGCATAATTCCCATCATACAATACATAGCAATAAACTCTTCCATCTCTTTAGACATGTTCCTACTATTCATCGGCTCTATAGGAACAAACTCATATTCCTGAACTCCATCTCCATCAAGATTTCTTTCATTATCTGAATACATTATAATACCCCCATATTTATATTGGAGATCAAAAATAAATAACTAGCAAATATACCATTCCATTTTGCGAGTAGTGCCAAAACAAAACTTGTTAATATCAAGGCTATTAAGGATGCTTCCCCACATATTGATATAAAACATAATTTTATGTTCTTTCGCTAGTTATTTTATTTTAGACTCCTTACATTAAAATCTATGCAGAATCTTATAAATTAATTCAGCATTTTTCTTAATGCAACCAGCCTATTATTTACAACTCTCCAATCAATATTATTCATAAAAACCTCAATATATTTTTTTCTATCAATTCCAAAATCAATCATATATGCATGCTCATAAACATCTAAAACAAGTAATGGATAAGCATTCCATATAGGTCCACAATCATGACTATCAAGTCCATACACATGAAGTTTTTTATCTATAGGTTCATATGCAAGTACTACCCATCCTCTCATTGCTAAACCTGCATTTTTAAATAATTCTTCAAAAAAATTATAGCTACCAAAGCTTTCAACTATAGCTTCATAAACACCTGAGGATATACCCTTTCCCTCTCCATTCATGTTTTCAAAATAAAGCTCATGAAGCTTAACTCCATCTAATGCAAAACTTTGACCTAATAAAAGACTTCTATAGGGACTGAAAGTAGCATTTGTTCCTTCAAAATCCCTTTGTTCCCTTATACCACTCCATATTTTGTTAACATTTGTTACATATCCTTCGTATAATTTATAATGCTGCTCTAGTTGATTTAGGCTTATTCCTTTAATACTTTTAAAATTAAAAGTTTTAGGGGTTAATTTCTCATCCATTACACACTCTCCTAAATTATTACTTTATGCGTCAACAAGTAAATAATCAATCATTAATATTATTTAATTTTCCATATGATTAATTACTCCACTTTAGACGCTTCAATACATTATATTTAATTTATTCCTTTAAAATTCATAAAATTTACTTCTATTAGAATTGTGCTATAATTTTAATTTTTTTTATTAATAAAGAGAAAGAATTTATCATATCATTTTTATATAATTAAAGCTAATATACTTTAATTGTATATTAGCTTTAAAGAATATCTATAATATCGCCTGCATTATTTTTTAATTTATCTATAGAGTGAACATATCTATTTGTAGTTGCTAAATTTTTGTGTCCTGCAAATTCTCTTACTTTTTCTATAGTTGCTCCCTCCGTTATAGCTAGTGTTATAGCAGTATGTCTAGTAGAATGGACTTTTAAATCTTTGTTTAGATTCGCCTTTTTGCAAATTTGTTTAATTATATAATTTAAGCTACTAGGATCTAATTTTTCCTTTTTTAAGCTATTTTTCGAATGACCTAAGAATAGATATTCATCCCAATTTTTTTTAAAATCTCTATTACTCTTTTCGACATATTGTTTTATTAGATTTAATACTCCTTTTTGAATTTTTATTACATCTTTAATATTACCTTTTCTAGTTATATTAATAATATCATAGCCTCCATATGTAGTTACATCTTTTAGCTTTATGTTTATAATTTCTGATTTTCTTAAGGCTGTAGTCAATGCTAATGACATTATAGCCTTATTTCTAAGACCTATTATAGTAGAGATATCTATGCTTTGAAGCAAAATTTTACATTCTTCCTTTGTTAAAAATTCTGTGTCCTTATTATTTATAATTGGCTTTTCTTCTTTTAAATTACCAAAAGGATTATATTTTATAAGTTCACTTCTTGTACTATTATCTTGAAATTTTAATAACCACTTATAAAGTGCACTTAATGATGAAATTTTTCTATTTATAGTAGCAGAAGAAAATTTCTTAGAGCTTAATTCTAAAATGTAACTTTGAGCATCAAATATAGTTACTGCTCTAATATGATTAATTGTTATATCTTCAACATATTCTACTTTAAAAAAATCTTTAATATCTCTCTCATAGCTTTTAGCAGTATATTTGCTTTTATTGGCTTTTAAATCTAAAAAATATCTTATAAAATTTTTATCATTAAATAAATTAGTTATTCTTTGTTCATTTTTAATAATAATATCATTATTCATATTTATCACCTAATGTGTATAACTTAATAAAAACTGCTAACAAACGTCAGCAGCTTTTACTATGTTAATTATTCGAAGCTTTCTATTAAGTCACAAATATTTCCTAGCGCCTTTTCTTTATCACTGCCTTTAGCTGAAACAGTAATCTTATAATCTTTATTTATACCTAAAGATAGTATCCCTATCAAGCTTTTAGCATTAGCGCTTTTTCCATTGTACTCAATATTTATATTTGATTTGAAAGATGAAGCTACTCTAACTAACAGTGTAGCTGGTCTTGCATGTAACCCTTGTGGGTTTTTTACAATAACATCTTTTGATACCACTAGCATCACCTCTACAGTTTATTTAAAACTATCCTATGCTATTTACGAACTTTTCAATTCTATCTAATCCATTTTTAATGTTATCCATAGATGTTGCATAAGATAATCTTATAAAGTTATCAACTCCAAAAGCTATTCCTGGCACAACTGCAACTTTTTCTTTCTCCAATATTAAATCGGAGAAAGTTAAGGAATCCTTAATTACTTTTCCATCAAATTCCTTACCCAAAACTTTGCTTATGTTAACCATAACATAGAAAGCTCCTTCTGGCTTAACACAAGATAAATTGTTTATTGAGTTAATTCTATCAACCATAAAATCTCTTCTTGCTTTAAATTGTTTTTTCATATTTTCAACTTCACTTTGATCTCCATTTAAAGCTTCTACTGAAGCATATTGAGATATTGAACAAGGATTTGAAGTTGTATGACTTTGAATATTAGACATAAGCTTAGTTATCTCTTCGCTAGTTGCAGCGTATCCTATTCTCCAACCAGTCATGGCATATGCTTTAGAAACTCCGTTAATAACTATTGTTCTATTATACGCGTCTTCTGAGATACTTGCAATTGAAATATGTCCTTCTACTCCATATAATAATTTTTCATATATTTCATCTGATATTATTATTAGATCCTTTTCCTTAGCAAACTCAGCAAGTTTTACTAGCTCTTCCTTAGTATAAACAGTTCCTGTTGGATTATTAGGACTATTTAATATAAATGCTTTTGTTTTATTTGTTGTAGCTTTTTCTAATGCTTCAACTGTTAATTTGAAAGCGTTTTCTTCTTTAGTTTCTACAAATACAGCCTTACCATCAGCTAATTGAATAAGTTCAGGATAACTCACCCAATAAGGTGCTCCTACTAATACTTCATCTTCAGGATTTAGTATTGCTTGTAACGCATTTGCTAAACATTGCTTAGCTCCAGTTGAAATTACTATTTGAGAAGGTTTGTAAGTTAAATTATTATCTACTTTAAATTTGTTTACTATAGCATCTTTAAGCTCTATTATTCCTGAAGCAGCTGTATATCTTGTCAAGCCCTCTTGTATAGCTTTTATGCCAGCCTCTTGAATGTTTTTTGGAGTATTAAAATCTGGCTCTCCTGCACCAAAACCTATTACATCTATGCCATCTGCTTTCATTTTTTTTGCTTTAGCTGTTATTGCTAAAGTCAATGATGGAGAGATTTGCATAGCTTTATTTGATAATTTCATAGTTACTACCCCCAAAATTTTCTTAATTTTATAAGTTATCTGCATATGTCCCTTCATATTTCAATAAAATGAAGGATATACGTCATATCATCTATAATATATCATTTATTATACTCAGTGTAAATAATTTTATAAGGCATATTTTAACTATTTATTAAAATAAAAATTATATTTTAAAATTACATTTATATAGATACATTTTAACATGAAAATTAAAATACTATGTAAATTAGTCTTTAATTTGTAGTTATTATATAGATTTTTTAATAGAATCTAAGAATAAAGAATTATGATTAAAATTCTACTATCAAGCCTTCGAAATTTTTCATAACAAAATTTTCCTAAATTCTTCACTGCTAATTATCAATCTTTAATTCTTAATAGGTTAAGCTACTTGTATAGAAGATCTATTTTAAAGTTCTATATTGTACTCATATGTTTAAGTTAATGAATATTTAAATAAAAAAGACATGGCTTTATAATTCATGTCTTTCTTCTATGTAAATTAATTAGTTTTATCTAGGCTGAACAATTAATCTTATAGCTGTTCTCTCTTCTCCTTCAATCTCTATATCTGTAAATGCTGGAATACAAACTAAATCCACTCCACTTGGCGCTACAAATCCTCTAGCTATTGCTACTGATTTTATAGCTTGGTTAAGAGCTCCTGCACCGATAGCTTGGATTTCAGCCGCACCTTTTTCTCTTAAAACACCTGCTAATGCTCCTGCTACTGAATTGGGACTTGATTTTGCTGAAACTTTTAATACCTCCATGATTAACCTCCTATAAGTAAACATTCTATTGTGATAATATATAATTCTACAATAATCAAAAAAATCCTCTTAAATTTTGAATAAAATTAAATTTTACAAAATTTAAGAAGATTATTTTTTTCATTTTTATTTTAAATTTCTACTTTTTACTATTTTGCATACTCAATAGCACGGGTTTCTCTGATTACATTAACTTTAATTTGACCTGGATATTCAAGTTCACTCTCTATTTTCTTAACAATATCCCTAGCCACTTCAATAGCTCCTGCATCATCAATTTCTTCTGGTTTAATCATAATTCTAATTTCTCTTCCAGCCTGAATGGCATATGACTTTTCAACGCCTTCATAAGAATTTGCAATTTCCTCAAGTTTTTCTAATCTCTTAATATAAGCTTCCAATGTTTCTCTTCTCGCACCTGGCCTTGCAGCAGAAATAGCATCAGCTGCTTGAACTAATACTGCTTCTAAAGATTGAGATTCTACATCACCATGATGAGCTGCTATAGCATTTACAACTATTGGTGATTCATGATATTTTTTAGCAAGTTCTGCACCTATTAATGCATGTGGTCCTTCAACTTCATGGTCTACAGCTTTACCAATGTCATGTAATAATCCGCATCTTTTTGCCAATGTCGGATCCATGCCAAGTTCTGATGCCATAAGTCCTGCTAAATAAGCAACCTCAACGGAATGCTTTAATACATTTTGACCATAACTTGTTCTGTACTTCAGTCTTCCTAATAATTTTAATATTTCAATATGTAGACTGTGTACACCTGTTTCAAAGGTAGCTTGTTCTCCTTCTTCCTTAATATCATTTTCAACATCTTTCTTAGCTTTTTCTACCATTTCTTCAATTCTTGCTGGATGTATCCTTCCATCTACTATAAGCTTTTCTAAAGCTATTCTTGCAACTTCTCTTCTTATTGGATCAAATCCTGAAAGAATTACTGCTTCTGGAGTATCATCGATAATTAAATCTACCCCTGTAAGGGTTTCAAGAGCTCTAATATTCCTGCCCTCTCTACCTATTATTCTTCCTTTCATTTCATCATTTGGAAGAGAAACTACGTGTACAGTAGACTCTGCAACATGATCTGCAGCACATCTTTGAATAGCATATGTTATGATTTCTCTGGCTTTTTTATCAGCCTCTTCTTTAGCCTTCTGTTCAACTTCTTTAATCATAACTGCTGCTTCATGCTTAATTTCTTTTCTTACTTCGTCTAGTAAAATCTGCTTTGCTTCATCAGATGTAAGACCTGATAATCTCTCTAATTCTTCTCTTTGTTTAGTATACAAATCTTGTATACTTGCCTCTAATATTTCAACTTCTTGTTGTTTTTTATTTAGATTTTCTTCTTTTCTCTCTAATACTGCACTCTTTTTATCTAAAGATTCTTCTCTTTGAATTGTTCTTCTTTCAAGCCTCTGAATTTCATTTCTTCTCTCTCTAGACTCTTTTTCAAGGTCAGTTCTCAATCTATGAACTTCCTCTTTAGCCTCAAGTATAGCTTCTTTCTTTTTAGATTCAGCATCTTTTTTAGCTTCCTCTATAATTTTTTTAGATTCTTCTTCTGACTTTGCAATATTAGCCTGTGATATATTTTTTCTAGTATAAACAACAACAAAAATTCCAATGAAAATAACAATTAATACAATACCTATCCCTAATATCATCTTTGTATTTGTATCCATTGTATGTCAACACCTCCTTTGCTCATTTTAATATCTATTTGGATTGAAAATGAAAGCTAGAAAAGGTGTCATATTTTATTCAATTGGTAGCAATTACATTATGCTAAACCAGTATTTGTATTTATTTTATATTACTTTCTATATAATGTCAAGTTGCTTGGTATGCTACAAACAGGTAAAATATATACTTTTTTATAATATTAAAATTATATCCAATTATTCATATATATATTCAAAATTATTGAAAGATAAAAGAAGAGTTTCCAAATAATTGAACTCATTTGTTATGTATCTAGAAATGCCTCTTCATTGTTATCAACCATCTATTTGTACTATCTTTTAATATATATATATATATAACATTTTTATACAAAAATATTAGCTTTAAAATAAATTATACATTGCATCAGTATCAAAGATTCATTATTATTTTACCATATATTAATTTTTAATATAATATCATTATAAAAATTTTTTAAAAAAAATAAAAGTAGCAAGAATTACTTGCTACTTTTCATCATCTTTTTTTTCTACTAAAACTTCTTCCTTATATAAAGGTAAACTATGCTTTTCTCTTATTCTATTTTCTATTTCTAATCTTAATTCAGGATTTTCTTTAAAATAATTCTTAGCATTTTCTCTACCTTGACCTAATCTTGTATCACCATAAGAGAACCATGCACCGCTTTTTTGAACTATTTCCTCTTTAACTGCTATATCTAAAACGTCCCCTTCTTTTGAAATTCGATCACCGTACATGATATCGAATTCCGCTTGTTTGAATGGAGGCGCAACTTTATTTTTAGTTATTTTAACTCTAGTTCTATTTCCTAAAAATTCATCACCTTGTTTAATAGTATCAATTCTTCTTACATCCATTCTAACTGATGCATAAAATTTAAGTGCTCTTCCACCTGGAGTAGTTTCAGGATTTCCAAACATTACTCCAACCTTTTCTCTAAGTTGATTTATAAATACGGTAACACATTTTGATTTATTTATAGATCCTGCTAATTTTCTAAGTGCTTGTGACATAAGTCTAGCTTGAAGTCCAACATGAGAGTCTCCCATTTCTCCTTCAATTTCTGCTTTTGGTACAAGAGCTGCAACGGAGTCTACAACTACAACATCTACTGCACCTGAGCGAACCAATGCCTCAGTTATTTCAAGCCCTTGTTCTCCAGTATCAGGTTGAGAAACTATTAAATTATCTATGTCAACACCTAAAGCTTTAGCATATACTGGATCTAACGCATGTTCTGCATCTATAAAAGCTGCTACCCCTCCAGCCTTTTGAGCTTCTGCAACAATATGTAGTGCTACTGTTGTTTTACCAGAAGACTCTGGTCCAAATATCTCTATAATTCTTCCTCTAGGTACTCCACCTATGCCTAGTCCTATATCTAGACCTAAACATCCTGTAGATATTGAATCTAGATTAAGTACACTATTTTCTCCAAGCTTCATTACTGAACCTTTACCAAATTGTTTTTCTATCTGTCCCATAGCTGCTTCCAAGGCTTTTAACTTTTCACTATTCATATATCTTCCCTTAAGGGTCCACCATCCTTTCATCCACCGAACATCTGTTCTATATATATTATACAATATATCATTCAATAGGTCAACTAAAAGAATATAATAAGAAGTTCCCACTCTACAAGCAGGAACTCCTTATTTATAATTGCCATTTTAAATGTTTTTAATCACTTATCCATCTTAATTACATCTCTATTTTTGTAGAAATAATCTACACCAGATATTATAGTTATTATAACCGCTAATACCATTGATATCCTCGTTATCATTTCAATAATTGAGCTATCATAGCTTAATGTTACTAATCCTGCTATTATTGCTACTATTTGTATTACAGTTTTAGCTTTTCCCCAGTTACTAGCTGCAATTACTACACCTTCTGATGCAGCTAATGTTCTAAGGCCAGATACAGCAAATTCTCTTGCAATTATTATCATAGCTACCCATGCTGGTATTACTTGTAACTCAACTAAAGAAACCAGCGCAGAAGTTACTAGTAACTTGTCTGCTAAAGGATCCATAAACTTTCCAAAGGTAGTTACTTGATTTCTGCTTCTAGCTATGTATCCATCAAGCTTATCTGTTAATGATGCTACTACAAAGACTATGGTAGCTAAAATCGTTCCTAAAGAAGTATTTAATGCTATAAACACTAAGAATATAGGAACCAATAATATTCTTAGCACCGTAAGTTTATTTGCAAGATTCATATGACACAACTCCTATTTAAACAAAATTTTATAGAATAAATATCAATATCTTTACTGTAGAACAACTCCTATTAAATCATATTCTAATGCCCTTATAATCTCAACGTCAATAAATTGACCTATCTTTATATTATTATCATTTTCAATAAAAATTTCACCATCTATTTCAGGAGCCATTTCATAACTTCTTCCAATATACATTTTATCTTCTTTATTTTCTATCAATACAGTGTATATTTTACCTACCCTATTTTTATTTAACTCCTTAGAAATCTGTTGTTGAAGAGCCATAAGCTCATGATATCTCATTTCCTTTATTTCATCATCAATTTGTTCATCCATATCCGCTGCAGCAGTTCCCTCTTCTTGTGAATAAGTGAATACCCCCAGCTTATCAAACTTGATTTCCTTAATAAAATCTTTAAGCTCTTCGAAATCTTCTTCTCTTTCTCCTGGAAATCCTACTATAAGAGATGTTCTTAAAACTACGTTAGGAACCTTAGTTCTTAGTTTATTTATATTATCAGTTATAGTCTTATTTCTTCCTTTTCTTCTCATACTTTTCAATATTTTATCACTTATATGTTGTATAGGTATATCAATATATTTACAAACTTTATCATTGCTTGCTATTTCATCTATTATTTCATCTGTTAACTCTTCAGCATAACAATATAATATGCGTATCCATTTGATGCTTTTTATTTGAGATAGCTGATTTAATAATGTATGTAGTTTCTTCTCACCATATATATCTATACCATAACTTGTAGTATCTTGTGCAACTAAAATTAACTCTTTATAACCATTTATAGCAAGTACTGATGCTTCCTTTAAGATATCCTCTATAGTCCTACTTCTATATTTACCTCTTATACTAGGTATAGCACAATAAGCACATTTGTTATTACAACCTTCAGATATTCTTATATAGGCTGTAGTTCCTCCAGTTGTAACCACTCTTTTTCCAATATTAATATTAGAATCACTATAATTTGTATAGGCTACTTTTTTATTGTCTTTTAACACCTGTTCTATACTGTCATTTAATTTATCGTAATCATTTACTCCTAATATTATATCAAGTTCAGGTATAAGTTTTAAAAGTTCACTTCCATATCTCTGAGTTAAACATCCTGTAGCTATAAGTACTTTACAATTATGATCTTCTTTATATTTTGCCATTTCAAGTATAGTATCTATAGATTCCTGCTTAGAGCTCTCAATAAATCCACAAGTGTTTATTATTATAATATCTGCATTATTAGGTTCATTTATAACTTCAAATTTTTCTTTTATATTTCCTATAATAATTTCCGAGTCAATTCTGTTTTTATCGCAGCCTAAGTTTACTACTCCAACTTTCAATTTATCCACTAGTTTTCCTCCTATATTTTTCTTTATAGTATAAGGTTATCACTGTTCATATTCTTCTTTACTTAAAAGAACTTGCCTTGGTTTACTTCCGTTCTTTCCAGAAATAACGCCTCTCTCCTCCATCTGTTCTATTATTCTCGCTGCTCTATTATATCCTATTTTTAATCTTCTCTGCAATAGAGATGTGGATGCCTGTTCCGTATCTATAACTATTTTTATAGCCTCATTTAAAAGCTCATCACAATCATCACTTTTAGGCCTAGCTCCTTCTTCGATTTCCTCAATAATGTGATCTTCATATTGATGTTCTTCTACTTGATTTTTAATAAATGTTACTACTCTCTCTACTTCCTCCTCAGATACAAATGCTCCCTGTATTCTAACAGGTTTTGCTTCTCCTACAGGATAAAATAGCATGTCTCCTTTACCAAGTAGTTTTTCTGCCCCCGATGAATCAAGTATAGTTCTTGAATCTATTTGACTTGATACGGCAAAAGAAATTCTCGAAGGTATATTTGCCTTAATAACTCCAGTAATTACGTCTACAGACGGTCTTTGAGTAGCTATAACTAAATGCATACCTGCTGCTCTAGCCATTTGTGCTAATCTACCTATATAATCCTCAACATCATTTGGGCAAACCATCATAAGATCTGCAAGCTCATCAATTATAATTACTATCCAAGGTAGCTTTTCTTCAACAATCCCCTTATTCGCCATTTCATTATAGCCTTCAATGTTTCTTACATTATTATCTGCAAAAATCTTATATCTTCTGGTCATTTCATTTACTGCCCAACTTAATGCACTAGCTGCTTTTTTAGGATCTGTAACTACAGGAATTAATAAATGTGGTATTCCATTGTAAATATTAAGTTCAACAACTTTAGGATCTATAAGTAATAATTTAACCTCATCAGGAGAATACTTATATAGTAAGCTCATAAGTAAGGTATTTATACACACACTTTTACCTGATCCTGTTGCACCAGCTACTAGCATATGGGGCATTTTTGTCAAGTCAGAAACAATAGAATGTCCACCTATATCCTTACCTAGGCAAAAGGCTAAGTTTTTATTAGAACTTATAAATTCTTCAGATTCAATAACTTCTCTTAAATATACTGGTGTTAATTCTCTATTAGGTACCTCTATCCCTACTGCTGCTTTACCTGGAATAGGCGCTTCTATTCTAACTCCTGATGATGCTAAGTTTAAAGCTATATCATCAGATAAGTTAACAATTTTACTTACTTTCACTCCAGCACTAGGTTGAAGCTCAAATCTAGTTACAGATGGACCTTTTGTAACTTGTATAACCTTTGCCTCTACTCCAAAGCTTAAAAGAGTTTCTTGTAATTTACTTGCACTATTTAATAAATCCTTTTTATCTCCTTTTTTAAGCTGATTATGTTCATTTTTATAAAGCAAATCCACATCGGGAGATTTATATTCAAAGTTTTTATTACTATTAAAATTGCTAATGTGAATTTCTTCCTCCAATTCACTAGTGTAAGCTTTATCGGTAATAGGAGCCTTTTCTTTTTTTTCTTCTCTAATGTTATATTGTATAAAATCCTTTTCACTTTTACCAGTATCATCGATCTCTGTAGATTTTAAGAAATCTATAATTTTTATTTTATGGTTTGTATCAACTTGTGATATAGAATTTTCTTCAATGATGTTCTCTTTTAGATCTTCATTCACAAGTATCTTTTCATCAGCTTTTAATTTATTTTCTCTTAAGCTATCTTTTTTATTCACAATCTCTGAAATCATATCTTTAATAGTTATGTCTTTAATTAAAGTTATAGAGATTATATATACTGCAATAAAAATTATGTAACTTCCTAATTTCCCAAAAAGCTTATATAGTGGAACCGATAAAAAATACCCTATAATTCCACCATGAAATATACTACTAGAATTATAAATTTTTTCTACTCCTACCATAATATTATCTTTTACATAGTAATTAGATAAAATAGTCATTTGTATAAACAATAAGCTATTAATAATAAATAAAACTATTCCATAAAATCTCTTAGTAAAAGTAATATTACCACTTTTAGTTATATAACTAGCTCCTATAAATATACAAAAGACAGGCATTACATATGCACCTAAGCCTATTAATCCTACAAATAATTTATAAACAAATAATCCTATCATACCAGATAATGATGATTGATTGGAAAATATAGTAGAAGCTAAACTAAGTAACATTAATATGCCTATAGTTATAAGTATAATTCCTGAAACTTCTGAGTGGCTTTTTTCATTAGTGTATCTCTTATTAGCCTTTCCATTATCTTTAGATCTACTTCTTTTTTGAGATTTCTTGCTCTTTTCTTTATCAATGTTATTTTTAGCCACCGTATCACCTCCAAATTAATTATTTCTACAAATATGATAATATTTCCTTTTAAATAAATCCAATAAAAAATAGGTCAAAATCGACCTATTTTTTATCAATAAGTTCATTTAATTTGTGTAACGCTTGAGATATCCCTCCAACTTCATCAATAATTCCGCATTCAACTGCTTGTTTACCTATTAATATAGTTCCCATATCATTTAATAATTCGTCAGTTTCAGCCATCATACCTCTTAATTCCTCTGCACTTATTTTAGAAGTTCTTGTTATAAATCCAATAATTCGTTCTTGCATTTTTCTAAAATAGTCAAAAGTTTGAGGAACACCTATTACTAACCCATTCATTCTTATAGGATGAACAATCATAGTAGCACTAGGTGAAATAAATGAATAGCTTGAGGAAGTTGCTAGCGGAACTCCTATGGAATGCCCTCCACCAATTACTAAAGACACTGTTGGCTTTGACAGACTATTTATCATTTCTGCAATCGCTAGTCCTGCCTCTACATCTCCTCCAACAGTATTTAATATTACAAGTATACCCTTAACTTTTTCATCTCTTTCCATTGCTACTAATTGAGGTATAACATGTTCATATTTAGTTACTTTTGTTTGAGGTGATCCCATACTATGACCCTCTATTTGCCCTATTATAGGTAGTATTTGTATACTGTCATCACCACTAGCCACATTAAGTACTCCTAACTCCTTAATATTTTGAACTCCTTCATTAGGTTTTGATTCTTCTTCATTTTTAGTTATCTCTTCACTTTTTATTTTCTTTTTAGTATTTTTATCTGCCATAATCATTCCTCCTAAATATACATTTCTATTTTGTACATTTAGAGGAAATCATATACTTGATTATCATAAATTAAACTCTTTATGAAGTACATTAATAGCCGATTCTGTATATGGAGCTTCTACTAAACACCATATAGTCATGTGAGAGTCTGCTGTTTGTAGTACTTCTATTTTTTCTTTTGTTAATGTTTTTAAAATTCTAGCCATAACTCCTGGCATTCCTCTCATCTTAGAACCTATTATAGCAATCTTACTACAATTTTCAATATATGAGCATTGTAGATTTATCTCATTTGTGATTTCTTTAAACTTGTCTAAGTCACTTAATGCTATAGTAAATATTTTTTGTTTAGGAAAAACATTTATAAGATCAATACTTATACCCTTCTCTGCTATTATTTCAAACAACTCAACATAGCTATCACTATTATTATCCGGAGCAGTAATTTGAACTCTATCTTTTACATGGGTAATTCCAGTAATAATACTTTGTGAATCATCTTCTATATGATTAGTAATGAAGGTTCCGTCACAGTCACTAAGAGTGTTTTTAATAACTAATGGTATATTATACTTTTTAGATATCTCAACAGCCCTAGGATGAATAACTTTAGCCCCTTGATATGCAAATTGACATACTTCATCATAGCTTATAGCCTTAATCAAAGTAGCCTGAGATACTATTCTAGGGTCAGCAGTCATTATACCATCCACATCTGTATAAATATGGATTTCTTCCGCCTTTAGCGCAGCTCCTAATATAGCAGCAGTAACATCACTTCCCCCTCTTCCAAGAGTAGTTAAATATCCTTCTTCGCAAGTTCCTTGGAATCCTGCTACTACTGGTATTTTATCTTCATTTAAAAGTTTTAGTAATCTCTCAGTATCTACATCCGTTATTGTAGCATTTCCATAATTATTATCTGTTTTAATTCCTGCAAGTCCTCCTGTTAATGGTATAGCATTAAGATTATTATTGTATAACTCATTAGATATTACAGCAGTGCTTATAATTTCTCCACACCCTACCATCAAATCTGTAGCTAATAGGTTATTTGTTTTAAAATTTTCACTTAATAAACCTAATAATGTATCTGTAGCATAAGGCTCTCCTTTTCTTCCCATGGCAGACACTACGACAACCGTCTTATATCCTTGTTCTATGGCACTAATTATTTTCTTTGCTACTAACTTTCTATTTCTTTCACTTGAAACAGAGGTTCCTCCAAATTTTTGTATAAGTATCTTCATTACTTCTCCCCCATTTAAATACGAGATTTTTTTAGCACCTCATTATCTACATCTATTATAATAGTTCGAGAGCCAATTTTCTTTACATACTCCCAAGGCACTTCGATAAGTTCACTATTTTTAAAAAAACTAAAAGTAGCTTTACTATCGTTTAATATTAATAATTTTAATACACCACGTTCATCTATTACAATATCATTATTGCCTAAAAAATTGTATTTATCGCCATCATTAATATTTATAATCTCGTATCTTTCCATTTCGCTTAAATACTTAATATTATCTTCCATAATATCACCTCTTATTATAATTCCCATAGAAATAATTATGAGAATTAAACTGAAGTTATGCAAGAAAAAAGCATTTACATAAAACTAAAGGTATTATTTCTTTATCTCAGTTAGATTATCTTTGTAAATTTCTTTTAAGAGCCTTATATCCTTACCTACAAAAGAAGTATTTTGTATGCCTTTTCTAAAAGTAAGTTCCTTAACTCTTTCTACACTCTCCATATCAATTTTATCTATTTTCTTAATTACATCACTTGGAGTGTTTATCTTATTTAAAAATAATACTGATTTTCCATTGCTAAACATTCTGCTACTAGTGCTTTCAAGCCCTAAAATATAATTTCCTTTTAACTGCTCTTTACTTTTCTGAAGTTTTTCATTAGTAATATTCTCTTTTGAAAATTTATTGACTTCATTAAGTATAACATCAATTGCTTCTTTAATATACTTAGGATTTAATCCTGCATATACATTTACGAGTCCACTATTTACATGAGAAGACATATATAAATATATAGAATAACAAATTCCTAGTTCTTCTCTTATCTTTTGAAAGAGAATAGATGCAGCTCCTCCACCTAGCATATTAGATAATAGTATTAACGTATATAAATCATCATCACCTATTTTTAGACCAGGCATTCCTAAGTTTATGTGAAGCTGCTCTATATCTTTACGTCTAAAATAATTGTTATCTAATATTTCTGGTGTAGAATATATAGTTATATTTTTATCATCATATTGCCAATTTCCAAAATACTTTTCTACAATTTTTTCTATGTTCTTCATATCTACTTTTCCGCATATAGATATAACACAATTTTCTGGTATGTAATAAGATTTTAAGTATGAAACTATCATTTCCTTATTAAAGGATTTCACTGTATTTTCAGTTCCTAGTATAGGAAGTGAGAGACCATCATCTCCCCAAGCAGCTTCAGCATGCAAGTCCATGAGCACATCTTCTGCACTATCCTCGCTCATATTTATTTCTTCAGTTATAACGCCTTTCTCTTTTTCAATATCTTCTTCATTAAATAGACTATTAAAAAGCATATCAGACAATAATTCAAGCCCTAATTCTAAGTGAGTATCTAAAGTTTTAATATAATAGCAAGTAGCCTCTTTACCTGTAAATGCATTGATTTGGCCACCTACATTCTCGATATCCTCCGCTATTTCTTTGGAATTTCTACTCGCGGTACCTTTAAAAAGCATATGCTCTATAAAATGAGATACTCCATTATTAATACTACTTTCATTTCTTGAACCATTTTCCACCCATAATCCCACTGATACAGAGTTAAAATGCTCTATATTTTCTACTACCACTTTTAATCCATTATTTAAAGTAAATAAATTATACATTTTCTCTCTCCTTATTGAAGAAATTTCTTTTAATATTTCAATTCACAATGTAAAATTCACAATTAAAAATATTCCTAATTATAGATTTAACATTTAACGTTTACTTTTGAGCAATTGTACCACCTATTATAAACATAAGTAAAATAATCTATCATAATGACCAATTATTCTCTTTAAAATGACTCTATTTTTTTTAAAATCTATTATAGAATTAATTATTTCTTTAATTATGTATTATGAACTATTCATTACAAATTGAGTATGTTATAAATTTAAATCTAAAAAGTAAAATTTATTTTAGATTTTAGATTTAAATTCTAAGATAATAATACTTACTTATATATCTTCTTCAATTTTTCATATAAATATTAGTATACTATCAATTATTTATTAAAAAACATAGTAAAAAGTATTCAATATAAAGCAATTTAAAAATATATAGAGTTCTTTAATGAAAATTTAATTTATGNNCATGATTTTAATTTTCATAATAAAAATTCTTTTCAAAGAGCTTCTATCATAATCCTTAATCATTTATTTTTAACTTTATAAATATGCAAATTTAAAAAAATAAAAAGGCATTATGCCCTTCTATTTGTTATTAATTATCATTTTTTTCTTCTTCTTCTGTTTCTTTAATAGCATCTTTTCTTGAAAGATTAACTCTTCCTTGATTATCTATCTCTGTTACTTTAACTAATATCTCATCTCCTACGGAAACAATATCTTCTACCTTATTTACTCTTGCAGTATCTAGTTTAGATATATGAACTAAACCTTCTTTTCCAGGTAATAATTCTACAAAGGCTCCAAAAGTAGCAATTTTAGTTACTTTACCAAGATAGATTTCTCCTACTTCAACTTCTTTAGTAAGTTCTTTTATCATTTTTAAAGCCATATTTGCTCCAACACTGTCATTAGACATAATAACAACCTTACCATCATCATTAGTATCTATCTTAACACCAGTTTCAGCTATAATTTTCTTTATAGTTTTTCCACCTGGTCCTATGATGTCTCTAATTTTATCTGGATTAACGTTTATTGCATATAATCTTGGTGCATATGGTGATAATTCTTGTCTTACTTCTGGTATACATTCTTTTATTTTGTCTAAAATGTGCAATCTAGCTTTTTTAGCATTTTCTATAGCAGTTCTTATACAATAGCTAGATAATCCTTTTAATTTTGTATCTACTTGTATAGAAGTTATACCTTCTTCAGTTCCTGCAACCTTAAAGTCCATATCTCCAAAGAAATCTTCAATACCTTGAATATCTGTTAATATCTCTTCTTCTGATAAATCTTCACTAGTTATTAATCCCATAGCTATACCTGCTGCTGGTCTTTTTATAGGAACTCCTGCATCTAATAATGCTAATGTACTACCACACACACTTGCTTGAGATGTAGATCCATTTGAACTTAATACCTCAGATACTAATCTTATAGTATATGGGAACTCTTCAATTGAAGGAATTAATGGCTCTAATGCTCTTTCTGCTAAAGCACCATGTCCTATTTCTCTTCTTCCTGGTCCACGAAGTGGTTTAACTTCTCCTACACTATAAGCTGGGAAATTATAATGATGCATATATCTTTTAAATTCTTCTTCGCCAAGACCATCAATTATTTGAACATCTCCAAGTGCACCTAGAGTAGCAACAGTCATTACCTGAGTTAATCCTCTTGTAAATAATCCTGTACCATGTGTTCTTGGAAGTAATCCTGTTTCACAGCTAATTTTTCTTATTTCATCAAAACCTCTGCCGTCTGGTCTTCTCTTGTCACGAAGAAGCATATGTCTAACTATTTCTTTTTGAAGATTATAAATAGTTTCTGACACATCAGACATTTTATCCTCATATTTTTCTCCAAAGGCTTCGCTGATTTTCTCTTTAATTTCTGAAACTTTGTTATTTCTTTCATCTTTGTCAGTAGTATACATTGCATCCTTTAGCATATCATATGCAAAAATTCTTATGTCTTCTTCTACATTTTCATCAGTTTTGTGTATCTCTGGAGTTATTTTTTCCTTTCCAAACTTCGCCATAGCCTCTTCTTGGAATGCAACTATTTTTTTACACTCTTCAAATCCAAAGTTTATAGCTTCTATCATTGTTTCTTCTGGAATTTCATCTCCACCAGCTTCTATCATCATAATTCTTTCTTTAGTTGCACAGACAGTTAATGCTAATGTACTTTTTTCTCTTTGAGCTACTGTTGGGTTTATAATAAACTGTCCCTCTACAAGACCAACTGATACTGTTCCTACAGCATCAGTAAATGGTATGCTAGATAAACATAATGCCATTGATGCAGCATTCATAGCCAATATTTCTGGAAGGTTATCTTGCTCAACAGACACTACTGTACAAACTACTTGAACATCATTTCTATATCCTTTTGGGAATAGTGGTCTTATAGGTCTATCTATAGCCCTTCCATTTAATACTGCTTTCTCAGATGGCTTACCTTCTCTTTTGATAAACCCTCCTGGAATCTTTCCTACTGAATATAATCTTTCTTCATATTCAACACTTAGGGGGAAAAAATCTATTCCATCCCTTGGTGTCTCTGAAGCATTTACATTAACAAGTACTACTGTATCTCCATAGTTCATAAATAGTGCACAGTTTGAAAGCATTCCAACTTTACCACATTCAACTTTCATGGTTCTTCCTGCTACAGTAGTTTCTAATGTATTAATCATATTTTTGCCTCCTTTCGATAATTATTAATAGTATTGTCAAATATAATTAGTTATATTTACCTAGAAAATATAAGTTAAAATAATAGAGCGGCTTAGCCGCTCTAACTATTTTCTTATTCCTAACTCAGCTATTAAAGCACGGTATCTTTCGATTTCTTGCTTCTTTAAGTAATTTAAAAGTCCTTTTCTTTGTCCAACCATCATTAAAAGACCTCTTCTTGAATGGTGATCTTTCTTGTGAACTTTTAAGTGCTCAGTTAACTCTTTTATTCTCTCTGTTAATAAAGCAACTTGAACCTCTGGTGATCCTGTATCTCCTTCAGTTCTAGCGAATTTTACCATTATTTCTTGTTTTTTAGCCTTATCCATGTTAAAAACACCTCCGATTGTAATATCCCCCTATTCCAAGTATCCCGTTGGCAATTCAGCAAACTTAGCATAAGGTTCAGACCAATTATAGCAAATAATTTTCTTTTTGTAAATTATTTATTATAACTTTCTTTTTCAAAATCAACTAGCTTATATATCCAGCATATTTTGATTTTTAACAATTTTTTTATCTTTATTCAATTGTGCTATTAATTCTTCTAAAGAATCAAAACTTTTTTCTTCTCTAATTTTATGTAAAAAGAATATTTCTACAGATTCTCCATATATATCTTCATGAAAATCTAATATATTTGTTTCAACACAAAGTTTTTTTCCTTTTACTGTAGGATTATATCCTACATTAGTCATACCTTTATAAAATCTATCTTTATATTTTACCAAACTATAATAAACTCCACCTTGAGGAAGTACAAATTTTTTATCATAATCTAAGTTTATAGTAGGAAATCCTATAGTTCGTCCTATCTGCCTACCTTTAATGATCTGCCCACTTAACATAAAAGGCCTTCCGAGCATCACATTTGCCTTTTCAATTTCTCCCTCTTGTATGTAGTTTCTTATTTTAGAACTACTTATTATTTCATCTTTTAATTTAACAGGCTTAGCTATATAAAGCTTAAATCCTAAAATTTCACTATATTTCTTTAGAAGTTCAATATCCCCTAAATTCTTATATCCAAATCTATAGTTAAAACCTACAATTACACCTACTGCATTGTAGCAATTTACTAAGTTTTTGATAAAGTCTTCTGGACTTATTCTCATAAACTCGTCATCAAAGGTAATAAAATTTACCACATCTACTCCTAGTTTTTCCAAAACCTCAATTTTATGATCATTATCCATTATAAGCTTAGGTGCAACGTCCTCGTTTATAACTGTTAAAGGATGGTTCTCAAAGGTACATATCATTGTTCTAGCATTAATAAAATTTAAATTCTCTTCTTTATTTTTATTATATTTCTTGGCCATATCTATTGATTTTTTTATAAGAGACTTATGACCAAGATGAATTCCATCAAAACTCCCTAAAACTATAAAGGTAGGGAAATCTAACTTTTTATTAAAATTATCCTTTATTATCTTCATATTTATATCCTCTAGATTAAAACCTTTATCAATTTAAAACCTACATCATTTTTTCTACCTATTCCAACTAAGTTGTTTTCTTCATCATAAACTCTGTAAATTTCATCTTTCTCTATGTCTGCTGTAAAGCTTTTATCCTTTAATATGACTCCATTAAGAAGAAGAGTTTTAAATTTAATATTAGCTACTACCTTAGGGTAGTTTAAAAAAGCATTTTCTATTGGAATAATATAATCATATATATTTTCCTTATTTAAAGATTCAATATTTATACTATTTTCTTTAGTAAATTTGCCTGTAGCTGTTCGTTCTAATGCACTCATCATAGCACCACAGCCTAATTTTTCTCCTATGTCATAACATAAGCTCCTAATATAAGTACCTTTAGAGCAGTTTACTTCCACCTTTACATAAGGAAGATTAATTTCTAAAACTTTTATATCATGTATAGTTATATTTCTAGCTTCTCTTTCAATCTCTATACCTTCTCTTGCAAGTTCATAAAGCCTTTTACCATTTACTTTAAGTGCTGAATACATTGGTGGAACCTGTTTTATGTTTCCTTTAAAAGAATAGACAGCTTCTATTACTTCTTCTTCCGTAACATTCACATCACACTGTCTTATTACTTTCCCTTCAATATCATAAGTATCTGTTACTTCTCCTAGCTTTAACTCAGCAACATAAACCTTATTATTTTCCATAATATAATCAATAGCTTTAGTGGCTTTACCTATACAAATAGGTAAAACCCCACAAGCTTCAGGATCTAAAGTTCCACAATGACCAACTTTTTTTTCATTGGTAAGCTTTCTTATAATTCTAACTACATCAAAAGAAGTGATTTTTGTTGGCTTATAAATATTTAATATACCAAAAATATTTTTTTTATTAGAAATATCTTTATTTTCTCTATTTAAGTTCATTATATCAACTCTTTTTCTAATATAGTTATTAGCTTCTCTTTTATAGTTTGTATATTACTTTCTGCCACAAAACCTGCTGCTCTAATATGTCCACCACCATTAAAGCCCTCTGCAACTTTTCTTACATCAACCTTATTTTTTGAACGTAAGCTAACTTTAACACCATCTTCTGATTCCTTAATCATCACTGTTACTTCTGCACTTTCAACTTTACTTCCAAAGGCTATTAAGTCAGATGTATCAGAGCCATCTAGATTCAGTTCCTCTAGCATTTTATTAGCAAGCTCCATAAATACAACTTTTTTATTACATTCTAAAGTCATAGTTTCTATAACTTTTCCATAAAGCTTAACTTTATTAAAGCTTTTATTATCAAAAATAATTCTATGAATCTCACTAAAATCAATGCCTGTATTTATTATATCCCCTGCAATGTTATGGGTATCACTAGTAGTATTAGAATGTCTAAATGAGCCAGTATCGGTTAATAATGAAGTATATAATGCTACTCCTATTTCCTTAGTTAGGCTTATATCTAGTAGCTTCAATATTTCATATATAATTTCTCCTACTGCTGCCGCATTAGTATTTACATAGTTTACATCTCCATATAATTCATTTGACATATGATGATCCACATTAATTAACGTATAATTCCTATCTTTTAATAGGATTTCTGCATTAATTCTTTTAAAATCTCCACAATCTAATACAATGACTAAGTCTGTATCTTGTTCTACATTATAATTTTCACCAGTTATCTCTTCTGAACAAGGTAAATAAGTAAATGTTTGAGGAATAGCCTCTTTACAAAGAATAGTACAGTCTTTTCCTATACTCCTAAGTGCTAAAGCAAGTGCCGTACTACTTCCTAGAGAATCACCATCTGGAGAAGTGTGAAAGGTAATAGCAATTTTTTTACTTTCTTTAATTTTCTCAATAACATTATTTATTGTCACTGCTATTTTGCTCCTTTATTTGGTGAAGTAATGAATCTAAGTGTTGTGCTCTATCAAGAGTACTATCCAACTCTATAATAACTTCAGGTATATGTCTTATTTTAACATTTTTAGCTATTTCTTTTCTTATAAATCCTACAGAACTTTTAAGAGCTGAATAACTATCCTCTTTTTCCTTTTCACTACCAAAAATACTTACATATATCTTTGCATAGCTTAAATCTTTGCTTACATCTACATCAGTTACGCTTATCATTGCAGTTAATCTAGGGTCTTTTATTTTATTTTGTATTGTATTACTTACATCTCTTTTTATTTCCTCGTTAATTCTACCGCCTCTATACTTTGTCACGTAACTCACTCCTTATGTTTATATTTGTTTAGGTTTAATTTCCTCCATAGTATAAGCTTCAAGAATATCTCCTTCTTTTATGTCATTGAATTTCTCTATGCTTAAACCACATTCAAAACCAGCTGCAGCCTCTTTAACATCATCTTTAAATCTCTTTAATGATGCCAATGTTGATTCAAATATAACTATACCTTCTCTTAAAATTCTTACACTTGAATGTCTAGTAATCTTTCCATTTAGAACATAACATCCTGCAATTGTACCTACATTTGAAATTTTATAAACTGCTCTTACTTCTACTCTTCCTTGTATAACTTCTTTATACTCTGGATCAAGCATTCCAACCATAGCAGATTTAATATCTTCAATTGCATCATATATTATTCTATAAGTTTTAATTTCAACGCTTTCTTTTTCTCCAGCAGCTATAGCATTTCCATCTGGTCTTACATTAAATCCTATTATGATTGCATTAGAAGCTGATGCCAGCGTAACATCTGTTTCAGTTATAGCTCCAACACCACCATGAATTACTCTAACTTTAACATTATCTGTTGAAAGTTTTTCTAATGATTGTCTTATAGCTTCAACAGAACCTTGTACGTCTGCTTTTACTATAACGCTAAGCTCTTTAACTTTTCCCTCTTGAATTTGGCTATATAGGTTTTCCATAGAAACTTTGTTAGATGCAGTAAAGTTTTCTTGTCTTATTTTTTCTTTTCTCTTATCTGCCATGTTTCTAGCTGTTTTCTCATCTTTAACAACATTAAATCTGTCTCCAGCTGCTGGAACCTCAGATAATCCTAAAATTTCTACTGGTATTGATGGTCCAGCAGATTTTATTTTATTACCTTTATCATCTATCATAGCTCTTATTCTTCCATAAGTTGTTCCTACGATTATTGAATCTCCAACATTTAATGTTCCATTTTGAACAAGTAATGAAGCTACCGGACCTCTACCTTTATCAAGTTTAGCTTCTATAACTGTTCCTTTAGCTCTTCTTTCTTTATTGGCAGTTAACTCTAGCATTTCTGAAGTTATTACTACCATTTCCAGTAATGTATCAATACCTTCTCTTGTATGAGCAGATACTGGAACACATACTGTATCTCCGCCCCAATCTTCAGCAATTAATCCATGCTCAGTTAACTCTTGTTTAACTTTGTCTGGATTTGCTGACGGTTTATCCATTTTATTTATAGCAACTATCATTGGCACGTTAGCTGCTTTACAGTGGTTAATAGCTTCAGCAGTTTGTGGCATTATTCCATCATCTGCTGCAACAACTAATATAACAACATCAGTAATTTGTGCTCCTCTAGCTCTCATTGCAGTAAAAGCTTCGTGTCCTGGTGTATCAAGAAAAGTAATCTTTTCATCATTTACATCAACAGTATAAGCTCCTATATGTTGAGTAATTCCACCCGCTTCTGTAGCAGTAACTTTAGATTTTTTAATAGCATCTAATAATGAAGTTTTACCATGGTCAACGTGTCCCATAACAGTAACTACAGGTGGTCTTTTTTCAGTATCGTTTTCTTCTTCAAAGTTATCTTCTATATCCTCTTCTTCAGCAAGTTTTCCAGCTTCTTCTTCTTTTAATACTGCCATTGATCCGAACTTTTCAACAACTTGTTCAGCGATATTAAAATCTATTTCTTGATTCATATTAGCCATAACGCCTAAGAAAATTAATTGTTTAATAACTTCTACAGGTGATTTTTTAAGCTTTTCTGCTAAATCTTTAACAATTATAGTTTTTTCCATTTCTATAACTTCGTCTGGTGTTGATTCTGAATCTAAATCTTCTTCATCTCTATTTCTCATCTTGTTTCTATTTTTTTTCTTATTTAACTTATTTACATTCTCATTTTCAACATTCTCATAGTGCTCTACTGTTTCATTTGTATTTGCTTTTTGATCTGCAAATAATTCTTTAATAAGCTCAGCATCTTCTTCATCTATCATACTCATATGATTTTTAGCTTCTATACCAAACTCTTCGAAAAGCACTGTGATTAATTCTTTACTTAAAACTTCTAACTCTTTAGCTAATTCGTATATTCTTACTTTCGCCAAAGCTTTCACCTCCGAATTTGTATGTTATTATGCTACTGCCATAAATCAATGAGTTTTTCACTCATATTTTTATCTTTTACACATAATACATTTATTTCTTTTCGCCCTAAGGAAATACCTAACTGAAATTTAGGCACATTCTCCAATAAAGGAATTTCTCTATCACTACAGTATTTTCTAAATTTATCCTTAGTATTTTCTGAACACTCTAGTGATAATATTACAAGATAAACCTTTTGTTTTTTTATTATCTCTTCACATTTATTATATCCCTCTATCAAATTCCCTGACTTTTTAGTAAGTCCTAAAAATTGATAAAACTTATTGGTCATATCCCATCTCTTCCTTTAATCTTTCAAATATATCATCACTGATTTTACCTTCAAGATTTCTCTCTAATCTTTTTGCTTTTATGGACTTTTCTAAGCATTCTATACTTTTGCAAATATATGCTCCTCGTCCTGGCTTTTTCCCAGTAGTATCAATAGAGATTTCTCCTTCTTTATTTCTAACTACTCTTATAAGCTCTTTCTTAGGCTTCATCTCCATACAGCCAGTGCACATTCTTTGTGGTATTTTTTTAACCTTCATAGATATCACCTACTCTAGAATTTCATTTATCTCAGTTTCTTCATTAACGTCAATAACATCTAAAGCTGTGTAAGCTTGAGATTTGCTTTTTATATCAATTTTCCATCCAGTTAATCTTGCTGCTAATCTTACGTTTTGACCTTCTTTACCTATAGCAAGTGATAACTGGTTATCATCAACTACAACTTTAGCGCTTTTATTTTCTTCGTCTACTGTAACTTCTAAAATTTTAGCTGGGCTTAATGAATTAGCAATATACTCTTCTGGAAGCTTGCTGTATTTTATAATATCAATTTTTTCATTTTTAAGTTCATTTACAATGCTTTGCACTCTTATTCCTTTAGGACCTACACAAGCACCCATTGCGTCAACATTTTCATCTTTTGAATGTACAGCTATCTTTGTTCTTGAACCTGCTTCTCTTGATATACTTTTAATTTCTACAATACCACTATATATCTCTGGTACTTCTCTTTCAAATAATCTCTTAACTAACCCTGGATGAGTTCTTGAAACTACTACTTGAGCACCCTTTGTAGTATTTCTAACTTCAACTATATATAAACTAAGCCTTTCATTGAAGACATACTCTTCTCTAGGCATTTGTTCATTAGGTCCAAGTACTGCTTCTATTTTGCCTAAATTAATAAATACATTTCCTCTATCTTTTCTTATTACTGTTCCTGTAATTATATCATATTCCTTTGCTATAAATTCATTGTATATGATATTTCTTTCTGCTTCCTTAATTCTCTGTATAACAACTTGCTTTGCAGATTGTGCTGCTACTCTACCAAACTGTCTTGGAGTAACCTCTATTTCTGCTATATCTCCTATTGCATACCTTGGGCTTATTTCTTTAGCTTCTTCTAATAGAATTTCACAACTTTCATCGTAAACTTCATCTACAACTTCCTTTTGTGCGTAAACATGAATTTCACCAGAATCCCTATTCATTGTAACCTTTACATTTTGACCGCTATTTGGAGAATTAGCATAGTTCTTTTTGTATGCAGCAACTAATGCATCGTCAATTGTACTAAATAATACATCTTCACTTATTCCTTTTTCTTTTACAATTTCCTTAAGTGCGTCTATAAATTCTTCATTCATCTCATTATCCTCCTATAACGTCGGATTTAAATTCACTACTGATACTTTGTCTCTTGGAATCGTTACTGGAGTATTCTCAATTTCAATCACTAAATTTAAAGTATCAAAGTCTTTTAAAATTCCTTCATATTTTTTCTTTCCATTTAATAAACTGTTCAAAATAACTTTTACATCTTGATTTAAATACTTCTCAAAATGAGCTTCTGTAAATAACGTTCTAAATACTCCTGGAGAAGAAACTTCTAAATTGTATTCATCTGAAATTGGGTCTTCAATATCTAATATCTCACTAATCTCTCTGCTTACTTTTTCGCAATCAGAAAGAGAAATTCCTTTTTCATTATCTATATAAACTCTAAAAATATAGTCCCCTGCTTCTCTTACATACTCTAAATAATAAAGCTCACAATTATTTTTCTCTACTATGGGCTTTGCAAGAGCTGTAAGTCTTTCAACTAATGGGTCATTTTGCATAACTACTACCTCCTTATTTAATTTTTGTTTAGTTTAAATTTAAAAATATATAATAAAACGCAACGAATAGATGTTGCGTTTTTAATAAATAGAGAGTAGGCAAAACCTACTCTCTCCAACTAAATTTGTCATAACTCACTAAACTAACCAAAATTATATCATAGTTCCAGCTTAATTTCAAGTAAATTGCCATCCTAAAATAAGCATAATTGATTAGTTTCTGGTAAGCCTTCCAAAGCACCATGATTACCTAAAGCTTCAATTACTGTTTTAGAAACTTTACTTCTAATTCGTAAATCTTCTTTGGAGATAAATTCTCCGTTAGTTCTAGCTTCCATAATACTCTTAGCTGCATTCTCCCCAACACCTTGAAGTCCACTAATAGGAATTCTAACCATTTCTCCTTCTATGGTAAATTTAGTAGCATCAGATTTATATATATCCACTGGTAAGAATTTTATACCTCTTTTATACATTTCGTAAGATAATTCTAATATGGTGAGTAGTCCTTTTTCTTTAGGTCCTACATTGTTTCCTAAAGCGTTTATCTCATCCATTTTAGCCTTCATAGCTTCTTCCCCTTTAATCACTATGTCTCCATCAAAATCGTCTGCTCTTACAGTGAAGTAGGTTGCATAGTAAGCTTTAGGATAATACACTTTATAATAAGCTATTCTAACTGCCATCATAACATAAGCGGCAGCGTGGCCTTTAGGAAACATATACTTAATTTTTTTACAAGATCCTATATACCAATCTGGCACATCATTCTCTCTCATTATTTGTTCATGCTCCTCTGAAAGTCCTTTACCCTTTCTAACCTTTTCCATTATAGTAAATGCAGTTTTAGGAGGAAGCCCTTTATATATTAGGTATACCATAATATCATCTCTTGTAGCTATACAATCTTTAAGTGTTGTATAGCCTTCTTTGATATAGTATTGAGCATTATTAAGCCATACATCTGTACCGTGAGAAAGTCCTGAAATTCTCACTAAATCAGAAAATGTCTTAGGCTGCGTATCTATAAGCATTTGTCTAACAAACTTTGTACCAAACTCTGGTATACCATAGCTACCTACCTCACATCCTAGTTCTTCTTTAGTTAACCCTAAAGCCTCTGTAGAAGTAAATATACTTATAACTTTAGGATCTGAAAGTGGTACAGTCTTAGGATCGAGTCCAGTTATATCCTGCAGCATTCTAAGTACTGTAGGATCGTCGTGACCAAGTATATCTAATTTTAATAACCTACCACTTATAGAATGATAATCAAAGTGAGTGGTTATTATATCTGATGTGGAATCATCTGCTGGACGCTGAATTGGACAAAAATTAAATATTTCATTATCATTAGGTACAACCATTATACCGCCTGGATGCTGTCCTGTAGTTCTTTTAACTCCTGTACATCCTAATGTGAGCCTTTCAATTTCAGCTGATGTTGCATACTTTCCTTTTCCATCTAAATATTTCTTAACAAATCCATATGCAGTTTTTTCTGCAATAGTACCTATAGTACCTGCTTTAAAAGTATATCCTTCTCCAAAAAGAACCTCTGTATATCTATGAATATCACCTTGGTTATCTCCAGAAAAGTTAAGGTCTATATCTGGTTCTTTATCCCCTTCAAATCCTAAGAAGGTTTCAAATGGTATATCATGCCCATCTTTATTGTAGACAGTACCACATTTTTCACAATTTTTATCTGGAAGGTCTACTCCTGAAGCTACAGACCCATCCATAAAAAATTCACTATGTTTACAATTAGGACATACATAATGTGGTGGAAGACCGTTTACTTCTGTTATATCTGTCATAGTTGCAACAAATGAAGAACCAACTGATCCTCTAGAACCAACCAAATATCCATCAGCTATAGACTTAGCAACAAGTTTATGAGCAATTAAATAAAGTACTGCATAACCATTGTTTATTATAGAATTAAGTTCCTTATCCAACCTTTTTTGAATAACTTCTGGTAAATCTTCTCCATAAATAGCGTGAACCTTTTTCATAGTCATATTTCTTATATCATCTTCCGCACCTTCTATTTTAGGAGGATAGGTTTCATCTGGTATAGGTTTTACAGCCTGAACTTCATCGGATATTTTATTAGGATTTACTATTACAACCTCTCGTGCTTTTTTTTCTCCTAAATAAGAAAACTCCTTAAGCATCTCATTAGTAGTTTTTAAATAAAGGGGCGCTTGATTATCTGCATCAGAGAATCCTTGGCCTGCCATTAATATTCTTCTAAATACCTCATCTGTAGGATTTAGAAAATGAACATCTCCTGTGGCTACTACAGGTTTATTATACCTTTCTCCTAAATCACAAATTTTCTTATTTATATCCTTAAGTTCCTCTTCATTTTTAACATTTCCATTTTGTATTAAAAATCTATTATTATCTATGGGCTGTATTTCTAAATAATCATAAAGTTTTACTATGTTCTCCATTTCTTCTATAGATTTTCCTTGAAGTACTTCTTTATATATTTGACCTGCTTCACAGGCAGAACCTATAATAAGCCCTTCTCTATATTTTTCAATAAGGCTTTTAGGTATTCTTGGTCTTCTATAAAAATGCTCTAAATTAGAATAGGATATAAGCTTATATAGATTTTTAAGACCTTCTTGAGTTTTTGCCAGTATAATTATATGATAGGTCATTGCTTTTTTTATATCAAAACTTCCTAAAAATTCGCTATTCAAAGAATTAATATCTAATATATTTCTTTCTCTAAGCATGTTAAAACAATGCAAAACTATCTCTGCAGTTGCCTTAGCATCGTCCACTGCCCTGTGATGATTCTCTAAAGATATACCTATATGTTTACATATCACATTTAGCTTATATCTTTTTAAATCTGGAAATAAAAACTTTGCTAACGGTATTGTATCCATTATTGGGCTTTTAAATTCTAGCCCCAATCTCTTACAATTTTTCATTATAAATGATGTATCAAAAGAAGCATTATGTGCAGCCACTATACTATCACCTATAAAATCCATAAACTTAGGAAGTATAGATGCTATATTTTCAGCATCTTTGACCATGTCGTTATTAATACCTGTGAGTTCTGTTATTTGATAAGGAATAGCTCTATTAGGGTTTACAAATTCATTAAATCTATCTATAATTTTCCCATTTTCTATCTTTACAGCACCAATTTCTATAATGCTATCATTTTCACTAGAAAATCCTGTAGTTTCTATATCAAACACCACAAAACTATCCTCTAGTGTTCGCCCTTCTCCATTTAAAACAATTGGAACTCCATCATCTACTAAATAACCTTCCATTCCATATATAATTTTTATATTATTCTTTTTTGCAGTGTCCATAGCTTCTGGGAAAGCTTGCGCTACTCCATGATCTGTTATAGCAATAGCACTATGGCCCCATCTAGCTGCTGTTTCGATTAATTTTGAAGCAGAAGTTACTCCATCCATGGCACTCATAGTGGTGTGAGCGTGCAATTCTATTCTTTTTTCTTCGCTAGTATCATTTCTTTCAATTTTATGCATCTTAACTATATGCTTACCCATTATCACTATCTCTCTAGCATAGGTATCATATATAACTTCACCACTGACCTTACAATAAAGTCCTACCTTCAGATTTTCCTGTAATCTTTCAAGTTCTTGATTCTTTAAAAAACATTTTATAGTTATAGAACTTGTATAATCTGTTACATAAAAAGTAGGGATTATCCTTCCGGTTTTGGTTTCAATAATTTCTACCTTAAATACATCCCCACAGATAGAAACAAATCCTGAAGTTTGATCTAGTTCTTCGATAGGAGTTATTTCACCATTTACATGTCTACCAACAATAACATTTTCGTCTTTAATATCCGTTTTAGAACTTTCAAATTTACCTTTTTTGTATCCTCCTTGATTTGAATTTGATGGGGATTTAGGTTTTGAATTTTCCTTAGATACCGTCATAGGTTTGTCTTTCATAACTTCTTGAATTATATTAATATTTTCTTTTTCTTTTTCTTTAAAATAGTCAAATTTTTTATCAGTATCATATTGAACTTTAATATTAGCATTTATGCCATATACCTCTTTAAGAGTAGTTCTAAGATTATGTTCTATATTTTTATTACATAGTAAATCACAAATAAATCTATTTGAGATAAATATATTTAAAGCATCATCTTCCACTGTTTTTTCGCAATTTAAAAGTACTGTTCTTAAAGCTGGGCTTTTTGAGGTTACAACTGCAACAACATCAGTCCAATACATGGAGCAAACCTCTTCAAGATTAGCAGATTTCACATCTATATACCATATAAATTCTAAGTCATTAAAAGAAGGTAAAATGTTTCTTAGAAGTTTTTCTACACTTGGTTTATTTTCTTCTTTTACCCTACTATTGCCTTTAATGTGTATTCTCAATTTTCCGCTTTTTTTAAGGTACTGAACTCTCAGTACCTTAATATCATATTGGCATATTTCTTCATCTTCATTTAAATGATTTTTTAAAATATCAACTAGGCTTACGTTCATATTTCTCTACCTCCTAGTCTTAAAGTTTTTTTATTTCCTTCATGAGTTCCTCAACTAACTCACTTTCCTTAACTTTTTTTATGATTTCACCTTTTTTAAATATAAGACCTTGGCCTTTTCCACCTGCAATGCCTATATCAGCTTCTCTAGCCTCTCCTGGTCCATTTACTACACAACCCATTACTGCTACCTTAATATCTTTATTTAAATTTTCTAATCTTTTTTCTACCTCATTTGCAATACCTATTAAATCAATCTCAGTTCTTCCACAAGTAGGACAAGATACAAATTTTACACCTTCATTTATATAACCTAAAGATTTTAAGATTTCCCTTCCTACTTTAACTTCTTCCTCAACATCTCCGGTTATAGATACTCTTATAGTATCTCCAATTCCTTCAGTTAATAATGACCCTATACCTACACTAGATTTTATAGTTCCTCTCCAAGGAGTTCCTGACTCTGTTACTCCTAAGTGAAGAGGATAGTTAACTTTACTCGAAATCATTTTATAGCTTTCAATCATTTGTAATACATCAGAAGACTTAATTGAAATTACTATATCATGAAAATCCATATCTTCAAGGATTCTTACATGCCCTAAAGCACTTTCTACTAGTGCCTCTGGACATGGTTTGCCGTATTTTTGAAGCAAAGATTTCTCAAGAGAGCCAGAATTTACTCCAATCCTTATAGGAATGCCTCTCTCCTTAGAAGCCTTTACTACTTCCCTAACTCTTTCTTCACTGCCAATATTACCTGGATTAATTCTAAGCTTAGAAACTCCATTTTCAATAGATTTTAAAGCTAATCTATAATCAAAATGTATATCTGCTACTAATGGTATGTTAATTTTTTTCACTATTTCCTTTATAGCTTCTGCTGCTTCCATATCCGGTACTGCACATCTAACAATATCACAGCCAGCCTTTTCTAATCTTAAAATTTGCTCTACAGTGGAGTTAACATCCCTAGTGTCTGTATTAGTCATAGACTGTACAGATATTTTTGCATCTCCACCAATATAGGTATTTCCTATTCTTACCTTTTTTGTAACTTTTCTATCCATAACTTTCACTCCTAAAATTGCACAGGGCTAACTATATCTTTTATAAGCACTATCACCATAAGGGCCATTAATATCATGAATCCATAATAGTTTATTGTTGCAACCTTCTCTTTATTAAATTCCTTTCGAGTGATTATTTGAAGTAATAATAACATAATCCATCCACCATCTAATGCTGGGAAAGGAATTATATTAAATATAGCCAATTGTACACTTAAATATGCAATAAAGAACATTAATGTAGTTAAACCTTGCTTTGCAACCTTTCCTGTAACTTTTATTATGGTTATAGGACCACCTACATCATCTTTAGAAATTTTACCTTGAAATAACTGACCAAAGAATTTAAAGGTTTGTTTTGCCATGCTTAAAGTTTGATCCACACCATATTTTACTGATTCAGTAAAAGTTGGTGTTTTAAAAGCTCCTGCAATACCAACTAAATACTGATTTTTTTCTTTATTAAACTCTGGTTTAACCTGATAATTTTCAACTACACCCTCTCTCTCAATGGTTATAGTTACTTCCTCGCCTTTTCCTGTAATAATATTAGTTACAAAATCATCCCAAGTGACGATTTTATTGCCATCTACTTCTTTTATAATATCTCCAGCTCTTATTCCTGCAACATATGCTGGAGTATTTTTCTCTACTTTGCCTATGGTTGAAATCTGAAATCCTTGAGTTTTTCCAACTATAGAAAATAATATTATAGCAAGAATAATATTCATAATTGGTCCTGCTGATACTATTGAAAGCTTCTGCCAAGAATTTTTATTTGCATATGCTCTAGAGTCTGTAGTTGTAATATCATCCTCTTCACCATACATTTTTACATATCCACCTATCGGAAGAGCTTTTACCATATATTCAGTTTCTTTTCCTTTTACTCCAAAAAGCTTTGGTCCCATACCAATAGAAAATTCATCAACTCTAACATCATTTAATTTTGCAAGCATAAAATGTCCAAACTCGTGACCTACTACCAAAAGCCCAAAAGCTAAAAGTCCCATAATCACATAAGAAATATTTTGAAGCATTGCTCCCATAAAATTCACCCCTTATAACTTATATTTTTCTATTACATAATGCCTTACTTTACTATCTATGTCTATTATTTCTTCCAAAGTAGGCTTTTCTATGTATTCAAAATTTTTCATGCACTCTCTTATAATTTTTTCTATTTGAAGATACTCTATATCCCCTTTTAAAAACAGATCTACAGCTACTTCATTAGAAGCATTCATGATTGCAGGCATATTACCACTTTTTTCTCCTGCCTCATATGCCAGTTTTAAGCATCCAAAAGTATCCATATCAGGTTTTTCAAAAGTTAATGTTCCTAAAGTATAAAAGTCTAGTTTTTCTGTTATGGAAGTTTTTCTCTCAGGATAATTTAATGCATATTGTATAGGTAATTTCATATCTGTATTACCTAATTGAGCTATAACACTACCATCTACATACTCTACCATTGAATGAATTATGGTCTCAGGATGTATAACTACTTCTATATCTTCGTAAGGCATATCAAATAAATAATGTGCCTCTATTACTTCTAAACCTTTATTGACTAATGTAGAAGAATCTATAGATATCTTTCTACCCATATTCCACTTAGGATGTTTTAGTGCTTGCTCTGGGCTTATATTTATAAGCTCCTCTCTCTTTTTTCCTCTAAAAGGTCCACCAGAGCCGGTTAATATTACTTTATTTAATGATTTATGGTCATTTCCTTGAAGACATTGAAATACAGCGCAATGCTCAGAATCAACAGGCAGTATCTTTACCCCATTTTCTTTTGCTTCTTTCATTACAATTTCTCCAGCCACTACAAGAGTTTCCTTATTTGCAAGTGCAATATCTTTCTTAGCTCTTATAGCATTTATTGTAGGTATAAGACCTATCATTCCTACTACAGAAGTCACTACCATTTCTATATCATCTAAAGTAGAAATTCTATTTAACCCTTCTAGTCCTTCATAAACTTCAACTTCCAAACTATTTTCTCTGCAATAATCCTTTATTTTTATATAACTATCACGATCCATCATAGCAACATATTTAGGATTAAATTCTTTAATTATATCTATTACTTTATTACAGCTGGTGTTAGCAGATATTCCTATCACTTTAAACTCATCATTACTGCTTCTAATTACTTCTAGGGTCTGTGTTCCTATAGAACCTGTAACCCCTAATATACTTATGTTCTTCAAAACAATCTCTCCTTCATAAATCTATTTAACACCATAAGTTCTATCAAACTTAGGCTTCAATATAAATTCATTTACTGTTATAACATATAATGGTCCCATAATCATTCCTACCAATCCAAAATTTTTCATTCCTATGTAAAGAGCTAGAACCATAGGAAGAGGATGAATTTGAAGCTTATTGCTCATAAATTTAGTTTGTATCATTTGAGTATTAATCATAAGCAAAATATATAATAATATGATACCAAATGCAATAATATATTGCCTTATCATTATATAATACACAAACAACGGTATAAAAATCATAAATATCCCTACATAAGGAATTATATCTAATAATCCGCATACTATTCCAAGAACTATAGAATTTTCTACTGATAATGCTGAAAATCCTGCTATAGTTATAATTGTATTTACTCCTATAGATAGAAATAATATTTTAAATAATTTTTTTACTTCAACACTCTTCTCACATAGTATATAATAATTTTCTTCTGTAATTATCTTTTTTAGAAAATTACAAATAGAAATCGTATCAGATAAAATAAAGTAAGCAGTAATATTACCTATAAAGTATGTTAATATCTGATCGGTAGTATATACTGCTCCTTTAGTTAAAAATCCACTATTAAATATACTATGAAAAACTCCCTTTAATCCCTCTTTTATAGTAAAAGTATCAATTTTATTAAATGGTATAATTCTATTATACATATTAACAAAATCCACAATAAATCCCTCATATTGATTTCTAATAAATCCTCTTATATGAGTAAATAAAAAATTTCCTATAAACAATATAATTATAAATAAAAATCCATTAACAAATATCAAGCTAATTACTGCACTAGTTTTTGAATTAAATATATTATTTTTTCTTATTAATTTATGTATAGGTAACGACAGTATTAATATTCCTATAGTTACTACTATAGGCTGAATATAACTAGTCATTAGTATACTTAAAATTATAAATACTATAAGTAATATAGCTGAATAAATTATTTCGTTATATTTCACTCCTAAATCCCCATAAAAATTGTTATATAACAGTATATTACAACTGATACGAAAAGTATGCTATCAAATCTATCTAATATCCCTCCATGTCCAGGGATAAGATTACTATAATCTTTAACCTTTGCATATCTTTTTATAGAATATGCCACTAAATCTCCAAATTGACCAAATATGCCTCCTAATGTTCCTATGATAACATAATTATATATTGAAATATTAACTCCATATTTACTGATTACATAACCATATAAGGTACATCCTATTATGCTTCCTAAAAGTCCACCTATAGACCCCTCTATAGTTTTTTTAGGACTAACTTTAGGAATTAGCTTATGTTTCCCTAAATATTTGCCACTATAATATGCTAAGGTATCACATCCCCAAGATGATATAAATATTAGCCATATTAAGTAGCTTCCATGTATTTTATTTTCAATTAATACTATAAAACTAAAGAATACTGCTACATATAAGTATCCAAATACAGTTACTGCTACATCAATAAAATTATAATCCGTTTTAATAACAGGAACACAAAGTAGCAAAAATACTGCAATTATTAATAGATAAAAAAATAATTCTAAATCTAATGTAGATTTCAAGGTAATAAAATGCACTAAACAAAGGGCATAACCTGCTATAGCTACTGGTTTTATTCCACAATGTTTTGAGGTTTTATAAAACTCATATAACCCCAACAATGCCAAAATCATCACAAAATATTTAAGATATACGCCACCAATAAAGAATATTAATAATGATGGTGCAATCATCGCAGCACCAATATATCTCTTATCCATTTTTAATCCCCCTTTGTTACTTTACCCCACCAAATCTTCTATTTCTATTTTGGAAATCCCATATAGCTTTATGTAAATCTTCTTCTTTAAAATCAGGCCATTTTATATCAGAATACCAAAATTCTGCATAAGCACTTTGCCATAAAAGATAATTGCTCAGTCTCTGCTCTCCACTTGGCCTTATTATTAAATCAGGATCTGGCATACCACTTGTATATAAATAATTCGAAAATAGCTTTTCATTTATAGATGAAAT
Source organism: Clostridium sp. UBA6640 (assembly GCF_002455975.1). Lineage (GTDB taxonomy): Bacteria > Bacillota > Clostridia > Clostridiales > Clostridiaceae > Clostridium_J. Next base: position 59,768 of record NZ_DKLM01000171.1, read on the forward strand.
ACTTAATTTATCATTCTTTACTTCATTACAAATATTTTTAACTGCCAATATTATTTCATCACGCCCACCATAATTCAATGCTATATTTAAAGTTAATCCAGTATTATTTTTAGTTTTCATCTTTGCATTATCTATAGTATCTTGACAAATTTTTGGTAACTTTGTAACATCTCCAATAGTCTTAAAAATTACATTGTTTTTAAGCAAATCCTCTAATTCTTTATTTAAAAACTCTACAATTAAATTCATAAGTGCAGACACTTCTTCTTCAGGTCTTTTCCAATTTTCCGTAGAAAAAGCATAAAGCGTTAAAAATTTTACTCCCAAACTATCACATTCATCTACAATTCTTCTTATACTTTTCATTCCTTCTCTATGTCCCATAACTCTTGGAAGACCTTTTTGCTTTGCCCATCTTCCATTACCATCCATTATAATTGCAATATGTACTGGCATTTTCTCTATATCTAATTTAACTTTTTCTTTTTCACTTCTTTTCTTCTTAAAAAATCCTAGCAATCTTATCTCTCCATTCTGTTTGCTTTAGCTAATTAAGGCATCAATATAAATTAACCAGTTAAATATGAAAACATACTAACTTATTTTTCAAAGACACCTAATTCTATTATTAGTAAAAATTACATGTATTATAATAAAACAAGTTATATATTTAAAGTTTTTAATATTATTAATAAAACCTGCAAAAATGCAGGTTTTATTAATAATATAATTAAACTGACATAACTTCTTTTTCTTTGGCTTCAAGAGTTTTATCTATTTCCTTAATAAACTTATCAGTTTCTTTTTGTATATTTTCTTCTGCTTTCTTAGCTTCATCTTCACTAATTTCATTGTCCTTTTTAAGAGCTTTTATCTTATCATTTGCATCTCTTCTAATAGCTCTTACAGCAACCTTAGCTTCTTCTCCAACTTTTCTAATAGATTTAACAAGGTTTTTTCTTGTTTCTTCAGTAAGTTCCGGTATTACTAATCTTATAACAGAACCATCATTTGAAGGATTTAGACCTAAGTCTGATTTTAAGATTGCTTTTTCAATTTCCTTTATTGAACCTTTATCCCATGGTTGAATTAAAAGAACCCTTGGTTCTGGAGCAGATACACCAGCAACTTGATTTAATGGCATCATGCTACCATAGCACTCAATCTCAATTCTATCAAGCATTTTAGGGTTTGCTCTACCAGCTTTCATTGAACTTAATTCATTTTTTAATACTGATATAGTCTTGTTCATTTTTTCGTCAGCAGTCTTAATAATTTCTTTTACCATAGAATTACCTCCATTTAAACTTGGCCTTTACATGTATCAGAAGATACTAGAGTACCAATTTTTTCACCTTTAATCGCTCTAATTATATTTTCTGGTTCATCTAATCCAAATACTAATATTGGAATATTATTGTCCATGCATAGCGATGTAGCCGTAGAATCCATAACCTGTAACCCTTTCTCTAGTACATCTATATAGTTAAGATTATTAAATTTTACAGCATCTGAATGCTTGTGTGGATCTTTATCGTATACGCCATCTACTTTTTTAGCTAACAAAATTACCTCTGCTTCGATCTCAGCTGCTCTTAATGCCGCTGTAGTATCTGTGGAGAAATATGGATTTCCAGTACCTGCTGCAAATATTACTACTCTACCTTTTTCTAGGTGTCTCATTGCTCTCCTTCTTATAAAAGGCTCCGCAACCTCTCTCATTTCAATAGCAGTTTGAACTCTAGTATGTACCCCTACGCTTTCTAAGGAATCTTGAAGTGCTAATGCATTTATACAAGTTGCTAGCATTCCCATATAGTCCGCTGTTGTTCTATCCATACTCTCGCCGCTTCTTCCGCGCCAAATATTTCCGCCACCAACAACTGCACCAACTTCTATTCCCATCTCTACTAATTTCTTAATCTGTAATGCTATTTTATTAGCTACCTCAAAATCTATTCCATATCCTTTATCTGCAGCTAAAGCCTCACCTGAAAGTTTAAGCATAACTCTTTTGTATCTCGCAGCCTCCATATATATTATACCTCCAATTTATTATATTTACATCATAATTTTGTATAATTACAAGATATTTGAAAAAAAGAGAACACAGAGTTCTCTTTAATTTTAATTATTTACCTTGCATTTTTTGAACTTCTTCAGCAAAGTTATCTTCTTTTTTCTCGATTCCTTCTCCTCTTTCGAATCTAGCAAATCTTGAGATTTTTATATCTGCTCCAATTTTCTTAGATTCTTCTTGAAGATATTTAGTTATAGTATAGTCAGAGTTTTTAACCCAAATTTGGTCTACTAAGCAAATTTCTTTTAAGTACTTACTTACTCTTCCCATAACCATTTTATCAACTATATTTTCTGGCTTTCCTTCATTTAAAGCTTGAACTCTATATATTTCTTTTTCTTTTTCTAAAGTTTCTTGATCCACTGATGTTTTATCTAAGAATAATGGATTAGCAGCAGCAACTTGCATTGCAACGTCTTTAGCAACTTGAGCTAAAGTAGCATCTTGTTTTTCACAAGCTAACTCAACTAAAACACCTATTCTTCCACCACCGTGGATATAACTTTGAATTAGTCCATTGTCTATAGAAAATCTTTCAAATCTTCTTACAGACATATTCTCACCAATTTTTGCTATTAATGCAGTTAATACTTCTTTAATTGTCTTTTCATTATTAGCTATGTATTTTTCTTCTACTAGCTCTTCTACTGTATTAACATTTGATTCAACTATTTGTTTAGCTATATTGTCAGCTAATGCTTTAAATTCTTCATTAGCAGCAACGAAGTCTGTTTCACAGTTAACTTCAACTACTGCACCCTTTTTCATATCTTCAGATATATAAGTTACAACTAGCCCTTCTGCAGCTATTCTTCCAGCTTTTTTAGCAGCAGCAGCTAATCCTTTCTCTCTTAATATCTCGATAGCTTTATCCATATCTCCATTTGTTTCATTTAGAGCTTTCTTGCAGTCCATCATTCCTGCACCAGTTCTTTCTCTAAGCTCTTTAACCATGCTCGCAGTTATCATTGTTATTCCTCCTCTTCATAACTAATTTAAAAGGTAAATGAAAAGAATTCCTTCTCTCACCTACCTTAAAAATTTATATGCTCATACATCTTAATTATAGATGTTAAAGTCAAGGTAAATAATATAGAAATTATTCAGCTAATTGCTCACCTTGTCTAGCTTCAATTATAGCATCTGATAATCTTTCAGTTATTAATTTTACAGCTCTTATAGCATCATCATTTCCTGGTATTACATAGTCAACCTCATCTGGATCACAGTTAGTGTCAACTATAGCTATAACTGGTATTCCTAATACTTTTGCTTCTGATATAGCATTTTTTTCTTTTCTAGGGTCAACCACAAATAATGCACCAATTTTGTTGGCATCCATATTTCTGATTCCGCCTAAGTTTTTCTCTAGTTTTTCTCTTTCATTTTTAAGCTTTATAACTTCTTTCTTTGGAAGAACGTCGAATGTTCCATTTTCTTCCATTTTATCTAATTCTTCTAATCTGCCTATTCTAGTTTTAATAGTTCTGAAGTTAGTTAACATTCCACCTAACCATCTATTGTTAACAAAATGCATTCCAGATCTAACCGCTTCTTCTTGTATAGCTTCTTGAGCTTGTTTTTTAGTTCCTACAAATAGAACGTCTTTTCCTTCTTCTGCAATAGATTTTAAGAAATCATATGCTTCGTCAATTTTCTTAACTGTTTTTTGTAAGTCGATAATATATATTCCATTTCTTTCTGTGAATATATATGGAGCCATTTTAGGGTTCCATCTTCTTGTTTGGTGTCCAAAATGTACACCTGCTTCTAATAATTGTTTCATTGAAATAACTGCCATTTTAATATACCTCCTTGGTTTTACCTCCATTACCTTCATGTTCATGAAAGACCTAAATTTAGGCACCCTTTCACAAATACAGTAATGTGTGTATTTTCTCACTTGTGTAGTATAACATAATTATAATTACTATTCAATATAAAATTTATAGCTTATAAATCTTATATGTAAATAAATTAATATTAACTTTATTCAAATTCTAATAATTATTCCCAAGATATATTTTCCATTTCAATATACTTAATATTAAAATGTATCAAAAATGAAAATTTATACTTTAATATTAAGTTTTCCATTTTTTATAAGTAATATTCATATTATAAAATTCATTATTCAAGATATATACTCTATATATTTATTAATTGACAACTTATAAAACATTTATCTCTTTAAAACATAAAAATAGAGCAAAAGTATATGCTCTATTTTTATTACCCTATTTAAGTTTATTTAACTCTTCAATTAATTTATCATTAAGTATCTTTATATGTGTTCCTTTCATACCTAATGATCTTGATTCAATAACTCCAGCACTTTCAAATTTTCTTAATGCATTTACTATAACCGATCTTGTAATACCAACTTTATCAGCTATTTTAGATGCTACAAGCAATCCTTCAGTACCCTCTAATTCATTGAATATATGTTCAACTGCTTCTAACTCTGAATAAGATAAAGTTCCTATTGCTAATTGAACTATAGCTTTTTTTCTAGCTTCTTCTTCAATTTCTTCATTTTTAGCTCTTAATATTTCCATACCAACTATAGTTGCACTATATTCAGCTAACACTAAATCTTCCTCTGTGAATTCTTTATTAAATCTTGCAAGAAGTAATGTTCCTAATCTTTCCCTATTTCCATTTATCGGAACTATAGTTGAAAGCTTTCCTTCTACACCACATTCTTTCTCATCTTCAAATACACATATTCCTTTGCTTGAAAGATTTGATCTAGTTTCCTCAACGCTCAGTAATCTATCATTGTAATCTTCTGGGAACCTCATATTTTTAACAACTTGGTCTTTGACTGTATCACATTCAAATCCAGCTGCAAAATTAAAGCCTAGTATTTTTCCTTTTCTACTAATTATATAAACATTACACTGTAATACTTCGCTTAATAAATTGCAGATATCATCAAATACTACTGGCTCAGTACCTGATTTTTGCAATATTTTATTTAATTTTCTCGTTTTATCTAATAGCGACACTTCTACTCCTCCTTACTAAATTCATTACATTAAATTGAGTATATATCTTGTTACTAACTATACCTAAGAAATCTCATTTAAAGATATAAAGCTGTCACTTTAAAACCTATCTAAAAATTATCATCAAAATTTTTAATTTTTAGAATTGTTTCTCCCCTAAACTATAATATCATAAAACTTTTAGTATTTCAATAAATTTTTACTTCATTCGACAATTTTCTTGGAAACTCATAGGATATTTCTTCAGTTTTTAACATAATAAAGTTTTTAATTTAATCTTCCGTACTATTATTTTGCATATTTTGCTCTTTTTTATACTTACAATCTTTATTTATACACTCTAAATAATCACCTTTTGTTTTTGTGTATCTTTTAACCATTATTTCATTGCATTTTGGACATCTTTCACTTGTAGGTTCAAACCAACTTACGAAGTCACATTCTGGATAAGAGCTACAACCATAAAATTTATTTCCTTTTCTACTTCTTTTCTCTAATATTTTACTTCCACACTTCGGACAAGGTACATCTAGTTCTGTTGCTAGTGGTTTAGTATTTTTACACTCAGGATATCCAGGACAAGCAAGAAAATCTCCGAATCTTCCATGCTTTATTACCATCTTTCTTCCGCATTTATCACATTCAATATCAGTAATTTCATCTTCAATAGTAATTTTAGCAATTTCTTTTTCAGCTATATCTATAGATTTTTTAACTGGTATAAAGAACTCATCTACTATCTTTTTCCAAGATTCTTTACCTTCTTCTACACTATCTAATTTATTCTCCATGGCAGCTGTAAATTCTACATCTACTATTTCTTTAAAATATTCACTTATTAAATTATTAACAATATAACCAAGCTCTGTTGGCTCAAGAACCTTTTTATTTCTCTCTACATACTTTCTGTCTAAAAGTGTAGATATAATAGGTGAATAAGTACTTGGTCTACCTATTCCATTTTCTTCTAAAGTCTTAACTAATGAAGCCTCTGAAAATTTAGCAGGAGGTTGAGTAAAGTGTTGCTTACCTTCTATATTCTTAGATGTAATTTCATCTCCTTCATTTAGCTTAGGCATTTTTATAGCCTTTTCTTCTTCCTCATTTTCATTACTATAAATTTTTGTAAATCCATCAAATTTAACAGTAGAGCCATTTGCTTTTAAGAAATACTCTCTATTATTGATTTCTATAGAAGTACTATCTAATATACAAGAAGCCATTTGACTTGCCATAAATCTATTCCAAATTAATTTATATAACTTATATTGAGGCTCTTTTAAATTTTCTTTAGCTATTTCAGGAGTTATATCAATATTAGTAGGCCTAATAGCCTCATGAGCATCCTGAGTATTTTTCTTTCCCTTATATATTCTCTTACTTTGAGGTAAATACTTCTCCCCAAAATTATCTGTAATAAAGTTTTTTGCATTTTCTTGAGCTTCATCAGAAATTCTAACAGAATCTGTTCTCATATAAGTAATTAATCCTATAGATCCATGCCCTTTAATTTCTATACCTTCATAAAGTTGCTGTGCTATTGACATAGTTTTTTTAGTTGGAAAATTTAATTTTCTATAAGCATCCTGTTGAAGAGTACTTGTAGTAAAAGGTGGTAGTGGATTTTTATTTTTTTCACTATTTTTTATACTTTTAACAATAAAAGTTCCATTTTGCAAATCACTAATTATTTTGTTACTTTCCTCTTCTGAAGATATTTCAACTTTTTCTCCATCCTTGCTATGCAATTTTATTATAAAGCTTTCCTTTTGAGTATCTTTAAATACGTCACATTCAACAGTCCAATATTCCTTAGGTATAAATTCAGATATTTCTTTTTCTCTATCACATATTATTTTTAAAGCTACAGATTGTACTCTACCAGCACTTAATCCCCATTTAATTTTTTTCCATAGTATAGGACTTATTTCATATCCTACTAATCTATCTAATACCCTTCTTGCTTGTTGAGCATCAAATACATTTTCGTTAATTTGCCTTGGATTTTTAATTGCTGCCTTTACTGCAGTTTTTGTAATTTCATTAAACTCAATTCTACATTTTTCATCTTCAGGAATCTTAAGCGCTTTAGCTAAATGCCATGATATAGCTTCTCCTTCTCTATCAGGGTCCGTTGCTAAATAAACTTTTTCACTTTTTTTTGCTTCTTTTTTAAGTTTTTCTAAAAGCTCGCCTTTTCCCCTAATAGTTATATACTTAGGTTCATAATTATTATCTATATCTACGCCTAATTGGCTTTTTGGCAAATCTCTCACATGTCCCATTGAAGCTTCCACTGCATAATTTTTTCCTAAATATTTTTTTATTGTCTTTGCTTTAGCAGGTGACTCAACTATAACTAGTTTCTGACCCATCTTATCCCCTCCAGTAATCTTGTCATTAATTATTACTTTAATTACATAGATTAAATTTAAAAATCAAGCTAAATTAAAATGTCTATATACTTTTATTTACCTTAGCATAATAATTACCATGTAAACAGTATATTTCATCTTTTAGTTGCATTTCAAATAATAACCCATATAATTGTTTTATGTCAATATTAGTAGATCTTACAATATCATCAATATGTATAGGATTTTCCCCCAATAAATTATATATTTTGTCATTTTTTTCACTATTATTCGAAATTTTTTTATCATTTTCTTGTCGAATTATATTTAATTTTAGTATATTTATTATATCTTCTGTAGATGTAAAAACAAATGCTCCTTCTTTAATTATTTTATTACAGCCTTTGCTTTCCATGGAAAAAATTGAACCTGGCACTGCCATTACATCTCTTCCCTGTTCTAACGCCATAGAAGCAGTAATAAGAGATCCACTTCTTTCTCCAGCTTCTATAACTAAAACCAAATCGCTCATACCACTAATTATTCTATTTCTTTGGGGGAAATTATGTTTTTCTGGTGATTTGTTTGGTAAGAACTCCGATACAATGCATCCTCCCCTACTTAATATGTCCTCGTATAATTTTAAATTTTCTTTAGGGTATATTACATTTACACCACTACCTAATATTGCACAGGTATAAATATCATTATCTAAAGATGCCCTATGTGCTACACCATCTATTCCTTTTGCCATGCCACTTATTATCTGAACATCATATTTTTTTAGCTCTTTACAAATAATATCAACTATGTTCTTCCCATAATGAGTAGCTTTTCTTGATCCCACTATAGAAAGTTTCTTACTATCATCTTCTAACCTTTCAATATTTCCTTTATAAAATAATATATAAGGTGGGTTATCAATATTTATTAGTTTTTTAGGATATTTAGGTTCATTAAAAGTGACAGCATTAATCTTATCTCTTTCCATTGTTTTATAAATTGAATTTATTTTATTTTCATCAGAACCCTGTAATAATCTGTCTATAATCTTATTATTGCTTCCTTTCATAGAAAATGCATAATCATATATATTTTTTTCATTTTCTAATTCTTCTAAAAGCTTTATTTTTATATGATCACTCAATTCCACTGAGGCAAACCATAACTTATACTTATCCATTTTTACACCTATATATACCTTAAATTATTTCATTATTTATAAATCTTCTATATTGAAGTGCTTCTATAACATGTTTTTCTTCTATGTTTTCACTATTATCTAAATCTGCAATAGTTCTAGAAACTTTTAAGATTCTGCTATAAACTCTAGTGCTTATATGAAATTTTTCAAAAGCTTTTTCTAAAACTTCATTACAATTTTCATCAATTTCACAGTATTTTTTTATGTGCTTTTCTTTCATCTCTGAATTACAATTTATATTATCTTTATTAAACCTTTTTCTTTGAATTTCTCTACAAACTTCTACTCTTTCTCTAATTTCCGCTGAACTTTCATTTTTTGTTGTACTTCTAATTTGTTTATATGATAACGGATTTACTGGAGTGAATATATCTATCCTATCTAATAACGGCGCTGAAAGTTTCCCTAAATATCTTTTAATCTCATAATCACTGCATTTGCAGGGTTTTATATTTGTACCAAAGAATCCACAAGGACATGGATTTAAAGCTGCAATAAGCATAAAACTGGATGGATATATTACAGTTCCTGCATTCCTTGTTATTTTAATTTTTCTATCCTCCAATGGTTGCCTTAAAACCTGCAATAAATTCTTTTTAAATTCTAATATTTCATCTAAAAATAGAACACCATTATGAGCTAAGGAAATTTCTCCCGGCATTAAATACTTTCCTCCACCTACAAGAGCAATCTCCGTAGTAGTATGATGCGGATTTCTAAATGGTCTCTCCTCCACTAGCCCCCCTTTATATGCTGTACTTCCATAAACACTATAAATTTTCGTTACCTCTAAGGCTTCTTCATAATCTAACTTAGGTAAGATTGAGCTTATTCTTTGAGCTAGCATAGTTTTTCCTGATCCTGGAGCTCCATGCATTAATAAATTATGTCCGCCTGATGAAGCTACTTCTATAGCTCTTTTAGCAGCCTCCTGCCCCATAACATCTTCAAAATCTAAAACATCATTTTTGATAGGTTTTTCTTCTTTCTTATAAATATAAGGACACATATCCTTATATATTAAAAAATCTACTACCTGTTTTAAACTATCCACAGGATAAATTTCTGCATTTTTTATCATGCTGCATTCTTTTGCATTTCCATAGGGCATAATAAATTTTTTGATTCCCCTATTAACACCTTCTATTACTATAGGAAGTGCTCCTTTTATGCTTTTTAGATTTCCAGATAGCGATAATTCACCCATTAATATATACTTATGTATATCCTGTATATTTATTTGATTACTTCCTATTAATATACCTATAGCTATAGGTAAATCAAATAGTGCTCCTTCTTTTTTAATATCTGCTGGAGCTAGATTTACAGTAATTTTATTAACAGGAAATTCATAGCCTGAATTTACAATAGCTGCTCTTACCCTATCTTTAGCTTCTTTAACGGATGTGTCTGCTAGTCCAACTATATTAAAGCAAGGTAATCCATTACATATATCAATCTCAACAGATATAAGTACACCTTCTACTCCCAAAAAGGTTGCACATAATATTTGCGTTGCCATATAATCACCCTTTATTATAATTTTATATAGTAATTATTGACAATATAAATTCATATAAACATTATCTTTAGAAATTTTACTTGCAAATAATTTTCATTTCATTAAATTCATTATTTTATCCAAATTTTAATTGTATTAATTTCCCACATTATTCAGTAATATTCCGAATTCGACAATAAATTAACACACATTAATCCTCCAGAATATCTACTCCATTAAATATTTTGATCAATAACGTTAATCAATTGATAATGAAAAATAAATAATTGGCAATTAATGATAAATCGTGAATTTAAATACTATAAAAGGAAATAATTATAATAATTATTGTAATGCTTAAAAATATAGAAAGGGTGTTTAAATGAAATCTTTAAATAGAAGTATTGGATCTTATGGTGAGGCCATAGCAGAAGATTATTTAAAGTCCCTAGGGTATGTTATATTAGAAAAAAACTTTGTGTGCAAAATTGGTGAAATCGATTTAATAGCAAAAGATAAAAATCACATTTCTTTTATAGAAGTAAAAACACGTTATGGAAATCTCTATGGAACTCCTGGAGAATCTATAACTACTTTAAAACAACATAAAATATATAAAACTGCTCAAACTTATATTTTAAAGAAAAAACTTTATAAGTCTAATTTTAGATTTGATGTCATTGAAATTACATTAAACAATAAAAATTCTCCTTATATTAAATTAATTAAAGACGCTTTCAGGATATGATAACTTATTCAATTGATTTAAACAAAATAATACCTTTTAATAAGAATATACTATAGAGATACAATGTGAAAACTTAAAGTATACTCTGGAAAATAAGTTTT
>NZ_DKLM01000171.1:70850-77038 GCF_002455975.1 Clostridium sp. UBA6640
ATTGTGGAACCCTATATAAAAAAGCATGACCTAAATCATATTTTTTTATAGTATATTCTTTAAAAAACTTTTTCTATGTATTTTTGTCACACCATAGCTCTTTAAAGCTTTTACATGCTCTTCTGTACCATAACCCACATTTCTTTCAAAGCCATAGTTTAAAAACTCTCTACTATAGTCTTCCATAAGTTTATCTCTAAAAACTTTAGCTAGTATAGAAGCACAAGCTATACTTGCACTTTTAGTATCACCTTTTATAACATGATAATTTTTAATATCAAAATCTTTAATTAAATATCCATCTGATAAAACTACCTCTGGTGTAATAGAAAGCCCCTTACAAGCCTTTTTAAATACTTCATTATTACACCATCCTATACCTTTTTCATCTATTTCCTCATTATTAATAATAGAAATGCTATAACTTAATGCATTTTCTTTTATTTTTTCTACTAACTCTTCTCTTAACTTTTGTGATATCTTTTTAGAATCATTAATATATAAAATCATATCCTTATTTATTTCAAAATCTAAATCTAGTATTACTGCTGCAGAAACAATAGGTCCTGCAAGAGGTCCTCTTCCTACTTCATCTACACCAGCAACATATTTATAATCACCAAAGCTTTTATCAAAATCATACATGTGCTTTACTCTAATTATTTCTTCATGGTAAGCATTTATATGTTTTTTTAGTTTTTCACCTAACTTCTGTACATTTTTTCGATTATCACTATTTAATAAATTTACTAATTCCATAAACAATTCATTACACTCATCAATTGTATAATTTGATTGAAATTTATTTATATAGTTTTTTATTTCATCATATTTCATAGAAGATAAATTCAAATCATGCAAAACTATCACCACTATTCTTTATAAAATTAAAAATGGACAATTGACATCAATTTCTTTAAAAGAAATAAGTTTAAAACTTCTCTTGAGAGAAGTATCCATAATTGTCCATTGTCAATCGTCAATTGACTTAAGGCCTTTCAAGTGAAATAGGGCCTAATTTTCCACCCCTAAACTCATCTAAAAGCATTACTGCCACTCTATTATAATCTATATTTCCCCCTGAGATTACAGCCCCTCTTTTTCTTCCTATATTCTCCATGTTTTCAAGAGCACTTTCACTTAATTCATTAAGTTTATATCTCTCTTTTAATCGCTCTGGATAATACTCTTGCAATCTCTCTATAAGCTTTAATGCTAAATCTTCTATATCCATAATTTCATCTTTTATAGCTCCTGTAAAGGCAAGATTTAACCCTACTTCTTCATCCTCAAATTTAGGCCATAATACACCTGGAGTATCCATAAGTTCTATACCTATTTTAGTCTTTATCCACTGTTTACTCTTAGTAACTCCTGGCCTATCTCCAGTTTTCGCTATATTATTTTTAGCTAATTTATTGATAAAGGTAGATTTCCCTACATTAGGTATTCCTACTACCATAACACGAGTAACAATATTAACTACTCCTTTATTTTTAAGTCTATCATGCTTTTCTTTTAAGATTTCATCCAATGCAGGCTTAATATTCTTAAGTCCCATACCAGTTAAACAATTTACTGATAGCACCTTAGTATAATCATTAGAAAGAGTCTTTACCCATCCTTTTGTTACTTTTTCTTCACTTAAATCACTTTTATTCAATAATATAATTCTGGGTTTATCCTTGCAGATCTCCTCTATATCAGGATTAGCACTAGATTTTATAATTCTAGCATCTCTTATTTCTATTACTGCATCTACTAGTTTAAGACTTTCTTTAATCTGCCTTCTAGTCTTCGCCATATGTCCCGGAAACCAATTTATACTCATAAATACCCACCTTTCTTTTTCTTTATAGTTGGCAATAAGCAATTTATAATAATAAAAAATATTTTTAAGTTTTAAAACTTATATTTTAAAATAAAAAAAGGGACTTTTTAGCCCCATTTTTTTATCTGATTAATTCTTTAACTTTAGCAGCTTTTCCTACTCTATCTCTTAAGTAGAATAACTTAGCTCTTCTTACTTTACCTTTTCTTACAACTTCAACTTTCTCTATAACTGGAGCATTAACTGGGAAAGTTTTTTCTACTCCAACTCCTGAAGCTACTCTTCTTACAGTAAAAGTTTCTCTTAATCCACCGTTTTGTCTTTTAAGTACAGTTCCTTCAAAAATCTGGATTCTTTCTTTGCTTCCTTCACTGATTCTGATGTGAACTTTAACAGTGTCCCCAACGTTGAATTCTGGTAAATCATTTCTAATTTGTTCAGCTTCTATAGCTTTTATTATATCTAACATGTGCATTCCCTCCTAAGCTTTATTTGACGTTCATAATCATGTATCATGACAGAGGACCGCCCGTACTAGCACAAAACACATTTTATCACATAAAAAATATCATATCAATACTATTTTATACTTTTATAGTAATTCTCTAATATTTTTTTATCTTCTTTTGTAAGTTCAATGTTTTTATATAGATCACTTCTCTTTTCTTTAGTTATAAGCAAGGATTGAAGTCTTCTATATTTTCTTATATTATCATGATGTCCTGAAATTAAAACTTCTGGAACTTTTTTTCCTTCAAAATCATAAGGTCTTGTATATTGGGGATATTCTAACAATCCATCATAAAAGGATTCGTCCATAAAACTTTCATCGCAAGATAATACTTTTGGAATCATTCTACTTATACCATCTACAATTGGTATACATGCCATTTCGCCACCAGTTAGTACAAAATCACCTAAGGATAACTCCATGTCTATGTAATCATGAACCCTTTCATCTATGCCTTCATAGTGGCCACATAAGAAAATTAATTCTTTCTCATTGCTTAATTCCTTAGCCATTTCTTGATTAAAAGTTTTACCCCTAGGCCCTAGAAATATTACCTTACCATTATTAACCTTTTTCACATCTTTTATGCAATCCACTATAGGTTGAGGAGTCATCACCATTCCTGCACCTCCACCATAAGGATAGTCATCTACTTTTTTATGTTTATTGTTTGCATAATCCCTAATATTCACACAATTTATTTCTAATATTTTTTCATTTTGCGCTCTTCCCATAATGCTATGATTAAATACATCAAACATTTCGGGAAAAAGTGTTAATATATGTATCTTCATTATTCAGACCAAACATTGACAGGCTTTATTGTTATCTCATTGTTTTCAATATCTACTTTAACCACAATCTCTTTTAAAGCTGGTATAAGCACTTCTTTTTTCCCTTTAACCCAATATACGTCATTACTTCCTGTTTCAATAACATCATATACTGTACCTAATTCTTCTCCCTCAGTATCAAAGACTTTACAATCAATTAAATCTGCAATATAATAACTATCCTCTGGTAGCTCTTTAGCGTCTTCTCTATGAATTTTTAAATATTTATTTCTATATTTTTCAGCTTCATCCATAGAATCTATACCTTCGATTTTAAGTATTGCTCTATCAGTTTGAAGCTTGCAAGAAATAATCTTTCTCTCCACTTCATCTATATATACCTTTTTTAACGCTGTAAACTCTTCCAAGCTATCTGTAAGCGAAAAAACTTTTACCTCTCCTCTTACTCCGTGAGGCTTAGTTATTTGCCCTATGCTCATAAACTCTTTCATTTTTAAAAGCTCCTCCTAGAATTTTATTATATGGTTAAAACTCCACCGTCAAAGCCTTTGGAGTTTTTATGTGAAATCCCTATAATTTATTTTCATAATTAATTATAATTATAAAATAAGAGTTAGGATACCCTAACTCTTATGTTTCTATTATTTCTACAACAACTCTTTTATTTTCTTTAACAGCCGCTGCTTTTACAACAGTTCTAATAGACTTAGCTATTCTTCCCTGTTTTCCAATTACCTTTCCCATATCTGCCTTATCAACTTTTAACTCTAATATTATAGAATGGTCGCTAGCAACTTCATTTATTACTACGGCATCGGGATTGTCAACTAAAGATTTAGCAATAACTTCAAGTAACTTTTTCATGGAATGCTCCTCCATTCAAATCAACAACTTACTATTTTATTCCAGCGTTGTTGAAAAGTCTTTTAACTGTATCTGTTGGTTGTGCACCATTTTTTACCCACTTGTTTGCTTTTTCTTCGTCTATTTTAACTGTAACTGGCTCTGTTGTTGGATTGTAATATCCTATTTCATCAATAAATCTTCCATCTCTTGGAGATCTTGAATCAGCTACTATGATTCTGTAGAAAGGAGCTCTTTTAGCACCCATTCTTTTTAATCTAATTTTTACTGCCATGTTTTTTCACCTCCTTCAAAGGATTAATATCATATATTTAAAAAGGTAACTTTCCAAATATACCTTTTTTCATTGACTTCTGCATACCCTTCATGTTCTTCATAGCCTTCTTCATCATATCAAAATGTTTTAAAATTTTATTTACTTCTTGAATTGAAGTACCTGAACCATTAGCGATTCTTTTTTTTCTTGATGGTGAAGATGATATTAGATTAGGTTTTCTTCTTTCCTCAAAGGTCATGGAGCTTATTATTGCCTCTATTTTACCCATTTCCTTTTCTCCTTGTGAAAGGTCTAATCCTTTTAATTCTTTAGAATTCATTCCAGGCACCATTTCCATAATTTTGCCTAAAGGTCCTAATTTCTTCATTTGATTAAGCATATCTAGAAAATCTTCAAAGTTAAATTCTTGATTTAACATTCTATTTCCTAATTCTTGAGCTTTTTGTTCATCAATTGCAGATTGTGCTTTTTCTATAAGAGAAAGTACGTCTCCCATGCCTAATATTCTAGAAGCCATTCTTTCTGGATGGAATACTTCAAGATCAGACATTTTTTCTCCCATACCAACATATTTTATTGGCTTACTAGTCATAGCTTTAATTGAAAGTGCAGCTCCTCCTCTTGTATCACCATCAAGTTTTGTTAATATTACACCTGATATATCTAGTTGAGAATTAAAACTTTCAGCTACATTTACTGCATCTTGACCTGTCATTGAGTCAACTACTAATAATATTTCATTAGGATCTATATTTTCTTTTACATCTTTAAGTTCATTCATCAATTCTTCATCTATATGAAGTCTTCCAGCAGTATCAACAATTACTACATTGCATCCATTATTTTTAGCATTTTCTATAGATGCTTTAGCAATATCCACTGGACTTGTTTTATCTCCCATAGTAAACACTGGTACATCTATTGATTTTCCTACCACCTGAAGTTGTTTAATTGCGGCAGGTCTATATATATCACACGCTACTAAAAGAGGCTTTTTATTGTTTTTTCTAAGGTTAAGTGCAAGCTTACCAGCCATTGTTGTTTTACCAGCACCTTGAAGTCCCACCAACATAATTACAGAAATTCCATTTGGATTTAATTGAAGCTTACTTTCCACATTTCCCATAAGTTTAGTTAACTCATCATTAACTATTTTAATTACCTGCTGTCCTGGGGTTAAACTTTCTAAAACTTCATTTCCAAGGCATTTCTCACTAACGTCTTTAACAAAGTTTTTAACAACTTTATAGTTAACGTCTGCTTCTAACAACGCTAGTTTAACTTCTCTCATAGCTTCTTTTATATCTTTCTCTGAAAGTTTGCCTTTACCTTTTAACTTTTTTATGGTTTCTTGCAACTTAGAAGTTAATCCCTCAAAAGCCATAGTAAACCTCCTAAATTTCAATAATATTTTTGATTATATCATTGATTACTTCGGACTTTTCATGGTCCTCTATATCTAAACTACCTATTTTTTTTATTATTCTTTCTTTAGAATTTTTAATTTCTAAACTTTTTTCTAAAAGATGAAGTTTTTTTTCGTACTCTAATAAGAGACTATTACATCTTTTTATTAAATCATGTATTGCTTGCCTACTAGTATTTGTAATCTCAGATATTTCTTTTAAAGATAAATCATCATTAAAATACAAGCCCATTATGTCTCTTTGTTTTTCTGTAAGCAACGGACCATAAAAATCTAAAAGTAATGATAACTCTAATCTTTTTTCCATGTAATCACCTTACTCACAAAGCATATATTAGCAAAAATAAATATAGCTGTCAAGTATTTTTACTTAACACTCTAAATATTTTTATTTGAGCTTATAATTACTTTTTATTTTATTATTTGAATATAGAACTGTATATAGGGTTCCTTAATTAAAATCTAACTTATGCATGATTTTAATT
>NZ_DKLM01000169.1:0-10375 GCF_002455975.1 Clostridium sp. UBA6640
CATATATTCTATTCTTTCCTTTGGATAGTTCGGATCTACTGGTAAGTAAGCTCCTCCAGATTTTAAAATTCCCATTATACCAATTATCATCTCTATTGATCTATCTATCATTATTCCTACTATAGAATCTTCTTTAACACCTTTCCTTCTTAAAACTCTAGCTAGACTATTTGATTTTTCATTTAACTCATTGTAAGTTATCATTTTATCTTGAAATACTACTGCAACATTATTAGGAGTTTTTTTAACTTGTTCTTCAAATAACTCGTATATAGTTAAACTGCTATCATACTCTACATTTGTATTATTAAAATCATATAATATTTTATTTTTTTCGTTTTCTTCTAAAATCTCTATATCCTTTATCTTTTTATCATAATCATTTGATACTTGCGTTAAAAAATTCATTAAATGCCTTTTTAAATTGTCTATTCTTGTCTCACTAACTGAATTTATATTGTAAACTATAGTACAAAATATATTACTATCTTTTACTTCAAATTCAAAAATTGTTGATAAGTTGTTGTTTTTAAATTGCTGCCCTAAATTGAGGTTTTTCATTCTAATCATAGTATCTATTATAGCTGTTTTATTATCAAATTCTTCAATTCCAACCAATTGTTGTATTTCCCTTATATTAAGTTTATTGAACTTATTTACTTTTACAAATATTTCCTTTGATTTCATTAAAAACTCTTTAAAAGTACTATCATCATCAATAATACCTTTAAATATAGCTACCTCTAAATCACTTATATTACTTTTAGTCAATCTTTCAATTCCTACAAAAACATCATCATTCCCAGTATAGAATTTTAGAATATAAAGCACTGCTGAAATCATATATATATATATACCCATATTAGAATTATTACATATTGATAAAATTTTTTTTGATACATCTTCATTAACTATAAAGGTCGTATTACAGTATATATTATCGCGAATATCTAATGATTTATCACTAAAAGTACTCCTTTGACTATTCTTGCCAACTACACTTGTCCAAAATTCCTTATTCTCATAAAAATCATTTGTATGCTCAATTCTATTCATACATTTCACCTTTTCTTCATAAAATTCTTTGCACTAATTAAAATTATTTTTAGTTTCATTGAATATAAATGATAAAATCTCATAGTATTATCATATTAAGAATAAAACATTTATACATACCCAGCTTTAAATTTGTAATAATCTAATACCTAATAAATGAAATATGTATAAATGTTTTTATCTCTATTCCTAGTTTTTCATTTTTGGGTAAAACTATTTTAGAATGAAAATTCTATATCATCTAAAGTAATTTCAGTTTTTTCAAACTCTTCAAGCTCTATTTCATTTAAATACAATTCTATATTTTCACTAACAATATTTAATATTTTCATATAGTACTCTCCTAGTTTCTCTATTGTATTTCTATTAAATAATTTAGTACAATATTCAAACTCAAAATAAATTTTATCTTCAGCTTGAAACGCGCTTAAAGAGAAATCAAATTTTGATGTTTTGTTATTATTATCCATATATTCTGCATATATATCCTCTAACTCAATGTTGCTTATACTTTTAGTTCTAAAATTAAAAATTGTACTAAATAATGGATTTCCACTTACAGTTCTATCTACATTTAACATCTCTATTAATTTATCTAGTTCAAATTCCTGATATTTATAAGATTTTATAAGATTGTTTTTAACTTCATATAAAAATTCTTTAAAAGTCTTTTTTCCTTGTGGATATAGTCTTATTGCAAGTGTATTTACAAACATACCTATCATATTTTCTAAATCATTATGATTCCTACCTAATATAGGAGCTCCTATTACTAAGTCTTCATCACTTGTATAAATTGCTAATAAAATAGCGTATACGCTGAAAAATACCATGTTAGGAGTCGTGTTTGTTTCATCACAAATTCTATATATTTTTCTTAATATATCCCCTTCAATCTCAAAAGCTACTCTATCACCCTTAAAGGTTTGATACTCTTCTCGTTCATAATCTAAAGGCATGTTTAATCTAGGAATATTACCATCATACATGCTTAACCAGTATTTTTCATGCTCTGTAAAATAACCTTCTTCAATCATATTATTTTGCCATTCTGAATAATCCTTATATTCAACTCTAATATTTGGCAAATCATTACCTAAATATAAACTAACAAATTCATTTATAAGTATTTCAGTAGAATGACCATCAGCTATTATATGATGAATATCTATAAGTAATATATATTCATCATCTTTAATCTTGGTTATTTTAACCCTAATTAAAGGTGCTTTTGATAAATCAAAAGGTTTAATAAAATCTTTCTGTAAGTCTTCAATATTAAATTCACTTTTATTAATTTCGCTATATTCTACCTTAAAGTCAATGTCATTATTTATCTTTTGAACTAATTCATCATCTTTAAATATAAATGTAGTTCTTAATATTTCGTGTCTATTTAATAAATAATTTAATATATTTTTAGCCTTATCAACATCTAACGCACCTTTTATTTTCATTGCAATTGGTATATTATAGTTTGTACTACTAGGATTAAGTTGATTCAACATATATAGTCTCTTTTGTGCTGATGACGTCACATAATAATCCTTCTCCCCTACCTTTTTTAAAGCTAAGTATTTATTCCTATCTGCCATCATTATTTTTTGGCTAATGCTCTTTACTGTAACATTTGAAAACATATCTTCAATAGATAACTTAACATCAAATTCTTTTTGTATTTTAGGTAAAATAATTATCATCTTTAGTGAATCTGCTCCTAAGTCAAATAATTCATCATTTATACCTATATCCTTAACTCCAAGAACTTCACTAAACATCTCACAAAGCTTTTTTTCTATATCATTTGCTGGCTCTGAATACTCATCATAACTCACTCTATTAAACTCAGGATATGGTAATTTTTTATTATCAAGTTTACCATTAACATTTATAGGCATCTCATCAATTTGTAAAATAAATTGTGGAATCATATAGTTTGGTAGGTCTTTATATAGTTTTCTTTTTAAAGTTTTTATATTTATCTCTATATCAGAAACTATATATGCACAAATATATGGATTACCATTAGCATCACTATTACATATTACTGCCACATCTTTTATTTCATTGTCTTTTAAAATAATCTGCTCAATCTCTCCTAATTCTATTCTATATCCACGTATTTTCACCTGATTATCTATTCTTCCTAAGTACTCAATGTTTCCATCTGGTAGCCACCTAGCTAAATCTCCAGTTTTATAAATTCTATTGAAATTATTAATATTTTCAATAAACTTTTGCTTAGTAATATCATTTTGCTTCAGATATCCTCTTGTTACTCCTGGCCCAGCTACTACTAATTCCCCCGGTATACCAATTGGTTGAAGTTTATTATCCTTATTCAATATATATACTGAATAATTTGCTATCGGTTTACCAATTGGTATGTTGTTATATACATTACCATTACATTTATAATAAGTGGCACATACGGTTGACTCCGTAGGTCCATAAGTATTATATACCTCTGTATTCCTTATAATATTTGAAATATATTCTTTTTTAAGAACATCGCCTCCACTTATGACTAATCTTAAGCTTTTGCTTAACTCCATTTCATTCATAGCATATATTAATAATGGTGATGCACTTATTATTGTTATCTTATATTTATCTATTATATCTACAAGTTTAGATATATCTTTAATGTCAGATCTAGTAGTTATAATTAACTTGCCCCCTACTAATAATATTGGATATAATTCTTCGATACTTGTATCAAATCCATAAGAAGCCTGGTTAAGTATTATATCTTTATCATTTATCTTATATTCACGACAAAAAGCATTTATATAAGCAATTACATTGCCATGTTCTACCATGACACCCTTAGGTTTTCCTGTTGACCCTGAAGTGTATATTATATAAGCTAGGTTATTTGCTTTAATGTCACAGCCTAAATTATGTGTTTCAAGCTCATATAGTTCATTATTGTTTAAGTTTAATACTACTCCATCAAATTCATGCATATCTTCCTCTGTTAAAAATTTTTCTTCTGCTAAAATAACCTTTATAGAACTATCCTTAATCATAAATTTAGATCTTTCTATAGGATACTCAGAATCTATTGGCAAATATGCTCCACCTGCTTTTAATATAGCAATCAAGCCTATAACCATCTCTATAGATCTTTCTATCTTAATTCCCACAATAGTTTCTGAAGTTACTCCCAGGCTACGTAACTTTCTAGCTAGTGAGTTGGCTTTTTCGTTCAACTCTCTATAAGTTATATTTTTGCTATAATATTCTATAGCAATAGCATCTGGCGTTTTCTCTACTTGTCTTTCAAACAGTTTGTGAAGTGTCGCATTTCTATCGTAACTTAAAAAAGTGTTATTAAAATCATTTAATATTTGATTTTCTTCATCCATAGACAAAGTTCTTATATCTGTGATTTTAACTGTTGCATCATTAATAACTTGTTGTATAATGTTGCTAAACTGCTTTGTCATTCTTCTAATTGTTTGTTCTTTAAATTTATTTGCATTATACTCAAATATACAATTTAAATCTCCAGAATTTGAAAATTTAAAATCTACCTGTATATCTAAATGTGCTTCATTGTATTTGAAATCTTCATAATATTCAAACTTTAAGCCTTCAACTACTAAATTTTCATTTTTCTCTTCTTCTGTGTGAAAATTTATTAATGTTTTTATCAATTTATCAATATTTAAAGTATGAAATGGAAAATATTGATTTTCATATGATGTCATCAAATTATTATTAGTTTTATTTAAAAATTCTATAAATGTATCTTGAGTTTCTACTCTATTCATTATCGGTATTAAATTAATAAATGAACCTACAATATCTTTATATTCAGCTAATCTTCTTCCAGCCGAAATTGAACCAATAACTATATCATTTTCCCCAGTATACTGTCTTAATAATATTGCATATATTGCAAATATAAAGGTGTGTGTGGTTGTTTTCTCCTTATTAGCTATTTTCTTTATCTTTTCTAAAGTTTCCTTAGAAATTTTAAATTGAATTTTTTCTCCTTCATATCCATACTTCTTAAATTCATTCAAATCATGTGGTACATATATAGGCTTATCTTGATTAGCAAAACTATTTTTCCAGAATAACTCTATCTCTTGTATTTTACTATCTTCAATAAAATTATTTTCATTGACAAGATAATCACTCATATCATACTCTTTAGCTTGCAATTCTTTATTCATGTATAAATCAACTAGTTCTCTGTAAAGAATATTTAATGAATATCCATCAATAATTATATGATGCATGTCTATAATTAAAGTGTACTTTTCTTCATCTATTTTAAGAAGTGACGCTCTCATTAATGGATAACTACTCAAATCAAAGTGTTGAATAAAACCATATACAACTGATTTAATATCTTTGCCAATATACTCATCATACTGAAGCTTAAACTCAAAGTTATCATGAATTTTACATATCACCTCTTCATCAACTATTTCAAATGAAGTTCTAAAAGCTTCATGCCTATTAATTAATTCTATTAATACCTTTTCTAATTTATCCTTATTTACATCTCCTTGTATATTTATGATAATTGGTACATTTGACTCTGCAATATCTAAACTTTTTTTATTTACAATAAATAGGCCTTTTTGATTTGACATAACATTATAGTATGACTTTTTATCTGCTTTCTTTATTCCATTATAATTGACCTCTTCTTTTAGTTTTATATATTCACTTAGTTCTTTTATAGTTGACGCCTCAAATAATTCCCCTATTTTTAATTCTCTTTTAAATTCCTTTTGAATTTTTGATATAAGTAGTATTGCCTTTAAAGAATGTCCCCCTATATCAAAGAACTTATCATTTATGCTAATATTTTCGAAACCTAAAATTTCACTCCACATTTTTACCAATTTTTCTTCTATATCGTTTCTTGGTCCTTCATACTTATTTAGACTTTTATTTAATATTGGTTTTGGTAGAAATCTCCTATTAATTTTTCCATTATTAGTTAAGGGTAATTTATCCAATTTTGTAAAATAGGTTGGTATCATATATTCAGGTAATGTTTTTCTTAAAAAGGCTTTTAATTCTATCTCATTTAAATCATTTCCACTTGTTATATAAGCACATATATATCTTTCATTATCATCCATTTCTTTTATTATTACTACTGCCTCATTAACGTTTTCATAGCACATCAATGAGTTTTCTATCTCTCCAAGTTCTATCCTATATCCTCTTAATTTAACTTGACTATCTATTCTTCCTAAGAACTCTATACTTCCATCTGGTAACCATCTTGCTAGATCACCCGTTTTATACATTCTTGAATTATCACAAAATGGATTCTTTATAAATTTCTCTTCTGTTAAGCTAGTATTATTCAAATACCCTCTTGCCACTCCATCTCCTGAAATACACAACTCTCCTGATACTCCTATAGGTACTACTCGATTATTGCTATCTAATATATATATCTTAGTGTTTTTTATAGGCTTTCCTATAGTAATTTTATCTTCATTTTTAATATACTTACATGTTGACCACACTGTTGTTTCCGTTGGTCCATATACATTATAAACTTCTAACTTTTCATATTTATTAAACTCATCTAATACATGTTTTGTAAGACTTTCTCCTCCAACTAATATTAATTTTATGTTAATCATAGCTTGCTTAAATTTATCACTATCTAAAAGCATTTTAAACCGAGATGGTGTGCTTTGCATAACCTCTATATTGTGCTCTTCTATAATTCCTGCAATTTTATTACTATTGATGCTATCATCTTCATCTGAAATAACTACTTTCAATCCTTGAGTCAATGGCACTATAGTTTCTAAACAAAATATATCAAATGAAATAGTTGTAAGGCACAATATACTATTAAATTTATTCAGCGATGTTTCACTATTTATAGCATGTATAAAATTATTAACCTGTCTATGTTCTATCATAACTCCTTTTGGATTTCCTGTTGATCCTGATGTATATATTACATATGCTAAATCATTGCTACTATTAACCAAAGTTACATTGGTATTTTTACTTGCATATATTACATCTTTTTGTAAATCTACTATATGTCCGTAAAAATTTATACCTTTAGCTATTTCCTCTGATGTAACTATTGTTTCTATTTGAGCATCTTTTATAATATAATCTATTCTTTCCTTAGGATTTTTAGGGTCTATTGGCAGGTAAGCCCCTCCTGATTTTAAAATACCCATTATTCCTATTAGCATTTCCACAGATCTATTTATCATTATGCCTACTATAGAATCAGGCTTGGCCCCTTTCTCTCTCAACAATAATGCTAAATTATTAGCTCTTTCATTTAGCTCTCTATAAGTTAAATTTTGATTTTTAAATGCTACAGCAATATCATCTGGTGTTTTTTCTACTTGTAATTCGAATAGTTCTTGTATTGTCTTATTTTTATCGTACTCCATATTATTTTCATTAAACTGCCATAGTATTTTATTTTTTTCCTCATCACACAAAATTTCTATATTCTTAATTTTTTCATTATAATTTTTTAAAACTTTATCTAGAACTTTGATAAAAGTTCTAGATAAATTATTGATAGTATTTTCTGAGAATTTATTAGCATTGTATACTACCTCAAGTTTTATTGTACTGTCTTTTAGAAGTTCAAGCAAAAATGAAATTTCATTTTTACTTGAACTTGTTATATAATTAATGCACTTCTCCTCATGAAATGATCTCATGCAAACATTAATAGGAGTTAAATCCATAACTTCATTGCATACTTTGCTTTCTAACAATACAGCACTATTTAAATATCCTTGATTTTTATATATTTCTAAAATCTTATTTTTAATACGTAGCATATATTCTTTAAAAGATTCATCATCATTTAAGGTAGATGTTAGTGGTAATACCTTGCTATAAATAATTTTTCTTGAGTCTTTTGAGCTATAAATTGGTATCCCTATGGTCATATTTTTTTTATCCATATACTTAGATAAACTTATTTTTATTGCCGATACCAAAAAAGAATACATAACAAAATCATTAGCTTTACAAGTTACTTGTAATCGCTGTACAGTTTGTTTATCAATACTAATATAATGCGCCCTTGCTTCATATCCTTCTCTATTATAGTCACATAGATTCCTGTCACTTTCCTGTAAACTTTTTAATTCATTTATCCAATATTTAATCATATCACGCTGTACTAAGTTACTTTCCATAACACCATAACCTCTCCTATCTTGTTAATCTAAGAATAAATTCTCATCTAATTCAAGCAACTCTTCCTCAGGTCCATTATTAATAATGTTACCTAAAAGAATATTCTCATCATTAGCTATTGTTTTAAGTATATCTATAAAATCATCTTTAATAATCTCAATAGTATGATGATCAAATAATTTCTTACAGTAAGCCAAAGTTAACTTTAAAGTATCTACACCTTCTATTAATGTTAATTCTAAATCTGCCTTTGATATCTTATTTTGTCCGTTATACGGCTTTAATAATAATTCATTTAATTCACTGTCCTCAATATCTATATTCAGTGTATTGAATATTACATCAAACAATGGGCTTCTACTTGGATCTTTTTTTATATTTAATTTTTCTACTAACTGTTCAATTTGATAACTTTGATTTTCATAAGATTTTATTGAATTTTCTTTTACTTCATTTAGAAAATCTATATACTTTTTAACTCCCTCTGGTTTATTTCTTAAAGCTAATGTGTTTACAAACATCCCTATTATATTTTGTAAATCTGAGTGTGACCTTCCTGCTATCGGTATTCCTACTATTATATCCTCTTGTCCACTATATTTAGATAAAAGTATATTAAATGCTGATAATATAACCATATGCATTGTTGTTCCCGTTTTCTTTGTAAGTTCCCTCAATTCAAGTGTTACATTTTTATCCACTTCAAAACTTACACTATCACCTTCAAAACTTTGAACTGCAGGTCTTTCATAATCATATGGTAAATTTAATATTGGTATTTCACCATTAAACATATTTACCCAATATTCTTCTTGTTTTTTCATTTCTTCTGACTTTAAGAAATTATTTTGCCATGCTGCAAAATCTTTATATTGTAGTTTTAATAGTTCTAAGTTTCCACCATTATATAGTGTAGCAAATTCATTTATTAAAATACTCATAGATACTCCATCAGATATTATGTGATGCATATCTATTAATAAATAAGTTTTCCCTTGAGTTTCTACTATTTTGCATCTAAATAGCGGTGCTATTGCTAAATCAAAAGCTCTTACAAAATCATTAGCTATCTCTTCTATAGATTGATGTGAAGTTTCCTCTTTTAACTTAAATTTATAATTATTATCTATTTTTTGAACTATTTCATCTTCAACAGTTTCAAAGTAAGTTCTTAATGCTTCATGCCTTTCAACTAGTTTTCTAAATGTATCCTCTATTTTATTTTTATCCATAGAACCTTGAATTTCAAAAATCTGTGGCATATTATAAGCTATGTTTTCTTTATCAAATTCTTGAATTATATACATTCTCTTTTGTGCTGATGACGCTTCATAGTATTCTCTTTCTTCTATTTTTTCAATCTTAGAATAAATACTTTCTTCAGCCTCTTCAATAAACTTGCTTAGCCCTTTTATTGTTGGATTCTTAAATAATTCTTTTAATGGAACTTCTTTATTGGTTTCCTTATTAATTTCAGATATAAGAATCATTGCCTTTAATGAATGACCTCCTAATTCAAAGAAACTATCATTTATTCCTACTTTATCTACACCTAATATTTCACTCCATATTTTTGCTAAAGTTTCTTCAATTTCATTTCTTGGTGCCTCATAACTAGTTAACCTTTCATCTAGATTAGGTTTAGGAAGTGCTCTTCTATCAAGCTTTCCATTCGATGTAACCGGCATTTTGTATAGTTTTACAAAATAAGATGGCACCATATATTCTGGTAAGCTTTCTTTCAAATATTCTTTTAAGTTTAATTCACTTATTTCTTTATCACTTACTATATATGAACAAATGTGCTTATCATTATCTTCGCTTCCTATTACCGTAACCGTTGCTTCTTTAACATCTTCATGTTGCAATAACTTATTTTCAATCTCACCAAGTTCTATTCTAAATCCTCTTATCTTAACCTGGTTATCTATCCTTCCTAAAAACTCTATATTTCCGTCTGGTAACCATCTTGCTAAGTCTCCTGTCTTATACATCTTCGTTCCTGATTCAAATGGATTGTCTACAAACTTTTCAGAAGTTAATTCTGGTTTATTTAAGTATCCCCTTGCTAATCCATCGCCAGAAATACACAATTCTCCTGGCACTCCTATAGGTTGTAGCTTATTATTATTCATAACATACA
>NZ_DKLM01000169.1:10568-40527 GCF_002455975.1 Clostridium sp. UBA6640
GCATATCCATTAATAAGTTGACTGCATTTCTATGCTCTATCAATACACCTTTTGGATTTCCAGTAGTACCAGAAGTATAAATAACATAAGCTAAATTATTTGAACTATTTATTCTCTCTAGATTATTTGCATCCACTCCAAATAAATTTTGGTCAATTAAATCTATAAACTCTCCACTAAACTTTATATCCTGAACTAAAGAGTTTTTGCTTAATAGAATGTTAGTTTCACTATCCTTTAACATATATTCTATTCTATTACTAGGATAACTTGGATCTATTGGTAAATAAGCTCCCCCTGCTTTTAAAATCCCCATTATTCCTATTATCATTTCTATGGATCTATCAACCATTATTCCTACTATAGAGTCTGCTTTAACATCTTTAGTTCTTAAAATTCTTGCCAAGCTATTAGATTTTTCACTTAATTCTTTATAAGTTAATTTTTTATCTTCAAATATTACCGCAATATTGTTTGGTGCCTGTTCTACCTGGATTTCAAAGAGTTCCTGTATTGTTTTTTCTTTAGGATATTCCACTTTTGTATCATTAAAATCATATAAAATTTTATTTTTACTTTCATCTTCAACTAACTCTAAATCTCGTAAATTTATACCTATGTTACTTAGTACCTGATTTAAAATATTTAAATAAGCATTTCCAAATTCAGTAATAGTATATTCATTGAAATACTCTGATTTATAAGTAATATTAACTTCAATTTCATCATAATATTTCTTAATAAAACAACTTATTTTACTTCTAGCTTCATCTAATAAAAACTTTATGTTCTTATCATTATGCAGGTTGGTCATCATAAAACTAATACCATCCATATAATCTATGTTTTTTTCTCTCATTATATCGGATATGGAATATACTTGATGCTTATATGTTTCTATTAAGCTTTTTTTGGTTTCAATTAATAGATCTTTAAACAGCATAGAATCTTGGATATTACTTTTTATTAACAAAACATTATTTTCTTCCATATTTTCAACATGTTGAATCTTATACGGAGGGATAGCAATAATAAAATTACTTTCTGTATATCTGTATATAAGAATATTGAACACAGTAAGCAATACTGTATACAAAGATAAATCATCATCCTTACTTAAATTTCTTACTTTTCTATTTAAATCATTACATATTTTAAAGCTGTAACTTTTATACTTACAATTATCCTTATCAGAACAATTTTTATATAACTTTAAGCCTTCAATTTCTTGTAAAAAAAACTGAGTCCAATATTCCCGTGACTCACTCATAGCCTTTATAGAATTAATTAACATTCTTCTATTTTCCATAATAACAATCATTCCTTTCGGTATACTCAAAGCACAAAATTTCATGAAAATGTATGTTTTAATTCTACTGTGTCAATAATTAATACCAGCCATACAGCTATACTGCGGAGCACGGTAGGGTGAGTGTGATTGCACCTACTGTAATCCACATAATAATATGTGCCAAATACCTTATTAAGTACAAATAATTGTACCATCGAGCACGTAAGTTAATCTTTATTTGAACAAAGACCGTTTAAAAGCTTAGGTATTTAGTCAATGTCTGTATGTTCAATTTTTTTATTTTAAGGTGATTAAGTGTTAAAAATTGTTTATTTAACATGCTGCGGGATTAATGTCTATAAAAAGTTTGTAGTTGCTACTATAGCAACAATCGGAATCAATAATATTACAACATACAAAGCTAAGCAATTTAACACTTATACCAATGAGCTTATCAGCCTTAATGACTTGCTAGCCATTACTAATTGTGTTGAAATTTGCATGGAGATTACTAGAAAGTATTGTATTCCAGTTTGCAATATCCTTGAATCTACTTGCAAGATTACTTTATCAAATCAAAAATTCACCAACAGCTTCCAATTTAATGATAGCAAATGTAGTATCTGATACCTTTAGTAAATCAGTATCGACTATTATTAAATATGCAATGGAGCATCCTAATAGCCATGATATAGACTTTTTAGACTTTTCACGTCACAATATGAGTCACAAATTTGCTGAGATAACTGTTTCAATGTAATGAAATATATCAAGAGATCAATGCTAAAAATAAAAGTTTGCTTAAATAATTATGATATTAATACTTACACTAATCAACTTGACCAAGCTATTTATTTAATTCCTAAAGAATTTGTTCTAACCATTAAATTACTAGAAACTATTCCTGGTATAATTAATAAGTAAGAAATTGGTACTATTTCTGAAATTGGATTAGATATGTTGATCTTTCCGAATGCAAAGCATTTATGCTCCTGTGCTGGACTCACTCCTCAAAACAACGAAAGTGCTGGTAAGAAAAAAGCGTCCGTATAAGCCGTGTCGGAGTATATTTAAACCATTACTAATCCAATGTGCAAATGCTGCTATAAAAGATAAGTTATGTCCTTACTTAAAGTATCGTGGTCATATAAGAGCAATATTGCAATTGCAAGAATTCTTTTAACATGTGTATATACTATGCTTTCTAAAAATGAAGCTTTTAATGACTCACTTTATAAGGAATATTTTGATCTTGGTATTAAATCTTAAGATAATATTACTAAAGTAACCTCATCACCTTAGACTACTTTATTATAAATATTTCTATCAGATCCATCTCTCTTTCTACATTGAGACCATGGTCTTATTTGTGTGCCATAAATCAAGTTTTTTATTTTCAAGTTACCCTCCCAATTCTATCCTATTACAACTTAATCTTTTCAACTTTTTAATTTTATACTTGTTAAATATTCAAAGCTCCTTATGCTTTAACCAATTTAAGGTATTTAATTATAACAAATAAAAATGTACTACTAATTTCATCAATCTGATAAAATAGCAGTACATTTTCTATCTTTTTAATTTTAAAATTTTGGTATAAAGTATTAACTTTAACTATATATTCTTCTCAGAATCTATAATTTTTAAATAATCATCCTTAGTTAATCCAAAATATATTTCATCATAATATTTTCCATTTGTGTAAACATTTTGTCTTAAAATACCTTCTTGCTCACAGCCAAGCTTTTTATGCATTTTAATAGATCCTTCATTTCCTTCTAAAACACTTACTGAATACTTATTTAATCTCTTTTCCATAAATCCATATTTTAAAAGTATCTTCATAGCACTTGTTCCATATCCTTTACCTCTATAGTCCCTGTCAATTTTAATCCCAATCCCAAAAGTTCCATTCTTATGATCATCTAATAATATATTTATTCTACCAACATGCACTCCATCTAACGTGTCTATTGCAAAGACTATTCTACAATTATTAATAGACAAATTTGCGATTTTTTCACAGTATTTTTTTGAATATGACATCGTTGGTGGAAGATCAATCACATAATCTGCTAATCTAGTTGCTGAACTATCAAAGCTAGTATAATAATCCCACTCCCAATCATCTTCACTCCAGGCTCTTAACCTAACTAAATCATTTTGCCAATAATAATTGTTATATGATATTTCTTTCATAAAAACTCCCCCTATAATTTTTATTTTTATAAAAACATTTTAAAGCAATCTAAAACTCACTTCTCAATATAAATAAAGTAATTTAATTAACATCAATTTATTTTTAGTGAAAATTTCAAATTAAAGAATAAACTTCAAATGTCTTTCAACATATTTTGTATTTTTTTCATTTAAGTTAAATAAAAAACATCTCTAATTATCTTAGTAATTAATCTATCGGTTTAAAAATTAAATTCAATATCTAATGTTGAATCTTTAATAACTTTATTAATATCTCTATTAATTTTTAACAACTCGTTTTTATCAAATATAGAAATATCTTTAATCTCAACATCATACTTTATCTGACTTATTATATTTTCAAAGTGCTTTGCCATTAACTCTATTGTTTCTTTTTTATACAAACTTGTTCTATAATTAAAACCTAAGGCTATAGAATCTCCTTCATCTGAAGCTGACAATAATATATCGAATTTTGCATCATTACTACTCAAATTTAAAGGTTTGATCTTTAGCTCTTCAATTTCCATTTCAACAAAGCCTATATTCTGCATTGCAAACATAATATCTGTTAATACTTCCCTGCTTTGGCTCCTATCAACTCCTATTTTTTCAATAAGTTCATCATATTGATAATCTTGATTTTCAAAGGCTTTTATAGATTTTTCCTTTAATTGAAGTAAATAATTTTTATATGTGATTTCCTCATCTATCTTACTTCTTATAGCTAATGTATTAATGAAAACCCCTATAACATTTTCTAAATCTTTATTGTTTCTTCCAGCTATTGGAGTAGACACTATTATATCATTTTGGCCACTATATTTTGATAACAATATATTAAACGCGGATAAAATAACCATAAACATTGTACTTTCGTTATCTCTAGCTATACGTTTTAATTTTTTAGTATCTTCTTCATTGATATAAAAACCTACATAATCTCCTTTATCATCTTTAATATGATTTCTTACATAATCAGTTGGCAAATTCAATATAGGTATATCTCCACTAAATTCTTTCATCCAATACTCTTCTTGGTTTTTATAATATTCTGTAGCCTTAAATTTATTCTGCCATACAGCAAAATCTTTATATTGGATTTTTAGTGGTTCTAGCTGCTTTCCACTATATACTTGAACGAACTCTCTTGATATAATTTCAAAAGATATACCATCAGAAATTATATGATGCATGTCAATTAAAATGTAATATTTTACTTCTTCTATTTTTACAATCCCAACTCTAAAGTTTGGAGACCTATTTAAATTAAATGGTTTTATAAATTCATTCATTATATTTGTAAGATTTTTATTTTTCATATCAAAATATTGGATATTTACTTCAACATTTTCATTAATTTTTTGCACTATTTCTTTGTTTGTTATAAGGAACTCTGTTCTTAGAGCTTCATGTCTATTAACCAAATATTTCAATGTTTCTTTTAGTCTTTCAATATTTAGGTTTCCTTCTACTTCTAAAACAACTGGCATGTTATAAGTAGCAGACTTCAAATCAAGTTGTTGAGCTAAATACATTCTTTTTTGAGCTGAACTTGTCTCATAATATTCTTGTTTCTCAACTTTTTCAATATCTTTATACTCATTCCTTTTTGCTTTCAATACCAATTCTGAAAGTTCTCTTATTGTAGGTCTTTGGAATATGTCTTTTATTTCCAATTCCACATTAAGCTTGTTATGAATTTCATTAATAATAGTTGCTGCATTGAGTGAATGCCCCCCTAAATCAAAGAAATTATTATTTATACCTATCCTATCTATATATAATACTTTTTGCCACACATCAATCATAGCTTCTTCTAATTCATTTCTTGCTTCTTCATATTTAACTCCAATACTTCTTTCATCAATAGATAAAAGAAGTTGTTTTTTATCAACCTTTCCATTTGATGTTAACGGTAATTTATCCATCTTAATAAAATATGAAGGAATCATATATTCAGGTAGCTTCTCTTTTAGCAATGCTTTTATTTCATCCATGTTATGCTCTACTGTTCCAGTGATAAATGCACAAATATATTTTGAACCTTTTGATTCTTTTACCAATACAGCTACATCATCAATTCCTCCTATATTTAATAGAGTACTTTCCACTTCTCCCAATTCAATTCTGAAACCTCTTATCTTAATTTGATTATCAATTCTTCCTAGAAATTCAACATATTTTTCTTTGCAGAACCTTCCTCTATCTCCCGTTTTATAGATGTATCCAAATTCCTGATGATGTATAAACCTACTAGATGTTTTTCCAATATCATTAGCATATCCCTTTGCTACACCAACTCCACCAATACATATCTCACCTGGAACTCCAATTGGTGCTAAATTCAAATATTTATCCATTATATAAATTTTTTGATTTGCTAATGGCATTCCATAGGGTATCAATTTCCAAGTTTCATCTACATGTTTTATGGGATAATATATTGACCATATTGATCCTTCTGTTGCACCACCTAAACTTATAACTTCCGAATTTATAAAATGGCTCTTTATTCTTTCTGGCAATTTTAATGGAATACTATCCCCACTTAATAACACAAGTCTTAAACTTTCATTAACAAAAGTATAATTAACACTATTTATAAGAACTTCCATTAAAGCTGGTACTGTATTCCATATTGTAACCTTTTCCTTTTCTATCGCTTGTATTATTTCTTTTGTGTTCATCTTATCTTTAATTATTACTGTGCTTGCTCCACATATTAGTGCTCCAAAGAAATCATATACAGATAAATCAAAACAAAGTGATGAAAGTGCCAATATCTTATCTGTCTCCAACAAGTTAAACTTTGAATTAATGTCTATAATTGTATTAAGTGCAGATTGATGAGTAATTATTACTCCCTTTGGCTTTCCTGTACTTCCAGAAGTGTATATTATATACGCAATATCACTAGAAATAGCTCTACATTTTAAATTCTCTGTTGAATATGAATATAAATCATTATTATCTATGTTTATATATTTACAATCTAAAGATACTTTCCCAAAGTATTGTTCCTGTGTTAATAAAACATTACTATTACTATTATTAAGCATATACTTAATTCTATCCGCAGGGTATTCTGGATCTACTGATACATACGTTGCTCCACACTTTAATATAGCTAACATCCCAATAGCCATCTTCATAGACCTATCTAACATTATTCCCACTACATCTCCCGGATTAACTTCATTATCAATAAGTAATCTTGCTAATTGATTAGATCTATTGTTTAACTCCCTATAATTTATCTTATTTTCATCATATATTACAGCTATATTATCTGGAGTTTTCTCTACTTGTTCTTCAAATAACTCTTGTATAGTTTTATTGTTTTCGTAATTGATATCCGTATCATTATATTTAGCAATTTCTTCTTTTTCTTCTTTGCAAATAATTTCAATTTCTTTTAACTTAATATTTTTACTTCTAGTTATTTCTTTAAGTATATTATTAAAATGCACTATCATTCTTTCAATAGTATCTTTTTTAAATAATTGAGTACAATATTGGAATGTAAATAGAATTTCATCATTTTCTTCATATCCAAATATACTCAAATCAAATTTTGATACTTTATACTCATTATAATATTCACTAATACTTATACCATTTGCCTTTATGTTTTTATTGTCTATTTCTTCAAAATTAAACAATACATCAAACAATGGATTTCTACTTAAATCTCTATTTATATTTAAGTTTTTAACTAATTTTTCAAATTGATAATCTTGATTTTCATATGCCTCTAAAGCATTATCTTTTACTTTCTGTAAAAATTCCCCATATGATTGTTGATTATCAACATTATTCCTCATTACCAGGATATTAACAAATAATCCTATTACATTTTCAATCTCCATATGATTTCTTCCAGCTATAGGGGCTCCTATTACTATATCTTCTTGACCACTATATTTAGATATTAATATATTAGCAGCTGATAATAGTATCATATACATTGTACTTCCAGTTTCTTTGACCATATTATACAAATCTCTTGATATATCTTTATCTAATTTAAAAGTTAAACTATTCCCTTCAAAACTTTGAACTGTTTGCCTTACAAAATCTGTTGGTAAATTTGTCTCTGGTATATTATCAGCAAATTTATCTATCCAGTATTTTTCTTGTTTCTCCATCTCGAAAGATTTAAAGAAATCATTCTGCCATTTAGCGAAATCTTTATATTGTATTCTATTATTTTTTAGTTCCTTTCCATCATATAACTCTATAAATTCTCTTGTTAATATTTCCATTGATACACCATCAAAAATTATATGATGAATGTCACAGAACAAAATATGTCTTTCCTTTTCTATTTTTATTAAACTACATCTTAAAAGAGGTGCATTATTTAAATTAAATGGTTTCTTTAAAGACTCTATGACATTAACTATGTCTATATCCCTATCTACCTCTAAATAATCTAATTTAAATTTTATTTTATCACTTATTACCTGAACTATTTCTTCATTTACCTCTTTAAACGAGGTTCTAAATACTTCGTGTCTTTCTACCAAATGATTTAGAACTTGCTCTACTCTACTTATATTTAGCGATCCTTTTATCTCAATTGTCATTGGCATATTGTAAGCCATAGATGTTAAATCTAATTTCTGTATCAAGTATAATCTTTTTTGCGCTGAAGATGCCTCATAATAATCTTGTAAGCCAACTTTTTTTATCTCTATATATTTTTTCTTTTCACACTTTAAAATGTATTGTGCCAATTCTTTTACAGTTGCTAGCTTAAATATATCCCTTAAAGATACTTCTACATTAAAAACTTTATGAATTTTACTCATTAATATTGTTGCTTTTAATGATTGTCCTCCTAAGTCAAAGAAATTGTCATTTATACCTATTGTCTTAACATCCAACATTTCCATCCATATCTTTATCAATTTATCTTCTACTTCGTTTCTAGGTGCTTCATATCTTACTCTTAAATCTAATAAATTTGATATTTCTGGTAAATTTCTTCGATCTATTTTCCCATTTCTAGTCAATGGCATTTTTTCTAGTTTAACAAAATATGCAGGAATCATGTATTCAGGTAAATCTTTTC
The DNA here is from genome assembly GCF_002455975.1 of Clostridium sp. UBA6640. GTDB lineage: Bacteria > Bacillota > Clostridia > Clostridiales > Clostridiaceae > Clostridium_J. The sequence goes on from NZ_DKLM01000169.1 coordinate 19,139, forward strand.
TAAGTTCTTCTTTTAACTGATCTAATGTTATATTCTCATTTAATACAACATAAGCACATAAATATTTATTTCTTTCACTATCTTCTCTTGTTACAACAACAGCTTCATTTATTTTTTCATGTTTTAATAATATATTTTCTATTTCTCCAAGTTCTATTCTAAAGCCTCTGATTTTTACCTGATAATCCTTCCTTCCTAAAATTTCAATGTTTCCATCTGGTAACCATTTTGCTAAATCTCCTGTTTTATAAAGCCTTCTTACTCCTTTATCTATAAACGGATCTTCCATAAATACTTCTGTTGTCTTATTATAATTATTTATATAGCCTCTGCCTACTCCTATCCCTGAAACACATAGCTCACCTGGTATACCAACTGGAAGAATATTGAATTGCTCATCGACTATATAAATTTTTAAATTTGCTATAGGTTTTCCAATTGTAACAATGTCATTTTCACAAGGTTTATCCATTATATAATGTGTTATATCATCTGATGCTTCCGTTGGACCATATGCATTAACCATTTTTACATGTTTATATTTATTAAACCATCTATTAACTAGATTCTTCTTTAATACTTCTCCCGTTACAAGTAAGTGTTTTAAATCTGCCAGTTTATTATTTTCTGTTAAATGATAAAGCATTGTTTCTAAATATGATGGTACTACTTCTAACACTGATACTTTATCTTTTTCAATATGTTCTATAAATTCTTCAGCATTTAAAACTTCATATTTAGTATAGATAACTATTTTCCCCCCAACAACTAGCGATGCCAAAAACTGCCAAACAGATATATCAAAACAATGTGAGGAGTTCTGTGAAACTATACTTTTATCATTTAATTCAACATCTTTTATCTTAGCTAAAATATGGTTAAGCATCCCTAAATGCTCTATCATTGCTCCCTTAGGATTTCCAGTACTTCCTGAAGTATAAATTACATAAGCTAGATCATCCTTATTACTTATCCACTCTAAGTTGTAACTTTCTTTTATATATATTTCTTCATCTTCTATGTCTATAATAGTATTAACAATATCCATTATATTTTTATTTACTTCACTACTCTTTACTAATAATACTTTAGCAGCACTATCATCTAACATATATTTAACTCTTTCTAATGGATATTCTGTATCTACTGGCAGGTATGCTCCCCCTGCTTTCAATACTCCAATAATTGCTATTACCATTTCTATCGATCTATCCATCATTATTCCAACTATGGAATTTCGTCCAACACTTTCATCTCTTAATTTTCTTGCTAATTGATTTGCTCTTTTATTTAATTCTCCATATGTTATAGTAATACCTTTACACATTATAGCTACATTATCCGGAGTTTTTTCTACTTGTTCTTCAAATAACTGGTGAACTACCTTATTTTCATTAAATTCCATACCAGTATTATTAAATTGAGTAATTATAGTATTCTTTTCCTCTTCACTAAGTATATCTATTTCCTTTAATTTAATTTCTTCATTTTTGATTATTTGCTTTAATATATTACTAAAGTGTATTGTCATTCTTTCAATACTTTCTTTTCTAAATAATTTAGTACAATATTCAAACTCAAACTCTAAAGCATCATCCATTTCAAAAGCAGATATACTTAAATCAAATTTAGATATTTTATTATTATTATCATATTCACTAATGGCCATATCATTAAGTACTATAGACTCACTGCTCTTGCTTTCAAACGAGAACATAACATCAAATAAAGGATTTCTACTTATATCTCTAGATAAATTCAACTTATCTATAAGCATGTCAAATTGAAAGTCCTGATTTTCATATGCTTCTAATGCATTATTTCTTACTTCTGATAAAAAGCTCTCGAAAGTCTTATTTCCACAAGGATAATTTCTCATAGCTAATGTATTAACAAAAACTCCTAAAACATTCTCAAGATCTTCATGCTTTCTTCCAGCTATTGGACTCCCAATAACTATATCTTCTTGACTACTATACTTGTATAAAAATATATTTACTGCTGCTAATAACACCATATACATTGTACTCTCTGTTTTATTCGCTATATTTCGCAACTCTTTTGCTATATTTTTATCTAATCTAAAACAAATACTATCTCCATCAAAGCTTTGTATCGCTGGTCTAGTAAAATCTGTAGGCATATTTAGTATAGGTATTTCGTCTGAAAATCTTTCAACCCAATACGTTTCTTTTTTCTTAAATTCCTCAGCTTTTAATAAATCATTTTGCCATTTAGCAAAATCCTTATATTGTATTCTTAAATTTTCTAAAACTTCTCCTTTATATAATGCTATAAATTCGTTTATCAATATTTCCCTTGACATACCATCTGATATTATGTGATGCATATCAAATATTAATATATGTGTTAACTCTTTTACTTTTATTAATCCAACTCTTAAAAGATTGTCTTTGTTTAAATCAAATGGTCTTATAAACTTATTTATACAATCATCTAAATTTTTCTTATTATCTAAATACTCTATATTAAATTTAGGATTTTTTTGTACCACTTGTACTATTTCTTCATCTTTAACAATAAATTTTGTTCTCAATGTTTCATGTCTTTCTATTAAAGTTTTAAATATATTTTCTAGTTTTAATACATCTAAATTACCTTTTATCTCTAAAATACCTGGCATATTATAGCTAATAGACTCTAAATTAATTTGTTGTAATAAATACATTCTCTTTTGAGCTGATGATACTTCATAATAATCTTTTTCTTCTATTTTATCTATTTTAAAATATTGATTTTCTTCTGCATTTTTAATAAAATTGCTTAATCCCTTTATTGTTGGATATTTAAATAACTCTTTTAATGATACTTCTCTATTTAATTTCTTATGAATTTTAGATATAAGCACCATCGCCTTTAATGAATGTCCTCCTAATTGAAAGAAGTTGTCGTTTATCCCAACTTTATCCATGCCTAATATCTGACTCCATAGTTTCGCTAAAATTTCTTCTATTTCATTTCTTGGAGCTTCATATTCACTTAAATCTACATCTAAAGTTGGATCTGGAAGAGCTCTTCCATCTAATTTTCCATTATAAGTTAATGGCATTTTATCTAGCTTAATAAAATAAGATGGAATCATGTAGTCTGGTAAACTTTCTTTTAAATGACTTCTTAGATTTAATTCATTAATTTCTTTTTCGCTAACCACATATGCGCATATATATTTTTCATTATTTTTATATTCTTTTATTGCAACTGTGGCTTCTTTTACTTCTTCATGTTGCAATATCTTATTTTCAATCTCACCAAGTTCTATTCTAAAACCTCTCACTTTAACTTGGTCGTCTATCCTTCCTAAGAACTCTATATTTCCATCTGGCAACCATCTTGCTAAGTCCCCTGTTTTATACATATTTGTTCCATGATTAAATGGATTATCTATAAATTTTTCAGCTGTTAATTCTGGCCTATTTAGATATCCTACTGATAACCCTTCTCCACTTATATATAACTCACCTTCTGTTCCAATACCACAAACCTTATTATATTTATCTAAAATATATGCATTTACATTATTAAGTGGTTTACCTATTATTCTTTTAAATTCATTTAATTTACTTAAATTAATTTGTGTAGTTATACATCCTATAGTAGTTTCTGTTGGACCATAATGATTCATTATAATTGCATTATTCCCATTGTTTGACTCTGTGAAAACTTTAATATCTTCTATATTTATTTCCTCTCCACCTAGTATTATTAATCGTAATTTATTATTAGATATAGGTTTATCATACTGATAATTAGCAATAATACTAAATAAAGAAGGTGTCATTTTAATATAAGTAATATTTTCTTTAAGAAGTTCAACTAACTTTTGTGGATTCTTATATTTATCCTCTGAAATAATATTTAGTTTTATTCCTGTAATCAAAGCTGTGAATACTGTGGTATATCCTAAATCAAAGGCATATGAAGATAACAATGCAGTCTCATCACTTGACGTTAAAACTGCTTTATCTATAATTGATTTTGTATAATTTACTACACTATTATGCTTTATCATAACCCCCTTAGATCTACCTGTTGTTCCTGATGTGTATATAACGTATGCTAAATCATTTGAGTTATTTATTTTCTCTAAGGTACTTTCATCATTGCTAAATAAGCTTTCATTGAATATATCTATGATTTCACCCTCAAATACTAACCCACCTATTAACTTTTTATCACTCAATAAAATCTTACTTTCGCTATCTTCTAACATATATTCTATTCTTTCTTTTGGATAGCTTGAATCTATTGGTAAATAAGCTCCTCCTGATTTTAATATTCCAATTAGCCCCACTATCATTTCTAATGATCTTTCCATCATTATTGCTACTATTGAGTTGGCCTTAACACCTTTTTTTCTTAATACTCTTGCAAGACTATTAGATTTTTCATTTAGCTCCTTATAAGTTAACTTTTTATCTTCAAATACTACTGCAATATTATTTGGTGTTTTCTCTACTTGTGCTTCGAATAGTTCGTATAGTGTTTTATCTCTTGGATAATCTATTTCTGTATCATTAAATTTAAAAATAACTTTTTCTCGTTCTTCCTTAGTGAGAATATTCTCTTTATTTATTGTACCTTTAATATTTGTTATGAATTCATTAATTATATTAATAAAATAACTCATCAAATTGTTGCTTTCTTCTTGGGTAAATATTTTATTACTAGAACGTAAATTCAAATATATCTTATTATTAATTATAGAAGCTGTAAAATCTAAAGGTGTATTTGTTTTTCCAAAAACAGATTTCATATTATTTTTCTTAATATCAACTTTATATTTGAAATCATTATTATTATAAATATAAAAATCAATAAAATTGAAAAATGTATCAAATATTTTATTTCCATCATGTGTATTTTCACCTATTACCTTTGCAATTTCAGCTAAAGGTAAACGGCCGTTTATAGTAAGATCTATCATTTTCTTATTTACATGATTCAATAAATCCTCCCATGTCATTTCCTTTTCAAACTTTATTCTTACAGGGATAGTATTCAAAAAACATCCTAAGAGCTTATCACCATCTTCACAAATTGGTCTATTGTTTCCTACTAATCCTACTACTATATCATTTTTGTAAGTAAGCATATTTATCATATATGAGTATGCCGCAAAACAAACACTTTTAATATTAGTGTTATATTTTGTAGCTATTTCTTTAATATTAATGAATACTTCTTCATTTAGGTATGCTTCTACTTCATAAGTATCATACTCATCAATGTTATCCTTATATATCAATGGTAGTTTTTCATATTCATCCAGTTCCTTTTTCCAATATCTCTTTATTTTAGGGTTATTTTTTATAGCTTTTTGTTCTATAATACTTTCCTTATAACTGCATCTTAATTTATTAAAAGCAACCTCTTCTTTATTTTTTAATTGTTTATATATACTTGCTGTTTCTGCCATCAACGAAGCAACACTAAAACCATCTAAAATTGAATGATGCACAAAGAACCCAATCAATACCTTCTCATTACTGAAGTTAAATACCTTCATTCTCCAAATAGGCGCTTTACTAATATCAAACCTAATTTTTCTATCATTTTTCATATATTCATCAACAAAGTTTCTTTTATCTTTATTGTGGCTCTTAATATATATCATTTCCATATTTAAATTTATGCTACTATGAACTATACGCAATGGTTCTGAGAAATCTCCTATATTAAAACTAGTTCTTAAATTTGAATGTTTTAGTACAATATTCTCCATTGCCTTCTTTAAAAGTTCATAATTAAAATTCTCTTCTTCAATTTCATATATAAATTGATCATGATAAATTTCTTCCTCGGCACTTTTAAACATGTAATATATCATTCCCAGTTCTATGTCACTCATTGGATAAAATTCTTCAAAATCCTTAGGTAATTTTGATTTTTCAACTTCATCATTAAGTATTTCATTTTGTAATTTTTCTATTTCAAGTCTAGCTTCTTCTATATATTTATCATTTAAGCTCATGACTTTATTTTTTTCCATATATTCAACTAATTTTTTTATCGTTAAATTTTTATATATGGAATTTATTTTGATATTAACATTTAATTCTTTATTTATTAAACTTACTAATCTTATAGATTTTATAGAATCTCCGCCTAAAGAAAAAAAGTTATCATTAATACCTATTTTATCTTTTAAAAGCACTTGCTCCCATATTCTTATCAAGTTTCTCTCCATATCATTGGTTGCTACTTTATATTCAGTGCCTATATTTATATCAGTAGTCAGGTTTAATAGTGCTTTTCTATCAACCTTATTATTTTCAGTTAATGGTATATTACTAACCTTTACAAATGATGATGGTATCATATAATATGGTAACTTAGTTTCTAAATATTTTCTAAATTCTTCAATTGTAAAATCATTTTTCCCCTCATAATACGCACAAAGATACCTCTCATTATTTTCTTCTTTATCAAGTACTACAACTTTTTTTAATCCTTCTAACTTAAGTAAAACACTTTCTATTTCTTCAAGTTCTATTCTAAATCCACGTATTTTTACTTGATGATCTATTCTTCCTAAAAATTCAATATTACCGTCCGGCAACCATCTTGCCAAATCCCCAGTTTTATATATTTTTTTATTTAAGTCATAAGGGTTATCTATAAATTTTTCTTTGGTTAATTTTAAATTATTAATGTATCCAGTTGATACACCTACTCCACCTATATATAATTCACCACTAACTCCAATTGGAACAAGTTTAAGATTCTTATCTAATATATATAATTGTGTATTATCAATTGGCTTTCCTATTGGTATTGCTTCGTCATATTCTTGTGATTTACACTCATAATAGGTAACATCTACAGTGGCTTCAGTAGGTCCATATAAATTTACAAGTCTCGTATAATTATTTTGTCTTATTGTCTTATTAAATACGTTGCAATATTCCTTTTTTAGTGCTTCTCCACTAGAGACCACAAATCTTATGGTCGCTATATCTTCATATTTATTTTCATTTAAAACATATTCATTAAATATGCTAAGCATGGATGGAACAAAATGAATTATGGTAACTTCTCCATCTTTTATATTTTCTACTATTTTAGACGGATCTTTTTCTCCACCTTTAGTTAATAACTTTAATTTTGCACCAGCTAATGTCCATAAAAATAGCTCCCATACTGATACATCAAATGTATATGTTGTTTTTTGTAATATTGTATCTTTTTCATTTATCTCATATTTTTTCTTCATCCAATTCAATCTATTAACAGCACTTCCATGTTTTATCATAACACCTTTGGGATTCGCTGTTGTACCCGAAGTATATATTATATATGCTAAATCCTCAGAACAACTTATCTCACCTAGATTATTAATATCATTTAAGTAAATACTATCATCATTGATATTTATGATTTCGGATTCATATGATATTTTACTTACAACTTTATCTTCAACTAATACTATGGCCGGTTTACTATCTTCAAGTATATATTCTATTCTTTCTTCTGGGTAACTTGAATCTATAGGTAAATATGCTGCTCCTGACTTCAGTATTGCAAATATCCCCACTATCATTTCTACTGATCTCTCTACACTTATTGCAACTATATTATTAGCTTTTATACCCTTATCTTTTAATACATGAGCTAAGGAGTTTGCTCTACTATTTAAGTCTTTATATGTTATTTCTTCATTTTCATACATTATAGCTATATTGTTTGGAGTTTTTTCCACCTGCTCTTCAAAAAGTTTATGCAAAGTCTTATTTCTAGGATAATCTGCTCCAGTATCATTAAATTCATATAATAGCTTATGTTTTTCTTCATCTGAGACTATATCTATTTCTTTTAGTTTCGCATTTGGATTTTCTATAAGTTTAGTTGCAATGAAACTAAAAGTTTTTGATATGTTTTCTATAAATTCTTTATCATAAACTTCTGAATTAAATGTAAACATTAACTTATAATTTTCTGTTGGATATATAAGAAAATTAAGATCATAATTTGTTTGTTCATATCCCTTTTCTAACTCTACCTCAATAGTACTACTAACTTTATCATTTATTTTTTTTATTTCATCTTGCACAACAAAGTTTTCAAATACAACAATGTGATTAATTAGTTTGTTTTTCTGACTCGTTTGTTTCTGTATATCAATTAATGCCATATGTTCATACTCTTTTGAACATATGGCATCTTGATTAACCTTTCTTAATAAGATTTCTAATGTATCTTCCTTTTCACTTTTTATTCTCATTGGTATTGTATTTATAAATAATCCTACCATTCTTTCAATACCATCTATCTCACTTGGTCTCCCTGATACAACAGTTCCATAAACTACATCATTAACATTGCTATATTTTTGTAAAAATATTCCCCATAAAACTTGAAAAACTATATTAGTAGAAACCTTATTTGTTTTTGCTAGCTTATTTAATTTTTCAATAATATCTGAGCTTAAATTAAACTCATATTCTTCATATTTATAAGATTCAGTTAATATTTTTTTCTTGTTATTAGTAAATATCTCTTGTTGTTCATACCCTTTCAGATAATTTCTCCAGTATTCTAATCCTTGCTGCTTATATCTCTCTTTATTTCTTAACCATTCTATATAATTCTTATATTCTACTATCGGTTCTAATTCAATCTTTTCATGATTTACTAACAAGTTATATATATGAAGTAAATCCTTATATATAATACTTAAACTCCATCCATCTATAATAATATGATGATATGTCCATACCATCCTATACTCATTTTCATCAACTTTATAAACATCTACCTTTATTGGTATATCTTTTATCAAATCAAACCCTTTTTTTCTATTTTTTTTAGCTTCCTTTTCTATATAGTCATATTTATTTTCTAACTTAGATATCTCTTTGAATCCCATCTTGAAATTTCTTTCATTCAAAATAATTTGAAGAGGCTTTTCTCCATCTTGGAACTTAAAAATTGTTCTAAATACATCATGATATTCTACTAAATAATTAAAACTTTCTTGTAATAATTCTATATCTATATTTCCCTTAGCTTTAAATACCTCTTGATAACAATATGAATTTTCATCATTATCCTTTCCCAATAGCCAGTAAAAAAACATACCTTGTTGAGTAGGTGTCATTTTAAGTATATCTTTTATTTTATTTTTTGCCATATCTATTCTCCTTTATTTAAATTTCAATATTACCTATATAATCTTCTAATTCTTCAATGTCTTCAATCGTTAAATCATCATAGTCAAAATCTGATGGACTCTGCTCACTATTTTCCCTATTTATACAATGTTCTATAATATAAATTAGATTATTTTTAAAGATTTCAGATAGATCTTTAATTGACTTATTACTATATTTAGTTTTATCAAACTCAAAAAACACCTGTAATTTATTATTTATTATATCTGCATAAATGTTAATATGTTGACTTTTACTTAAGTTTTGTATTTTTAATTCTTTAATACTCATACCTTTTGTTGTTAAATCCAGCTTTTCTTTACTGTTGTAATTCTCTAGTTTACACAAATAGGTAAATTCTATTTCTGGATTCATTTTCAGCTTACTTTCTTTCTTTATTTCATGCTCATCTGAATATCTTAAAAGTCCATAACCTATACCATTATTAGGTGTTTTATTTAAAGTATCCTTAATTGATTTAATAGTATATGAAATATCTTCACTTTTAGTCATGTTTAATAAAACAGGGTATTGAACTGTAAAACATCCTACTGTACGATCGATAGCTCCATACTTTTCCATAAACTTTCTTGCATCATCCTTTATACCAACAACAATGTTTTCAATACCTGCCCATTTTTTAACTGATAATCCTAGTGCAGCTATCAGTATATCTTTTACTTCTGTATTATGTGCCCAATTCACATTACTTAGTAGTTCTTGAGTCTGTTCAGTGCCTAATGCCAGTTTTACTTCTTCAAGTTCTTCCACAAAACTCTCATTACAATAATTACTTATATCTAATTTTTCACCTTGCTCTATCACATTTTGCCAATAACTTAATTCCTCTTTAATATCATAACTATTAAAGTAACTATTATATTTGTCTGAAAAATATTTAAATGAATGGGTTTTTTCCTTTAGTCTTATTTCTTTATTTGTTTCAATCTGATTATAAATATAATAAAAATCTTCTAACAGTATATTCCAAGAATTTTCATCTATAATTAACTCATCAATAATTATAGCAAGATAATCTCCATTTCTTGTATTAAATAAGGCTAATTTAAATAGCGTATCTGTAGTCAATGGCCTAATTCTTATGATATTGTTTAATTCTTTCTGTAAATATTCATCTATATTCTTATTTTCTTCTACTGTAAATATAGATAAATCGAAAAATATAGATAAATCGAATAAGGTTTCATTTATACCTCTATTTATCTGAACAACATCTTTTCCAACTGTATTAAATGCCATGCGTAATGCATCATGGTGCTCTACTATTTTTACAAATGCTTGTTTTATTTTTTCGTATTCAAATCTATTCTCATTAAATATCATTCTAACTTGACATAATGAGTATTGTTGATCTTCTCTCATTTCAAAAAAATATTTTTGAATCGGGGTTAATCCAATTTCACCAGTTACTTCCTCTTGTTCTATACTATCTTCTATTTCTTTTATAATGAGCGCTAATTCCTGTACCGTTGGTTTTTCAAAAATATCCTTTATCTCAAGTAGAAATTTATTCTTTTGAAGCTTAGAAGATACTTGCATTGCCGTTATAGAATCTCCCCCTATTTCAAAAAAATTGTCATGTATACCCATTCCTTTAATCCCCAAAACTTCTTCAAATACATTTACTAACATTTTTTCAATATCATTCATTTCTGCCTCATATTTAGGTTTAACTATGTGGTCATCTGTACATATTGGAAGTGATTTTCTATCTACTTTACCATTTGAAGTTAGTGGTATTTTCTCCATTTCCATAAAATATTTTGGTATCATATATTCTGGTAACTTGTCTTTAAGATAGTATCTTAAATCTGATATATATAACTTTTCATTAGATACAATATACGCACTTAAAAACTTATTTCCATTATTATCTTCTTTATCAATTACAACTACATCTTTTATGTTAGGATATTTAAGGATATTGATTTCTATTTCTCCTAATTCTATTCTAAAACCTCTAATCTTTACCTGATAATCCTTTCTACCTATAAATTCTATATTTCCATCTTCCATCCAACGCCCTAAGTCACCCGTCTTATATAATCTTCCATCCCCTCTAAAAACATCTTCTGAAAATACTTTTTTCGTTTTTAAGTCATCATTAAGATATCCTCTACCTACCCCAATACCTGATACACATATTTCTCCTTTAACTCCTATAGGGCATATATTCATGTTATGATCAACAATGTATATATTTAAATTAGATATTGGTTTTCCAATAGGTATTTTTTCAATATTTGGTGTATTTTCTATAATATAGTGAGTAATATCATCAGATGCCTCTGTTGGACCATAAGCATTTACTACTTTTATACTTGGATAAATCTCAAACCATTTTTTAACTAATGGTACTTTTAAAGTTTCACCAGTAACAACCAAGTATTGTAATTTGCTAAATTTATAGTTATTTAATTGCGCAACTTCTAATATAACTGATAAATAAGAAGGCACAACTTCCAATATAGTTACTTCTGAATTTATTAAATCTATTAAAAATTCCTCCGGTTTTAAAACAACCTTATTAGGATAAATAATAGTTTTACCACCCGCAACTAAAGCAACAAACATTTGCCATATAGAAATATCAAAACAATAGGAAGCATTTTGTGCTATAACACAATTCTTATCTATATTTAAATCATTAATTTTAGCATATAAATGATTCATCATACCAGCATGCTCAACCATAGCTCCTTTAGGTCTACCTGTAGATCCTGAAGTATATATAATATATGCAAGCTGATTTAAGTCTCTATGTTCCTCTTGCTTGTATACTTTCTCACAACTATATTTTTCTAATACAGATAAATCATGCTGATGCTTGTACTTTTTATACGCATTATGTCCAATTTTTTTTAATTTATTAATCTCCAATATTACATCATATCTGAATTCTGTTAATTCATTTTGTATGGTATGAATTTTATCGCTAAAAATAACGTCATTTATTTCAGCCATTTCTCCCTTTAAGTCTTCAAAAAAGAACTTCGCATAAAACATTTCCTCTTTCCATTCAGTTTTCGTAGTATAGTTTTTATCCTCATTCATTAATTTGAATTCTTTCAATTCTTCTATAAGCTGCTGCTTTAACTCCTGATCCATCACATCGCCTATAAATATATATCCATTACTCTTCATTGCATTGATACATTTTTTTATTACTTTTCTTAAATAATTGTGTCCGTTAAAATCTTGAATAACGCTATTTATGATAATAAGATCGAAGTCTTTTATTTCCAGATTATCTATGTCATGTGCTGGCATAGATTTTAACTTTATATTTTTATACCCTTCTGATTGTATTCTTTTCTTATTTTTCTCAATAATTACTCTAGATAGATCTGTTCCATAATACAATCCTACTGTAGGTGCTATTTTAAACATACTAATCCCTAATGCACATCCTATTTCAAGCACTTTAGTATTTTCATTTAAATATGGAGAAACTTTTTGAAAAATATTATCCGCATATTCATCCATCTCATTCTTAGAAAACGGTAACCCAGTATAACTACTAATCCAACCTCCTCCTGTAATCTCATCAATTGCATTGCTCCCTATGAAGCCCCAGAGTTTTTCATCCATTAATAAGCTATTTTCATATTCATCTTCATTAAGAATATTATTGCTATCTATACATAGATAACTTAAGAACTTATCACACTCTCCCTGTAATATATTTAAAAGCTTCACATATTTTTTTTCTGAAATTACTATCTTCATTTTGGCATCATTAATAATGCTTTTAATTCTTTCCTGTGGATACTCAGTGTCTATTGGAACATATGCTCCTCCTGCTTTCCAAATTCCAAGAATGGCTACAATAACATCTAAATTTCTTTCCATCATAATGCCTATTATTGCATTTTCATTTTCTTCTATTTTATCTCTCAAATAATTAGCAATTCTATTTGATTTATTATTTAATTCTCTATAGTTTATAGTTTTCTCTTTAAGCGCTATCGCAATCTTATCAGGTTGCTCTAAAGCATTCTTTTCAATTATTTCATAAATCATTTCTTCCTTAGGAAAATCCACCTTATTATCATTAAAATCATATATAATATGTTTTTCTTCCTTTTTAGTTAACATACTCATTGCTGATATATTCTTATTTATGTCTAATAGCATATTATTTAGAAGTTCTATATAATTGGCTCCGATTCTATTAACTGTATTACTACTATATAAATTTTTATTAAATTCTATTATTAACTCTATAGATTCTTCTTTCTTATCAAATAAAAAATTAAAGTTTGTTTTTACATACTCTATGTCATTTCTATTTTGTAAATTATTTAGTATAACCATAATATCAAATAAAGTAAACTCATTATCATATACTGGTATCTTTAATTGATATAATAAAGTATCTAATGAATATCTTGAATTTTCATTAGCTTCTATAATCACATTTCTTGTATTAAGTAATAACTCTTTAGACGTAAGACTACTATATACAGTATTTCTTATAGAAACTACATTAGTAGTTAACTCATCACTATCTTCTATATATATAGGTGTTCCAATTATTATATCTTCAGCTCCTGTATATTTATTAAGTTGCACAAAAACTACCGTTGTAAGTATAATATGTAGCGTATAGTCTGATCCCCCACTTATTTGATTTAGTCTTTGAAAACTCTCATAAGGTACCTTAAAATGAATTTTCTCCATTGAATATTCATCATTCTGAATATTTTTATAATCATATTCAAATGTTACTCTTGGCAATTGCCCTGATAATTTTTTTATCCAATATTCTCTTTTATTTATATTTGAATCATATTTCATAATATCCTCACTCACATCCAAATTAATAAATTTAAATATAAAGTTGCTGATATATTCAAATACCAGCAACTTATAGAATCTATTTAATTACTTTAAAATTTAAATTCTGTTTTAAATTGAATCTCTTTTTCATCACTTAATTTGTTTTGAGAAATTATTTCTCCTATTTTTCTATTATCTTCTACAATCATATAATCTATAGTTTTAATAAAGTATCCTATATATTTTTTTATAGTATCCTCATTAAACACTGAGGATAAAACCATAATTGAGCACTCTTCAGTTGTCACATCTACATTAAAGTCAAAGCTAGTAGTAGGTCTTCCGATTGTATTTAATTTTAATTTAGAATTAAATTCTGTTGATATACTTACATCTTTTATATTATTCATTTGGCTCAAATTATGAAAATTTGTAAAATTAAACATTGTATCAGCTATAGGGTTTTCTGTGTTGGACTTTTCACCAATAATTTTCAAAATACCTAGTAATGAAACTTTATCATGTTTTTTTAATTCTAAAAATTTATTATCTACTATATTTAACATTTCTAATAATCTTACTTCATCCGAGATTTTTGTTCTCACAGGAACCATATTTATAAAACATCCAAGTACAAATTCACTATCTTCTACAGTAGCTCTATTATGAGATAAATTTGCTACCACAATATCATCTTCATCAAACATCCACTTTATCATACATACATATGCAGTAAAGCAAATATTTTTTACTGTGGTACCATACTTCTTGGCTATGTTTTTTAGCTTTTTAAGCTTGTTTTTATCTATTATCTCAATATACTGATTAACCTTATTCTTTACTTCACAAGTTCTAGATAATAACGAAAAATCTAACTTTTTATATCCTTTTAGTTCATTAATCCAAAACTTAATATTATCTTCCTTACCCTCCTCTAATATCTGTTCCATAACTGCATCCTTATAACTTGCATTTATTTCTTTAAAAGTATATTTATTGTTTATATTTAAGTTAGAATAGGTTTCAAACAATTCAGGAATAAAGATACTTAAACTCCATCCATCAAATATTGACTGATTAAATGATATCCAAAAAGCACATTTGTCTTCACTAATAGAAAATACTCTAATCCTCCAAAGTGGTGCTTTTTTAGTATCAAATGGTTTCTTCCTATCTTCATTTAATAAATTTTGTATATATTTTTGTTGCTCTTGTTCGTTTATATTTAAGATATTTTCATATTTAAAGTCTTTATTTATACTTGTACTAATTATTTTCATTGGCTTTTTATAGTCTTCAACATTAAAACTAGTTCTTAAATTTTCATGTTTTTTTACCATCAAATCTAATGCTTTTTCAAAAATTATAGAATCAAATTCACTAATATCTAGTACTACAACTAGTTGATTATGATTCACCGCATGTCCTGTTTTTTCTGCCTCAACTTTATTCATAAGTGAATAATAAACCATTCCTTTTTCAACATCACTCATTGGATATATATCTTCCACATTATTCATTGAATTATCTTTCATTAAAATATTATTTTTGATATTTTCAAACTGCGACTGTATTGCCTTTAATTTATTTACCTTTTCATATGACTCAGTAGTTTCAATTTTCTTTGCAAGTTTTTCAATTGTTGAATTTTCAAATAAATCTACAATTTCTAATCTTATATTAAATTTTTTATTAATTAAACTAATAACTTTAATAGCTCTTATTGAATCTCCTCCATAGCTAAAAAAATCATCAGTCATACTTATATTTTTAACACTTAAGACTTTTTGCCATATATATACGATTTCTTCTTCTAGATTATTTCTCGCTGCTACAAGCACCTTTTCCTGTTCTAATTCATGTCCTATAAGTAAACTTCTATTTATTTTTCTGTTAGGCGTAAGCGGTAACTTATCTAATTTAATAAAATATCTTGGTATCATATAACGTGGTAATTTAGCTGATAAGTATTTCTGCAATTCCGCTTCTGTTACATTTGTATTAGTCGTAATATATGCACATAAGAACTTTCCATTATTATCATTGCTTTTCAAAACAACAACGGCATTATCTACCTTATTATGTTCATTTAATGTAGCCTCTATTTCTTGAACTTCTATTCTTAACCCATTAATTTTAATTTGATAATCTAATCTACCAAAAAACTCAATATTACCATCAGGTAGCCACCTTGCAATATCTCCAGTTTTATACATTTTTTGATCTTCTTTATGGCTAAACGGATCATGAACAAATTTTGTTTTAGTTAAAGACTCTTTATTTATATATCCTCTGCCAACTGACTCCCCCGAAATAAATAATTCTCCCATTACACCTATAGGTTGTACTTCCATTTTATTATTTAAAATATAAAGTTTTGTATTAGGAAGAGGTTTTCCTATTGGTAATGTCTGTGATTCAATTATAGTGCCACTATCTACTTTATAAAATGTTGCATCTACACCACATTCAGTCACACCATAAGAATTAATTAACTTAATCTTATTGTCAAAATTATCATTAAGGTTTTGAAAATCATTTTTATTACATAAATCTGATCCAACAACAACTACTTTTAATGTATTTAAACTTATATCCTGTTCTTTTACATACTTCATAAAAGGAAGAATTATAGAAGGGGTTGACTCCATTACTGTTACCTTACTATCTTCAATTATTCTACATAGTACTTCAAAATCACCCAATGCAGTTTTAGGACATATAATTAGATTTCCTCCAGTTACTAAGGTTCTTGAAATATCTGCCACTGATACATCAAAAGAAAAATTTACTGTGCATAACGTATTAACTTCTATTTCATTTAATCCGTACTCCTTTATCCATCCATAAATTGAATTAATTAAATTTCTATGCTCATTCATAGCCCCCTTTGGCTCACCTGTTGTTCCTGATGTATACATTACATAAGCTAAATCATTGGGACTATTTATGCAATCAATATTTTTACATTGTCCGCAGAATATATCATCATTAATATTTATAAGTTGTACATTTTCTTTATTAAATGTAAATTTTTCTTTAATCTCATCAGAAGTTATTACAATATCTGATTCACTATTTTTCAGGAAATAATCTATTCTTTCTTGGGGACAATCTGTATCAATTACATGATATGCTCCACCAGCTTTTAATATTGCAATCATACTTATAATAGCATTTATTGATCTAGGTAATATTATAGTTACAATAACTTCTGGCTTTACTCCTTTTTCTCTTAAAATTACTGCCAGTTGATTTGCTTTACTATTTAGTTCATCATAAGTTATTTGTGTTCCATTATCCGTTATAGCGATTTTATATCTATACTTTTCAACTGCATCTTCAAATAATTGGCTAATGGTTTTGTAATGTTTATAATCAACAATATTAGAATTAAACTCCTCTAATATTTTGGATTTTTCTTCACTTGAAATAAAATGGCCGTCTTCTATCAATGATTCTTGTAAAGTGCTATTTAATTTATTGGTTGTTTTAATGTTGCTATTTTTTATTATATCTTCTATTAAAACACTCTTCATTTCATTATTTTCATTTATAGGATTAGGTAGCACTTTTCTGTCTATCTTTCCATTTGCTGATACAGGGAACTTGTCCATACGAACAAAATATGCTGGAATCATATAATTGACCAAATATTCAGATAAATGCTCTGTTAATAAAGATGACTCTATTGTTTCTTCTGCAATATAATATGCACATAAATATTTATTACCATTATCATCAACCCTGTCCATTACCACTACGTCTTTAATATCACTATATTTTTGTAAAACGTTCTCAATTTCTTTAAGTTCTATTCTAAATCCCCGTATTTTAACTTGATAGTCTTCTCTTCCAAAAAACTCTATTGTTCCATCCTCATTCCATTTACCTATATCACCAGTTTTATACAATCTTGTTTCTCCATCTAATGAGAACAAATCTTCACAAAAAACTTTTTCTGTTCGTTCTAAATCATTTAAATACCCTCTTCCAACTACTATTCCTGACACACAAATTTCACCTTTAACACCTACATTACATAATTTCATATTCTTATCTAATATATGAACAAAGGTATTTGCTAACGGCTTACCTATAGATATATTTTTTTTCTTAGGCCATTTATCCATTATATAATGTGTTATATCATCAGATGCTTCTGTTGGACCATAACAATTTACCATTTTGATATTAGGGTACTTATTAAACCACTCTTTAACTAAGTTACTTTTAAGTTCTTCACCAGTTACCAGTATATATTTTAAGTTTAATAAATCTACTTTATTTATATTTAAATAATCTATTAAAACAGATAAGTATGACGGTACAACTTCTAGTATAGATATATTATCCTTAATTATGTTCACTAAAAAACTTTCTAAATTTAAAATTACATCATTAGGATAAATTACGGCTTTTCCGCCAACAACAATCCCAGTGAAAAATTGCCATACAGATATATCAAAACTTTGAGATGCATTTTGTGCTATAATATCTTCTTCATTTATCTTCAAATCGTTAATCTTATTGTAAATATGATTCATCATTCCTGCATGCTCTATCATAGCTCCTTTAGGATCCCCAGTAGAACCAGAGGTATATATTATATATGCCAAATCATTAAGATTTGTCTTTATATTTAAGTTGGCATCATCTTTACTCCCCATATCCACTTCACATAAATCCAATTTTATAATTTTACCTTTATAATTAGTTTCTAATTCTTCATTAATAAAATCTGATGTAGTAACCAATACTTTTGTATTTGAGTTATTTAAAATTGAAAGCAGTTTTTGTGTTGGATTTTCTTTATTTAATGGGATATATGCTCCACCCAATTTCCATATGGCTAAAATACTTTCAACCATTAAATGAGAACGATTTAATAAAATAGCAACTGTCTTATCTTTACTAATTTTATCTTTAGGTAAGGTTCTTGCCATTTGATTAGCTCTTTTATTTAATTCTGCGTAAGTAATTTCCAGGTCTCCATATTGAAATGCAACCTTTTTAGGAATAGATTTCGCATGTTCCTCTACAAATTCATGAATAGATTTACATATATTAAAATCTATTTTTTTATTAAATTCATATAATAATTTATTCTTATCCTTTTGTGGAATTATCTCTATATCTTTTACTAATAAATTAGTATTAGAAATAATATGTTCACACATAGTTAGAAACATCTCGAAAATTCTTTCTATTGTTTTTTTATTGTATACACATTCATTATATTGCAAATCAAGCTCTATATTTGATATATTATGATTAAATGTAAACTTAAGGTTAGATTCAATGCCATCCACATACTCTTTTTCATGTATATTTTCTAAAAGAACCAATATATCATCTAATTTGCAATGATTATTCTTAAACTTATCCAATATAATATCAATAGGATAATTGACATTTTGGTTTGCTTCAATTATATTTTTTCTAACATGAAAAACAACATCTTTAAAAGCCATACTATCCTGAATCTTATTCCTAAGAATTACTATAGTATTTATAAAATCTGCTTTAACTTCTTGTTTATAAATTGGCGTAGCAATTGTAACATCATCATTACCCGTACACCTCTTAATTAAAATAGAAATTATAGAAACTAAAATCATATGCAGCTTATAGTCTGATCCATTACTCATAACTATAAATTTATTAAAAATTTCATCAGTAAGATAATATTTTTTTTGTTTTAAAATATTATCTTGAGTATTTACTTCATCACAATCATAAATAAAATTTTGTAGTCCCTTAATATCTTTTAACTTTTCATTCCAAAATTCTTCTTCTTTTGCATGCTCAGATGCAATTATCATAGATTCCTTCTTTTTAATACCCATTGTATTCTCTTCCTCCTTTATAACATTCTATAGTATTTATTTAAGTAGTTCAAAATATAAATTCTTCATCTAATTCTTTAGCATTTACTATCACTTTTACATATTCCACTTCTTTCTGAAAAGTAATATCTTTCATTACAATATCTAAATTTTCAATTGCTTTTTCTAAAATATAAAGATACCTCTCACTCATTTTCTTTATTGTCTCATCCATAAATAACGATATCAAATATTCAAAATTCAATACTATTTTATTTTTTTCTTCATATGCATTTAAAAATAAATCAAATTGCATGGAATTTTCTTCATAATTAAGTATTTCTACATCCAAATCGTCAAATTTCAAATCAATATTATCTATATTTTGAAAAGCAAACGCTATATCAAAAATAGGGTTTCTTATTAAAGATGATTTTACTCCCAATTCTCTTACCAACTCATCAAATTGATATGTTTGGTTATCTAATGACCTTAAACTATCATAATTTACCTCTTGTAAAAGTGTCCTAAAAGTATAATTCTCAAAAATACTATTTTTAAATGTTATCATATTAATAAACATTCCCACTACATTATATAAATCTGAATGTACTCTACCACTTACTGGTGATCCAATGATTATCTTTGGCTCCTTTGTATATTTCCAAATTAAAATATTATATACTGTTAATAAAATTGAATTTATTGTAGTGTGTGTTTTTATTGATATTTGCTTCAATTTTCTTGTTAATTCTTCTGAAATAATAACTTGCTGGATTTTCCCTTTAGAATTTCCTCTCTCCGTTCGTGGGTAATCTATGAGTTTATCTCCAATAGAACTTAAGTCTTCATCCTTAAGTTTACTTATCCAATATTCCTTTTCCTTTAAGTACTTAGATGTTTCTTGAAACTTCCTTTCCCATTCAGAATAATCTTTATACTGAATTTTAATATCTGAAAGTTGCTTATTGTTGTATAACAACATAAATTCGCTTAATATTATTCTCATTGAAAAACCATCTGAAATAATATGGTGAATATCAAAACAAAGTATATGTTTTAATTTATTTATCCTCATTACTGCTACCCTTATTAAAGGAGCTTTGTTCAAAATAAATGGTCTAACAAACTTATCAATTTCATCCATTAATTCTCTTTCATTAACTTCATAATGCTCTAAGCTAAACATAAACTCTTCATTAATTATTTGAACTACTTCTCCATCTATTACTTCAAAATGTGTTCTAAGAATCTCATGCCTACTGATTATTTCTTTTAGTATTTCTTCAACTTTATTGATATTAAGTTCCCCTAATAGAGAAAATACAATTGGGATATTATAACTTTTATTTTCCCTATTAATACAATTATTAATATACATCCTCTTTTGGGCTGATGATGCTGCATACATATATTTTTTCTCTACCTTTGAAATAGGCTTATATTCACTTTCATTTAGACTTTCTATATATTCTGCCAATCTCTTGATAGTATAATTTTCAAACAATTTAGTTAGAGAAACATTTGCCCCTACTTCTTTATAAATTTTGCCAACTACTATTGTTGCCTTTAATGAATGTCCTCCTAA
>NZ_DKLM01000169.1:40602-60546 GCF_002455975.1 Clostridium sp. UBA6640
TCAATATTTGTTTTATATTTTGCAAAATTTTCATTAAAACAACTTTTATTGCATTTTTCTAACTCTTTATGGAAACTTTGTTCAAAATAAAAATCTATATACTTTAAGGTATCTGGTATCTCATAACAGTATATTTCATATTCTATAAACTCATCTGTTTGTTTTAATTTTCTCCATAAACCACTATTAATAAAATCTAGTACTGGCTTATTCTTGTATGTTGGATAATATCTCATAGTAACAGTTTGTATATTTTCCTTAAGACAATACTTTTTTATTCCCAATAAAATAGAGTGTTCAATTCCTTTTCCTAATATTCTACAACTTAAAAGAAAACTATCAATAAATAACTTGCTATCAATTTTTTGTGTAATCAGTATTCCTACTACCCCATACTCACCAAATATATCTTCAGCCTCTATTTCCCAGCATTTATAATCATTATTATTTATTAATTCTTTAATTTGTTCTTCTGATCTTCTTATAGTACTTAAATTAAATTGATTAGTTCTCCATGTTAGCTGTGAAACTCTATCTATATGTGCCTGATTTAATAATTTCATGCTTACTTTTAAATTTAAATTCTTTAAAAAAGTATCTATAGAATTTAGTTTATTCTTCATTTCTATCCTTTTTTCTTCAGCTTTATACATCTTAGTACGATTCATATCTTCATATGTTATTCTTTCTTTATCAAAGGCCCATACATGCTGTAAAAATATGGGGATTAATTTACTTTCTTTAGGCAACTTCAAACATAAAACTTCTGGGCAGTTCAACATAACTTTTGCAATCTCCATTGGATTGTCATCTAAAAATATAAAGCTATCTAATCCTAGATTTAATTCTTGTGACAGCTCTTTAATGTTCTCATCTTTATTTCTCCAATTAATTTTATATGCTACTATATGCTCCCTTTTTAAGACCATTTCTTTTCTTTTTTCAAAAACATTCCAAACATCTTTCTCATTATTTTTACTGCATAAAGCTAATAATACTCCTTCATTGTATTTCTGAACTAAAAATCTATGAAACTCTTCAAATTCATCTTTAATATTTACACATTCACCACCATCTTCACCACATATCCCCCCCCATAAAGTGTTATCACAATCCAAAACTATAACTTTAAAGCTAGTTTTTTTTATTGAGCAAATCTTACGTGCTATCATAGTACCCATTGCAGCATAATATTCGCTCTCAAAAGGTAAATGTCCCTCTCTATCTGTTACTTCATTAAATATTTGTTTTATGTTATATAACTTATCTAAATTATTATAATCTAAAATAAGTATTTTTTTATTTAATTTAATCTGCTCTATGATTTTATCTGAAAGTTCTTCTATTAAGTCTACTATCTCTTTGCTTAAATTCAAGTGTGTCGATATAGGGAACACTCCAAATAATGTAATACCCTTATATTCTTTAGATATTAGCTTACATATATCATCATAACTCTTTTTAAGAATAATGATTTTATCTTTCTCTTCTTTTACATGTCTAATTAAGTCCTCAAATCTCATCAATATAACATTAATGCCGAAATTGTTAGCCACTAGGCTATTTTGATCTATCAATTGCTGAAATACCTGATTATATGGTGCAAATTTCACTTTGACTTTTTCATTAAATTTATTGCACCACCATTCAATATATGCTCCTATTGGTTCAGCTGTAAATGTTGCTGCAACAACAACATCTGTAATATTTTTTTCCTCATTAGATTCATAATCCAATTTTGAAATCTTATTTTCTTTAACAGCTTCTACTAGATCCTTTTTCTCTTTCTCATTTAGAATTTGCACATCTAATAGATTGGTATCTCCGTCTGCAATTAAATTAATCAATGATTGCTTATAGCATGACATCATTATTTCTATAGTACTTGATGAAATTCTATTTGAATCGTATGCAACATTAATCTTATATTCATCAAATGTTATTATCTGTACAGTCAAATCAAAATTAGATTCTTCAACTAATTGATAATCCAGTATTTTTATTTTATCCTCCTCTTGGCTTATATTTTTTAAAGGATAATTTTCAATAACAAATAAATTATTAAATAATTCTCTTTCATGTTGGATACCTAAACTACACTTTATATCAGCTAGCGATTGGTATTGATAAGATTGATGCTTTCTTAAACACTCTTCGAAGAATAAAATATACTGTCTGCATGTTTCATACTCTTTTAGCTTACTTCTTATAGGTAGTGTATTAATAAACATTCCCACTATTTGATCTATATCTTCAATTTCACTTGTTCTGCCTGAAAAAGTTGTCGCAAAGGTTATTTCATCTGAATTTTCTATAATGTGTCTAGTATAAGCCCATGCGCTATAAAAAATTGTTGCAATTGAAACTTTATTTTTTTTAGAATACTCCTTTATTTCATATATAATTTTACTATCAATATTATCTGTATAATAGTGCATAGTTTTCAATTTTTTTTTACCAATATAATTTTTATTATACCCTATAAATCCCCTTAAGTATTGCTTCCAATATTCTATAGTTTCATCTTGATTCTGTTCTAGTCTCCATTTTAAAAATTCTTTATATTTAGTTTTTTTTGTTTTAATAGGATCTACACCTTTAAAAAGCTGATTGTATGCATAANNTTCAGATCTTTAATTATAACGCAATTACTCCAACCATCATACAATATATGATGGTTTTTAATTATAACTTTACATAAATCATTACTAAATTTTACAATGGTAACTTTTATAGACTCTAATGATATATCTATTTTTTCTTTTTTATCATCATCTAAGATAGTCTTAAATATACGTTCTTTTTCAAAGCTATCTTTCTGAGATATGTCAACCACTTTAAACGGAACATAATACTCTCTCATTACTATCTGAATAGGCTTATCTATCTTCTCCCATCTATATATAGTTCTTAACACTTCATTATTTTGTATAACATAATTAAAAGCTTTTTTAAGTATTTCAATATCAATTTTACCGCTTATTGTAATATAGGTTTGCTCCTGATATACATTGCTATCAACATCACGAATATAATAATATAACATCCCTTCTTGCACATCAGTTAACGCCATAATATCCTCTACGTTTGCTTTACTAATATTATTTTGAGACATATTTTCCCTCCTACAAGATATTACTACAATTGATTAACTATAAAAATAAATCATACATTGTTTATATATACTATTAATAGATTTCATACTCTATAAACAATGTATGATTTAATTGTAATCTTATATTAGTATCATTTTTAATCTGACTCAGAAGTTCTACCATTATAAACGTGTAAGTAGCTTCTCCTGTATTTTTTCTAAAATAGGTAATGATGTCAATTTTATCCTTTTGGTAAAGCTATCTTTATGAAATTTAATTAAGTTTTGTTTGTGTGAAGCTTAAACAATTACTTTTTTAAAGGCATAGCTTCGCCCTTTCATCTACTAAATTTTTGCTTCCATTTAATACACTACCAACTTTTATATATGACATCTCACTTCCACTAATGTGCCGAAACATCAATTATCTTTGGATTTTTCATAAATTTTAGTTCTATCTTAGCTCTTCTTTTATGCTTATCAACTTTTTTGATAAGCTCCTCCTTATTGTACAAAGCTCCACTTTTAACAGTTACTTTAGAGCTTTCTATAACAACTTGTGAATAATCTAATAAAAAATTTTCATCAACTATTTTTAAAATAGGATCTATTTCATCAAAACCAACTTTAGAATAGTAATTTCCACAATTCAATGTTTTTCCATATATAGGTAACTCTTTTATTTTATGATATACTTCTGCATTCATATTTGTATTTTAAAAAATATATCCTGGAAATACCTTTTTAATGCTTTGAAAGAAAGCCCTCTATTTTTTCTGTAATCTTCTTTTAAAATATGAATAGTTTTAATATACTTTTATCAAAATAAATTTCCAACCACTTCTTTATAATCTCTTCTTTTCCTGCCTCTACAAAAATTACATACCAATTTATTTCCATTCACATTTCATTCTTGCACTTCGGCACTATACAAATGATGACTAAATAAAAAACACCTTTAATTTGATTAACTGTACAATTTTTATAAAATAAACTGATTACTTTAATTCATATCCTATTCCTAATCTAATAGCATTGTTAGCAAAGTAATTGCCAAGTGCAATATCATAAACAGCCATCCCCATTGGATTAAACATTATCACATCATCTTGAGAATACTCATTAATACAATTATTGCAAAGCAGATCAACGATTGACTTAGTATCTTCTTTATTTAATCCTTTCTGTAAATGTAACATTTCTATATCTGTTGTTTCTCTACATACCTCTTCCCAGTCATCAACTATTATGTTACCTTTAACATAGTCGTAAATGTCAGTCTTATAATCTCTAAGTGAAACATTTAATTGTAATGACCCCTTTTTAGGTTCCATATCAATATAAGGTTCTTTTGAAACCGTGCAAGTCATAAATATATCTGCATCCTTGTATGCGTCTTGCCAACACTGAACAACTTGTACCTTTTCTTTATATTTAGAATCGATACTATCTGCATCGATTGGATTTAAATCATATAAAAATATATTATCTATTTTATCTCCTAATAAATCTGTTACCATTTTAAAATGGTGTTGACCTATAGGTCCCCATCCTATTATTCCTACATTGACATTTTTTAAGACTCTTGCTTTATTAAATGCTTTAATAATAGATCCAGTTACTCCTGCCGTACGTAATATACTAAGTTTTGGTGTGTTAATTACAGCTTCTGGTATTCCAGTATCTGCATTATTTAATATAACTACGCTATGTGCCCTTGGTATATTATTTTTAATATTATCTGGGAAACTAGCAATCCACTTTATCCCTGATTTATTTATATCTCCACCAACAAATGCTGGCATAGCAATAATTCTATTTTTTAAATCTCTATATCTTAGATACGGCTTTATAGGTTGAGTAAAATCCTTATTAGCTAAACATTTAGTTGCTTCCTCTATAGTAGTTATTATGTCGTTCCACTTTACACCTATCTCATTTATATTCTTTTCATTAAGATAAATCATATTGACCCCTCCAAATTTACTTTGCTACTTTTATATTTTCATTTTTGAATATATATTTATTACACCATTCTTCGTCATACACAGTATTTGCATATCTATCTCCTCTATCTGCAAATAGCGTAACCACATTAGGTTTTGTTTTGAAACTTTTATCCTTAAAATATTTTTTTACTGCTGCAAAAACTGCACCTGATGACCCACCGGCAAAAATCTTATGTTCTAATAAAAGATTATTACATTCTCTTACCACATCTCTTTCATCAATTGTCATAACCTCATCAATTAGAGCTAATCTTAATATCTCGGGTACTTTGCTTGATCCAATACCTGGTATGTATCTCTTTTGAGGCTCACCACCAAATATTACTGATCCTACTATATCTACAGCTATTACTTTTGCATTAGGATAAACCTTTTTAACTTTTCTTGACACACCAGTTATTGTTCCACCTGAGCTAACACCCACAAATACATAATCAATATTTTCCACATCATTGCACATTTCAAGAGCTAATGTATTGTAATAAGCTTCACAATTATATTCATTAGCATATTGATTTACCCAATATGAGTTTGAATCTCTATCAATTAAATCATTTACCTTCTTTATTCTAGTTAATAGATAAGCTCCGTTCTTATCTCTTTCTGTAACTTTTATAACCTTAGAGCTAAATTTTCTTATTAACATTTCATTTGTCTCTGATATAAGTGGATCAATAACACAATAGAAATTTAAGCCTTTGCTTTTACAATAAGCTGATAATGCAATTCCAAAATTTCCAGATGAAGATTCAATAATTATAGTATCTTTATTTATCATTTCTTCTCTTTCAACTTTATTTATTATATATTGTGCAGCTCTATCTTTAACGCTACCTGTTGGATTAACCCCCTCTAACTTAGCGTAAAAGTTTATGTTTTCTAGCCCTTCTCCTTTCAAATTAATAATTGGCGTGTTACCTACCATATTAAATATGCTTTTATAAATCATCTTCCCCCTCCTATCACTATCTTAAGATTCCCATTTCCATTTTTATAATTTTATCCGCAAGGTTAAAATAATGATCATCATGAGTTATTGCTATAACACATTTTCCTCTTTTCTTTAGATCTGGTAAAAGACTATCATAGAAAAATCTTCTAAACTCTGGATCTTGATCAGCCGCCCACTCATCAAATAAATAAATTGACCTATCTTCTAAATAAGTAACTAATAATGCTAATCTTTTCTTTTGACCTGTTGATAGTTTGATTGTGCTAAACTTTCCATTTTTTATTTCAACTTTTTTGTCTAGTTGAAGTATCTTTAAATAGTTTTCTATTTCAGCTTCTTTGTCCTTATAATCAATTCCATAAAGCTTATCGAATAAATAAAAATCGCCAAATACAGTAGAATAGTTTTTGCTCAACATCTTTTCTGAAACTTTAACATTATTTAAAGTTATATCCCCCTTAGAAGGCTTATAAAGTCCGGTTATTAGCTTAGCTAATGTAGACTTTCCACTACCATTTCCACCTGTAATGAAAATTATTTCTCCTGAATTAAATTCATAGCTAATAGGTCCTACTTTAAAGCTACCTTCATCATTTTTGTCATAAGCATACTCTATTTCATTTAATTTTAAGTTAATATATTTTTTACCACTAACTTCTACTCCACTAGCAATTTCATCTTCTAAAATAGTCATTTCATGCGCAACTTCATCTTCTGGAATAGCTAATTCCTCTAATAAACTATTAATTCTTTTTACACTTATTCTAACTTCAATAAGATTTGGTATAGTATCCAATATTCCATGAACTGGACCTGTCATATAAAGTAGTATAAAAACATAACTTGTTATATTTTCTGTTTCTAAATTCTTTAAAATTAAAGGAAATAATATAGCTATAGCTCCTATTGCAAGTGTAAATAACAGTTCTCCAACTACAAACATATTTGCAAAAGCTAATGCTGACTGCCCTCTTTTTACTCTGTATTTATCACAACTTATTTCCATATCCTGTTCAAATTCATTTTTCTTTTTTAAATTCAAACCTAATTCTTTAAAACCACCTATAAGGTCATTTATAAATTTAAAAAATACATTTTGAAGATCTCTTGATTCTTCTCCAATTTTATTTGCATATTTACCAACTAAATAATATACACTTGCAATTAATAATATTATTGTTACTGAAAGCAATAAGGCATATATGTTTATAAACCCAAGATATATAAAGCAACAAATCAATGTTACAGAACTTGTAATCCCAGTAATTATGATATTTGCAAATCTGCTCATAGTTTCTGTATCATTATTTAATGTAGATTCAATTCTTCCTTTTTCAATGTCTTCAAATTTTTTATATGACGCCTTTAATATACTATTAACCACTTCCATACGCTTTGAATAAACAACTCCATTTGTTATCTCGATTAACTTACCTCTTACAATTTTTTGACCATAAACATAAAGTATTATTCCAAGAATAAAATATACTAACAATTTAATTTTCATATTATTGTCACTATTTATAGCTATGTTTATTGTAAAAATTATAAGAGCATTTCCAAATCCACTTGCAATACTTAATATTGATAATATTAATAAGGATTTATCACCGTCTTTTTTGTAGAATCCTGTGAATATTGCATATATATATATGGTCCAAATACTTATATACATTAAATAGAGAGCACCTTTCACACTTTTAGGTAGCCATACAAAAACAAAGCTCCATGATAAGCCTTGATATAATATATATGGAATTAAGTATATGCAGTAGCTAAGCCCTATCATAAAAGTCAAAGAAATACTGAGTTCTAAAACACTTTTTATTCCCTTTTTAACAAAAACTCTTTCTTTATTTAATATTTCTTTCAATCCTTTAACTACGAAGAATAGTGTAGTAAGTATTATCAAACTAGCAGTAACTATAATTAAAATAGAAATTTTGTCTGCACTTTTATTTAAGTCTTTTGTATATTTGTTATAGGTTTCTCCTTGCAATATTTCACTAATACCTTGTCCTATTTTTTCAGTATATTCTGAATTCATATTGCAAAGCACTGCAGCTCCTATTTCATCTTCTGGCTTAAATACTATAAACGAAGAATAATTGGGGTTATTCGCTCCATGAGAAATTTCTCCACCCTCTTTTTGATAAACAAACCATCCACTAGCATAGGATGATCCATCCCCTAAAGGAGCAACTCTACGATTAGCTTCATGTGACTTATCAATAATTGTCTTGTCAAATTTTGAATCACTTAAAGTTCCAAGCTGAACTTTAAGCCACTTTGCCATATCCTCACCATTAGATATAATATATCCTGCTGGCTTATTTCCTCTATACACTGGTGCTTCATATAGCTGTGCTTTTAAAAATCCAATTTTATACCCCTTAGACATATCATCATTTATAGTTTCTTTTTTATATAAATAAGTACTATTTAACCCCATTGGCTTTAGAATGTTTTCTTCAATATACTTTTCATAAGATTCTCCTGTAACTTTTTCAATCACTAGCCCCAAAATATCATAATTTATAGTTGCATACTGAAATCTTTTTCCTGGCTCACTGTCTAGTTCTATATCCACTAAAGTTTTAACTGTCTCCTCAAGTGCATTATCACCATTAGAAACTGGAATCTTATCTATAGTCTTAAAAGGTATGCCACTTGTTTGATGCAATAATTGTTCTAGTGTTATCAGAACTTCTTTACCTTTGTATTTAACCTTTAACCAAGGTATATATTTAGTTACCTCTTCATTTAGTTTAATTTGTCCACTTTTTTGCAAATTAAGAATTCCTAAAGCTGTGAAGGCTTTACTGTTAGATCCTATTTCAAATAAGGATTTTGAATCAACGGATTTTTTATTCTCTATATCTGAATATCCGAAGCCTTTTTGATAAATAGTTTTATCATCTCTCACTATAGTTATAGATAGCCCTGGAATTTTACCCTTGTCCATATTTTCTTCTATAAACTTTTCTATTTTTATCCTCTCATCTTGTGTCAATAAATCTATTGATCCATTATTCATTTCAGCAAATACTATTGATGATGATAACATTACACTTATAAAAACACTAAATATAAATAGTAGTTTATTTATTTTTTTCATAATACTAATTGCTCCTTGCGTAATTTTTACCTACTATGATTTCCAATCTTCAACATAAGTTCCAATGAAAATAATGGCAAATTTTAAGTACATGAATTTTATAATTAAAATATGATCATTCTTTAGTTTGAACGNNCAGCATCAAAATCTGATGGAGTAAATTCTTTCACATCTTTATTCATACATTTTTCTTTAATCAATTTTAATGTACTTATATAAGCATCTATTAACTCTTGAATCGTCTCTTTATTAAATTTATTCTTACTATAAGTAGCATTTATTTTTAATTCCTTATTCACTATCATGGCTACTATATCAATTAGTGCTGTTAATGAATTTTCTTCATCACTATTTAACCCAAATTCAATACTAGCTAGACTTAGCTTTTCTTTATCCACAATATTATCCAAATCACCTAGGTAGTTGAATCTTATATATTTATTTTTTTGTTCTTTAATTTCATTATTTAAGAATTTAAGAATACTATAATTAAATCCTTTATTAGGTATATTTCTAAGCTGCTCTTTTAAAGATTTTATGTTTCTTTCCATGTCGTTGGATTCAACTTTGAAATATGCTGGATACATACTTGTAAACCAACCTACAGTTCTTGATATATCTATAGCATTACTTATATTTTCTCTTCCATGTCTTTCAAGCTCAATTATCACATCATTATTCTTTGTTATATTATTAATAGTAAGAATTAATGCAATAACTAGTAGTTCATTCAAATCAATACTATAAATTTCATTTACAACTTTCATTAAAGAATTTAGTGTATCTTCATCTAAAATACCCTTCAGCTCTTGTGATGTTTTCAGTACATCTTTACCCTTATTAAAATCTATTGGATAATTAAAGTCACTATTAGAAATGCTATTCCAATAAAGCATTTCTTTTTCAAAATCTTTTTGACTATAATTTATTAGCTCATTTGCCCAGTCTTTAAATGAGTGAGTTTTCATTGGTAATGATATTTCACTTCCATTTTCCAATTGATTTAATATGGTTACGAAATCATTTAATATTACCCTCCAAGAAACTCCATCCACTACTAAATGATGAGCTGTGAATAATAAAGCTTGTTTTTTATCATCTAGGTCAAACATAGTTACATTGAATAGAAGACTATTCTCTATATCAAAACTAACATTGGCCTTCTCAATAAAATTCTTAACCTTTTTACATTGTTCATCATAATGAAATTCTTTTAAATCAATATATTTAAAGGCTTCTATTTCACTTAAATGTTTGTCATTATAATATAATTTCTTTGACTTTCTATTATAGTTAATTCTTAATCCATCATGATGCTTAACCAATTTATTTATGGCCATAATAACTCTATTTATATCTAAGACTTCATTATATTCTAGTAATACATATTGATTATATAAGTTCTCATCTTCAAATTTTTCATTAAAAAACCATTCTATAATAGGAGTGCTTTCTATTTCACCATGACTTTCTTCTTGGCTTATACTTACCATTTCTTCATTCGCTTCTATAGCTGCGGCTATCTCCTCTATAGAATCATAAGATAGTATATCTTTTACTTTAATAGTTAATCCTACATTTTTAAGCTTTGAAGATATTTGAATAGCTTTTATAGAATCTCCTCCAAGTTGATAGTAGTTATCATTCATACTTATATTTTCTATCCCTAATATCTCCTCCATAGCTTTCACTAGTTCCTTTTCGGAATAGGTATTATAGTTAACAAACTCCTTATGAACTGCTGCTGGCTCTGGAAGTAATGAATAATTTACTTTTCCATTTAAAGTTAATGGTAGGCTATCCATAAATATAAAATTGGCTGGTATCATATATTTAGGTAAGAATTTTAAAAGCCACTCTTTCACTTCCCTTTCTTCAACTTCACTCTTGCTCACGATATAAGCATTTAGTAATTTGTTTCCTGATGAATCTTCTTTAAATATAACAACAGCTTCTTTAACAGATTCATTTTCAGCTAAATGTCTCTCTATCTCTCCTAATTCAATTCTATGACCTCTTATTTTTACTTGATTATCAACTCTACTTACATATTCAATAGCTCCACTTTCTAGATATTTTGCAGTGTCTCCAGTCTTGTACATCTTTTTTCCTTCAATAAATGGATTCTCAATAAATTTCTCCTTAGTTAACTCTTCTCTATTTAAATACCCTCTAGCAAGTCCATCTCCAGATATGTATAGCTCCCCAACAAAACCTGTTGGAACTGGGTTTAGTTCATTATCTAATATATAAATCTGTACATTATCTACCGGATAACCTATTGGTACTGATATACCTTGATCTTTTTCCTCATCATATTTGTATATCAT
The DNA here is from genome assembly GCF_002455975.1 of Clostridium sp. UBA6640. Lineage (GTDB taxonomy): Bacteria > Bacillota > Clostridia > Clostridiales > Clostridiaceae > Clostridium_J. The sequence continues at coordinate 52,106 of NZ_DKLM01000169.1, forward strand.
ACATCCTACCACTGTTTCCGTTGGTCCATATTCATTGTATATCTCTATATTTTTACTAAAGCTATTGCAAACTTCTTTTGCTAAGTTTACCTTTAAATCTTCTCCACCTACAATGAATCTCTTTATATTAGATTTTGTATTATCCAAATCCTTTAATAAGGTTAAATGTGCAGGTGTAAGCTTCACCACTGATACCCTATTTTCTCTTAATATCTTATATAGAACAAATTCTGTTTCATCATTATCATAAATAACAATCTTACTGCCTGAGATTAATGGTGTAAGTATAGATGTTACAGTTAAATCAAAGGATATTGAAGAATATAGCGCCATTGCTTCATTGTCACCCTTTAAATACATCTTATTAGCCCACCATATATAATTTGTAAGCCCCTTATGTTCAATCATTACACCCTTTGGCCTTCCAGTTGAACCAGATGTATAAATAATATAAGCTAAATCATTTAAGTCATTAGTTTTTTCTAAATTTTCTTTGCTATATATGTCTAAATTTATATCTTTTACATTAGTTACAGTTGTTTTAAATCTAATAATCTCTTCTGCTTTAAAATTTGTTAATAATATATTACTGTTGGAATCTTCAAGCATATAGTTTATTCTTTCTATTGGATAACTTGGATCAATTGGTAGGTATGCTGCTCCTGTCTTTAGAACTGCTAAAATGCTTATCATCAGTTCAATTGAGTGAGTCTCCATAATTGCTACAATTGATTTTTTATCTATGCCTTTTTTTCTTAAGTGATTTGCTAATTGATTTGCCTTTTCGCTAAGTTGTTTATATGTTAATTGCTGTGAGTTAAACTCTACTGCAACCTTATCAGGGGTTTTAATTACTTGATCTTCAAACAATTCATTTACCATTTTCTTTGGATAATACTTAGTTGTTGAATTCCAATCATATACCTTATATTTTCTCTCTTCTTCATCAGTAAGTTTTATTTCATTAACTTTAAGTTTTTCATCTTCTATTACCTGCTTAATTATATTCATCATAGAATCATACATTGTTTTAATTTCACTGTCTGTATATTCTAAAATTTTGTAATCAAAATCTAGCTCTATATTTTGATTATCTAATTCTTTAACTATAAGCTGTAATGAATAGCTTTGGTTTCCACAATAATATTCTTGAATCTCTGCTTTTACACCATTTATACTACTTTCATATTTGGAGTTGTAATAGTTCACAGACATTTTAAATAAACTATCATAACCATCTTTACTTAAATCTAAATCCTTAATTAGAAAATCATAAGGGTATTTTTGATTTACCAAACAAAGTTTTAACTCCCTATTAATCTGCTTTATTAAATCTTCAATATTTGATTCTCTATTCAATTTAAATCTAAAAGGTATAGTACTTGTAAACATACCTATCATGTTCTTTTGAGCCCTACTAGTTCTATTAAATACTGGTGTCCCTATTACTAAATCTTTTTTATATGTATTTTTATTTATATATATGAGTAGTGTTGCTATGAAGAAAGTATTTAGTGAACATTTTTTATCATTAATAAAGTTTTGTATTTTCTTTGATAAATCATCATTAATATTAAAACAGGCTCTTCTTCCTTCTAAGTTATTTGATGTATTATATAGAAATTCTTCTGGTATATCGGCAAACTTCTCTTTCCAGAAATTTTTATTTTTTATAAACCGCTCTGAATTCAGATATTCTTTTTCTTCTTCTATAAAATCAATATATGGGTAGGTTTCCTCTATACAAATCTCCTTATTATTTACAAGACTTGTATATATTTTGCATATTTGATTTTGTATTAAAGTAATCCCCCATCCATCACATATGCTATGATGAATTTTAAGTAGTACTCCACATTCTTTTTCACCTATTTTATATATAGCAAAATAGTATAGTTTACTATCTTCTAAGTTGAAATTTTTCTCAAATAAATCCTTTACCCATTTTTCATGCTCGTCTTTAGGATTTTCATAGTTTGTGAAATCCATAAAATCTATACTTTCATATTTAAATTCTTTAACGTATTGCACAGGTTCATCTTTTATTTCCTTAAATATTAACCTAAATCCATCATTATTCATTACAATGGTATTCAGAGTTTGTTCCATACATTTAACATTAATATCTTCATTTATTTTTAAGCATCCACCTATATTATGTAATTGAGAATCCGTATTAATCTTATCTATATACCATATTCTCTTTTGCGGATGTGTTAAGTTATAGTAATTTCTCTTATTCTCCTTCATCTCAATTCCCCTTTTGAACTATTTTTANNCGGCCTTTTGAACTATTTTTACCTAATCAATGTTTCATTTATAATTTTAGTTATATTTTCAACATTATCATTTATAAAAAAATGATTTCCCTCAAAATTATAGACATTAAAACTTTTATCTCCATGTTCTTTCCATTTTAATATTGCTTCTAGTGATATATCATCTTGTTTGCCATTAAAAATTGAAATATCGCAATGAATTTTATTTCTTCCTTCTTTATATTTATAATTATCAAGTATTCTAAAATCACTACGAAGAATTGGTATAAATAAGTCAAGCAACTCTTTATTATTAGAAATATCTTCTGGCGTACCACCTAAATCAATTACTTCTTTTATAAACTCATCATCTGGTAAAAGGTGAATATTCCTTTCTTGTCTCTCAATATTGGGCGCTTCATGTCCTGAAAAAAGCATATGTGTAGGCATTCTAAGATTTTCACTATTTATTTTATAATATAACTCATAAGCTAATAGACTTCCCATGCTATGACCATAAATTGCATATTCTTCATTTTCAATTTGAACTTTTATAATTTCAAAAATATCATTGACAGCTTCTTCTAATGTTTCATAAAATTTTTCACCAAATCGTCGTCCTCTCCCCTTAAGTTCTATTGGTTCTAACTGTATATATGAATTTAAATATTTCTTCCATTTATAAAATATCAAACCTGAACCACCTGCATATGGAATACAAAACAACTTAATTCTTTTCATAATAGTTACCTCATCATTTCCTATGTATTATATTAAAATTCCTTTTTTCTTAATCTTTCAGATTCTTTTATCAAAAGAATCTGAATATCGATTTGTAATAACTTTATTTTTATATAGCTCCATCACTTTTTCCTTCGCCTATAATTGTTGAAATTACTGGAGCTGACAATTTAGTGAACTCTTTTATACCAGTATTATTTTCATCTACAATTTCTGCTTTTTTATCAAGTTCCACTATTTTTAAATACTTTGTATTTATACTTCTTTTCCCTTATAATCAATTCCATAAAGCTTACCAAATAAATAAAAGCTATCAAAAACTGTTGAATAGCTCTTACAAATAAATTTCCAAGTATTTTCTATCTAGAATATATGCTTTTAATGTATTTCTACATTAATTATTTCTTCAAAGGGCATAGCTTCGCCCTTTCATCTATCAAACTGTAATTTTGTTTAATACACTACCTAATCTTTAATATGACCTTCTATTTGCACCAATGTGCCGAAACATCAATTAGTTTATTTAGAATTATTTTAAAATCAAAAATATTTATATTCATCCTTTATTCATCAATTAATTCTATTCCTACATCGATTAACTTTGGAGCTTTCATAAATTCTAGTTGTATCTTAGCTCTTCTCTTACGCTTATCAACTTTTTTAATAATATGCTCCATATTTTTTAAAGTTCCATTTTTAACAATAACTTTGGAATCTTTTATAGCTATTTGTGAATAGTCTAATAAGAAATTATCATCTACCAATTTTAAAATAGAATTTATTTCATTATGATCTATTTTTGAATAATAATTTCCAAAATTCAGCACCCTAACATATCTCGGTATTTCTTTTATTCTGTAATATATTTCCTCATTCATTTCTGTATTTAAAAAAATATATCCTGGAAATACTTTTCTGACTTTTTCATATATAATGCCTTGTTTTTTCTCAGTAATTTTCTTCTTTAATATAAAGGATTTTAATTTTTCCTTGCTAAAATATAAATCTAACCACTTCTGGATAACTTCTTCTTTACCTGTTTCTACAAAAAGTACATACCACTCCATTTTTAGATTTCCCCCAGACATATCCCCTTAATTTGCTGCTAATAACTAATTTTAATTAAATAGAGCGTCTAAAATCTTTCTTGATATTTTAATAGAATATTCTTTAAAATCTTGTTTCTACATATATCTAAAGCTAGCTTTAATATATTTATACAATTATCAGCAAAATTTTATACTTTCCTATCTTTAAATCTGGATTTAATGTATTTAACACTTATTTCCCAAAAAAATATTTTTAAATTTAAGTACTCATCTTATTCTTTCATATAAATTAAATATGAATGTTCATCTATACAGATTTTTCTTTATTTATTTTCATATATTTCCCACCTGATGTCATAAAATTCTCCTCTTTTATTATCCTAATTTCAAAATTTTCTCACTACTTAAGGTATTATTTATTATATTGACTATATTGTGTACATTGCTATTTATAAAAAAATGATTACCATCAAAATCATAAAATTTTGATTTTAGATCTACATGATTTTTCCATGCGAGTATTTCTTCTAATGTTATATCATCTTGTCTTCCATTTAAAATTGAAACATCGCATTTTATTTTTTCACTTTTTTCTTTATAAATATAATTTTCAATTATTTTAAAATCATTTCTAATGATAGGAATAAATAAATTTAATAATTCTTCATTCTCTAATAATTCTTCTGGAGTTCCGCCAATTTCTATAATTCTCTTCATAAATTCATAATCAGGTAACTCATATATATTCTCTTTTTCTCTTATCATACTAGGTGCTTTATATCCTGAAAAAAATATATGTTTAGGCTCTCTTAAATTATTTTTCATAATTTTATAATATAATTCATAAGCTAATAAACTTCCCATGCTATGTCCATATATAGCGTAATCTTCATTAATTATAAGATTTTTCATACAAGCATATATATCATCTACAGCTTCTTCTAAACTGTTATAATAATCTTCATTAAATCGTTTCCCCCTACCTTTCAATTTTATCGGATATAATTTTATAGACGGGTCTAAAAACTTTCTCCAAGAATAATATATGCTTTCTGAGCCGCCAGCATATGGTAAGCAAAATAAATTCATTTTTATATCGTCACCTTTCTATTGAGTTTAATTGGCAATATTCATTAATTAAAATACTTTAATTGAACTTTATTATATTTTTCAAAAATATTATCTAAATATTATAATTACTCAAAATTATCTTAAATGAATTTAATAGTATTGATAATCTTCAGACTTTCCTTTGATATGAACCATCTTCTACTTTCAGAACTTTACATATTTTTTAATTCATTTATCATAACGCAAGAATACTTAAATAATTTTAAAATTAAGCAAAACAAAAAACATTTATGAATAATCCTTGTTATAATTAAACTCTGACACAATACATAGCTGAAGGATATATACATAAATGTTTCAAAAGTCAATTACACCAAATCAATTGTTAATATAAATTTTTTCAAACAATTAAATTTTTATTTACACCTAACTAAACCACGAATAAAATATTTATAAGTAAATACTATATTTATTAAACTATTACAATGTAAAATATCATATATAATAGAATTTTCTTCTCAAAGGCTCATAATTAGTATTACTATATCTTTTCTTTATTACAAAATATTCCACAAAAATTCATATAACTTTATATTTATTATTATATAACTTTTCGACAGATTATTTTGTAAAATTTTGCTTTTATTTTACCTTTTTTACATTCATTTACTGATATTTTTTTACATTTTTCTGAAAGTAACATTTATTCAGTTACATTTCATTTATTTTTTTATAATTTGAATTTAATTCTATAATGTTTATTGTTCAAATTATAATTTCCTTAAACATCGATGATCTAGAGATAGTTAGGTAAAATATTCTATATATGAAATTTATCTTTATTAAGCAATATCATAAACTATAATTAACCTAATTGACTCTTTTTTCTCTGACATTATATTATTATATATTTTCTATTACATTGCACTAAAAAAACAAAAGCTTAGATGAAAAGAAATCTTTCTTTCATCTAAGCTCTATCTTTATATTAAATTTTAAAAAGCAAAAGAATAGTTGTTATAAACTCATGCATCTAATCAAATACTTTTTCTTTAAGTATCTTATAAAAAGGTTTCTTGTTTACATGATTATTAGTCATTAAAGGCTCACATAATAGCTGTTCTTTTTCATCACTTATGACTATTGACCCTACCATTTCATCTTTGTTAACTGGCGCTTTTAAGGTATTAGGAGCTTTTATTTCTACTTTTAGTTCTTCACCTTTTTTTGTAAGCATATTTATATCTTTATTTACAGACAATTCTAAAGGTTCTTTTCCATCTTCAATATCTATTTTCTTAACTAACTCATCCTTTGAAAATAGCTTTTTATATTCATAATTTTCTTTAACATAATTAAATATTTTTTTAGTTTCTTCCCATCTTGGAGTACAATTTAAAGTTACTATTATAATATCTCCTCCATCCATATTTACTGAAGATACTAAACATTTCCCAGCTTTTCCTGTATACCCTGTTTTTACTCCATTAGCATTTGGCATCTGATATAGTAACTTATTTATGTTTTGATAATCTCTTGTAAAATTATACTGCTCTTTAGAAATAGATTTAGAAGAAACTATTTCTTGAAATTTAGGATTTTCTTTTGCCTTTTTAGTGGCCATTGCTAAATCATAGGCTGTAGAATAATGATACATGCTGTCTAATCCATGAGGAGATTCAAAATGGGAATTTATTAATCCAATCTCCAAACAATGTTCATTCATCAATTTGCAAAATTCTTCTACAGATCCTGAAATTCCTTCTGCTATAGCAATTGCTGCATCATTACCGGATTTAAACATAAGTCCATATAATAACTCATGAAGTGTAATTTTTTCATTTTCCTTATATCCAACAGCTGATCCTCTTATACATGCAGCATTTTTTGATATAACAAACTCCTCATCTAAATTTCCATAGTTCAAAGCTACTAAAGCTGTGATTATTTTAGTAGTACTGGCTATTGCTACTGAAGAATATGCATTTTTTTCATAAACTACCCTACCGCTATTGCCATCTATAGCTATTGCACTTCCTGCATCTACATTTAATCCTTTACCATAACATGTAGAAACCATTGATGAACTTATAATTAATGCTGTTAAAATCATTGAAATAAATCTTAGATAAATATTCCTCATTGTATCACCTCGATTAAATAATTAATTACCATTTTAAGCCTAATTATGAATAACTTTTCCTATTGTGGCTAGAATATTAACAATAGACTGGAGGATAATTTATGAAAATTCTTTTTATATTATTATTGATCTTTACAATGATATTATTATTACCTATTCCTCTAAAAATAAAACTTATTTATTCAAACAAAAATTTTCAATTATGGATTTATAATAAGCAACTTAATTTAGATAAAAAAGAGGACAGGGCTAACATTAAAAAATCAAATAAAAAGCTTAAATATAAGGATAAAATTCATAGTAAAAAGCTTACTATTAATCATTATAGGAGAATACTAAGTAATTTAAGAAAAAATAAATATAAAATTATCATTAAACTATATACTAAAATAAATTATTCTTTTGAAGATGCTGCAGCAACTGCTATAACCTATGGTTTCCTTCATCAAGCTTCTTCTCTTATTTATGCAATTTTAAATCACTTCTTTTATGTTAAAGACTTCAATACTGAAATAAAGGCTGAATATAATAAATCTTATATAAACTTAGAAATAAAAGGTATAGTTTTGTTTAATTTTGCAAAACTTATATATATCTACTATATAATCAATAAAAGTATCAAAGATGAAAACATATTACACCAATGTAAAAAACTACAAATTAAGGAGGAGACATAGATGGAAAATCATCCAATAGAAAATTTAATGAAAAGTACAATGGAAAACATAAAAGACATGATTGATGTGGATACTGTAGTAGGTCAGCCAGTAACAGCTTATGATGGTACAGTTATAATTCCTATATCAAGGGTATGTTTTGGATTTGGTTGTGGAGGTACAGAATTTGAAAATGCGAGAAACAGTAATTCACCTCAACATCCTTTTGGCGGAGGATCTGGTGCAGGAGTAACAATTAAACCTGTTGGATTTTTAGTAGTTAAAGGTGACTCTATAAGATTATTATCTGTTGATCACCATAATACTTATGATAAAATAATTGATACCGTTCCTCAATTATTTGATATGGTTAAAGATCTGTTTAAAAATGATAGTGAAGACAGTGAAAATACTCCACAGCGACATCAACCACCTCAGCCACCTCAACCACCTCAACAGTCTTAACAATTGTAAAATATAAGAACCATGTTTTTCATGGTTCTTCAGAGTGTCGACAAAGTCG
>NZ_DKLM01000169.1:60721-60895 GCF_002455975.1 Clostridium sp. UBA6640
CAATACCTCATTTCTCTACTTTCAGTAAAAACTATGAAAGAAGATTTGGTGAAACAGATTTATTTACTAAGATTTTTACTGAGATACTAGATATTGCTGAGTCCGAAGGGCTAATTGCCCCTGAGCAGATATATATTGACTCAACTCACATAAAGGCAAGTGCAAACAAGAAGA
>NZ_DKLM01000169.1:61093-61419 GCF_002455975.1 Clostridium sp. UBA6640
GTATATTTCTAGACTCTTATTAAAATCTAGTATTTTGCCTTCTATGCCATACAAAAGACGTATGACTAAAGATGGATTTTTTAAGAAATATGAATATGTTTATGATGAATATAATGATTGCTATATATGCCCTAGTAATAAAATTCTTGAATATTCAACTACAAATAGAGAAGGATACAAAGTGTATAAATCGAATCCTACGGATTGTGGTAATTGTCCATTTAAATCTAGCTGTACTAACAGTAAAAATAATCAAAAAGTTGTAACAAGGCATGTTTGGGAAGAGTATTTAGAGGAAGCAGATCATCTTAGACATGATAACTATG
>NZ_DKLM01000170.1:0-509 GCF_002455975.1 Clostridium sp. UBA6640
TATAACACTATTTGAAAATAACTTATCTCATTCAAAACGATACGATGAAGATAAACTTTTAACTAAACCTATGATAAATAACTACACAAAAGATAAGCTTTTAATTCCAGCTAAAAAGAAAAAGTATTCTAAAAATCATATAATATTAATGATTCTTATATATAATTTAAAGCAAAATTTAAGTATTTTAGATATAAAATCACTGTTTAATGATATGGTGGTTAATTTGCAGCAGGAAGATGGAGAAAAGATTAATCTAGAGGAAATCTATAAAAAGTTTTTACATATAAAAGATCTTCAGACCATTGAAGCAGAAGACCAGATAAATGGTTTGATTTCAAAAGTTGAAGATCAGCTATCTGATAAAGATGATGAGGGGTATGAAAAGCTTCTAATAACTGCACTTTGTTTAATAAATAGTGCTAATATACAAAAACGATTAGCAGAAAAAATAATAGATAAATATTTTAGACATATTTAAAGAAGAATATAGGGATATAATGTGAAAA
>NZ_DKLM01000170.1:575-10769 GCF_002455975.1 Clostridium sp. UBA6640
TTTTGTTATGGAAATTAAAATCTTGCATAAGTTATATTTTCATTGTGGAACCCTATAATACTATACTGTGTTATTAGAAACAGCGTATAGCATCATTATGAGCTGTACCTGATACATTGTATGATATAAGATATGGTAACATTTTTGAGCTGCTATTTTCTTTAAGATACCTAAAATAGAACCTGTAATTATTTTGCAGGTTCTATTTTATTAAGGAATTGACTTTGAACTCTGCGTAATCTTCTACTATATTTTCTAACTTTTTAATATGTTGGATTTGCGCTTCTTTAAGTTTAGTTTTTTTTATTTCCCTATCTTTTCTTTCTTCTACTCTTTTATTACTATCAACATCATTACTTGTGTCTTTTTTATTTGCTTCTCCTATAGCATCATTTAAATGCTGATTTATATTTTTATCTTTTTCTATAACTTTATCATTTAATTTATCTAATCCTTTTATGTTCATATTGTAACCACTCCAATTAAATCTTTTTCATATTACTTATCGTAAGAGTTTTCAATAACTTTAATAAAATAGTTATATTCTGGAAGGTTATTTTATATTTGCATTTCTTTCTGAAAAGAGAGGAGAAAGTTTACTAATAAAAGGTATACATTTCTAAAAAGAAATATATATTTTAATATAAGGTATCTTAAAAAAAGAATAATATAGCATTCTAGCCTATTTTCTATTATGCTCTTTTATCAGAAAACACAATAGGGTCACTATTAGTGAAGATTAACAGCTTATGAGATAGAAAATGCAGAAGCATTTTTAACTTGTTATTTTATTTTAGATATCTAAGATAATTTTTATATAAGGAGGGAATTAAATGGCTGTGAAAGTAGATATATTTTCAGGTTTTTTAGGTGCGGGAAAGACTATGTTAATTAAAAAGCTAGTTGGTGAGAGTTTATATAAAGAAAAGATAGTAATTATTGAAAATGAATTTGGTGAAGTTGGAATTGATGGAACTACATTAAGAAAAGCTAATATTGAAGTTAAAGAAATAAATGCAGGATGTATTTGCTGCAATATATCGGGAGATTTTAAAAAGTCACTTTTAGAAGTTTGTAGCAAATTTAATCCAAATAGGGTCATAATTGAACCATCAGGAGTAGGTAAGCTTTCGGAAATAATTTCAATAATTAATTCTAAAGAATTAAGGAATGTTGCAAAACTAAATATGGTTATAACTGTAATTGATGTATTTAAATATAAGATGTATGTAGAAAACTTTGGAAAGATATATAAAGACCAAATTCAAAATGGAAAAACTTTAGTTTTAAGCAGAACAGGTAAGGCGGAAGAAAATTTAATAAACTCAACATTAAAAGGCATAAACACTATTAATCCAAAAGCTACCGTAATAACTACGCCATGGGAGAAATTAAGAGGAGAAAGAATAGTTGAAATTAGTGAAAAAACTATTGGGAACAATTTAAAAGAAATAGATTTAATTACTAAACCGACAAAAGATATAAAAGCTATAAATAAAACTTTCCATTCAGCCTATAATACCTTTGAAAGCTTTGGAACTGTAACTGCAAGGAAGTTTAAAGAAAGTGATTTATTGACTTTATTAAAAAAACTAGATGATGAAAATTATGGACAAGTATTAAGAGCTAAAGGAATTCTAGAACTTGAAAATAGTAAGTGGATCCAATTTGATTATGTACCTGAAGAATTGCAAATTAGAAATACTACTCCAGATTTTTCAGGGAGGTTATGTGTTATAGGAGCTAATTTAAAAAAAGAAAACTTAAAAAAGTTATTTAAGCTTTAGTAGGTGAAAATATGTTAAAAACCAATATTGAAATAGTAACGGGTTTTATTTCATCAGGGAAAACTAATTTTATAAATGCACTGCTTTGCAGCACCCTAATGAGTAGTGAAAAAGTAATAGTAATTCAATGTGAAGATGGTAATAGTGCGATTAAGGAAGAGTTCTTAAAAAATAAAAATTTGAGGATAAGACAAATAGACTTTGATGATTTAAAGGAAGAACTATTAATAAAATATATTAAAGGGTTTAAGCCCTATAGAATAATAATTGAGCACAATAGTATGGAGAATATGGGTTCTTTAATTGAAAAGTTGAATTCTAGGGAGCTTCTTAAAATAAGTAGTATTACCACTATATTTAATATAATAGATGGTAAAAGCTTTTTATTATACTTATACAATATGGGAGGGGTTATCATCCCAGCTTTAGAAAGGGCAAATCTAATAATTATTAACAATATAGGAGAATTAGGTGAGGGTGAAAAGGATAAGTTGTTAACTACCATAGAAAAAATAAATAATCATGGATTTATACTGCCAGTTAATAAAAGCGAGGATCTTAAAAAAGAACTAGAGAATTTTAGCAAATTGGATAGAGGAGTTACTAAAAAAATATCATTATTTTTAAAGAATAAAGGTTATTAGTCCCATAATCTATAAGGAGTAAGAAAATGATAAATAATAAAGATATATTTTTTACAATATTTATAAGCATAGTTTTAGAAGCGTTGCCATTTATAATATTAGGCTCTTTTATAGCAGCAATAATTCAAATTTATGTTTCGGAAGATACAATAAAAAAAATAATCCCTAAAAATAAAGTTTTAGGGACAATAATTGCAGCTTTATTAGGAATGATTTTTCCATTATGTGAATGTGCTACTGTTCCTATTACTAGAGGACTAATTAAAAAGGGAGTACCACTTAATATAGCTATAACTTTTATGTTAGCTGCACCGATTGTAAACCCTATAGTATTTACTTCTACCTATTATGCATTTAAAGACATGCCTTATATGGCAATGTTAAGAGGAGGAATGGGGTTTTTAGTAGCTATAATTATAGGACTATTAATAGATGATTTGATAGATAAAAATAAAGTTATAAAGGATAATGGCACTAGTGATTTCTGTAGCTGTGGATGCAATGATTATATATTTTATAATAATGGCAAAATGTCAAATATATTAAATCATTGCTCAGCTGAATTGCGTAATATAGGTGGAATGCTTATAATTGGAGCATTAATATCAGCAGCTTTTCAAAGTTCTATACCTAGAAATTATTTATTAATGATTGGTAAAAACAATATTTTATCCATAATTGCTATGGGAGCTTTTGCTTTTATAATTTCCCTCTGCTCAGAAGCAGATGCTTTTATAGCAAGTAGCTTTATAAATCAATTTTCTCTAGGATCTATTGTAGTATTTTTAATTTTAGGACCTATGATAGACATAAAAAATGTATTTATGCTAAGTAGTGGTTTTAAAAAAGGATTTATTATAAAACTTCTTTTATTAATCTTTGCAGTATGTTTTGTTAGTGGATGCTTAGTAAATATTTTTATTGCAGGAAGGATGGTATAAATGAAAAAATTCAATTTAAATGAATTGATTTGGTTTTTAATTTTATTATCTCTCAGTTTATCTTTGGCGAATTTGATATATACTAAAAGAATTTTTAGTTTTATCCATCCTAACATGGTTAAATACATGTATTTTGCACTAGTAGCTCTTATAATTTTAGATTTCTTTCAATTAAAAAAAATATTTACTATAGAAAAAAATGAGAAGATAAAGTACTCTTATCTCTTATTTATCATTTTACTAATATCTATACCACTAGTAAAAACTGATGCAATAAATAGCAATATGGCAAATTTAAAAGGATATAAATGTTTTAAGAGCAATAATAGTGAATGCTTTTCTTTTAATAGTTTACAAAACACTGATTTAAAAGAAAAAATTGAAATCGATGAAGAAAATTTTGTGAGGACTTTTGAGGAAATTGCTAATAATTTAGAACATTATGAAGGAAGAGAAATAGTAGTGGAGGGCTTCGTTTATAAGAATGCTAGTTTTGAAAAAGAGCAGTTTCTATTGTCTAGACCAGTGATGAATTGTTGTGCAGCAGATGCAGAAATTTATGGCATATTATGTGATTATGATAAGGTTGATGAGCTACAAAAGGATAGCTGGGTAAGAGTTGAAGCTACTATTCATAACATTATAAGTAAAGATGATGAAGAGGTGTTTAATTCACCATTATTAGAGGTAACTTTAATAGAAAAAATTGAAAAACCTATAGTTGAATATGTTTATCCTGAATAAGTCTTAAATTAAGGCTTATTTTTGTTTAAGGCATTTTTCGGGAAAGGTAATCACATTATACTATATTTTATAATGGCTAAACTTTTGTAAATGTAAATATTAATATTTCGTTAATTAACGCGATATTAATATTTATTAAAATAAAATATGGAAGAATTGTGAATAAATCTAAGAAGTATATTTTTTGTCAATTTAAAAAAATAAAATATTAAAAATTTTTAAAGGTTACAGGGGAATTTAAAAGAAACTGTAAAAGTTTAATAAAATCTTTTAGCAACCATTATGAATTGGGGTAAAAATTTAATGTGAATAGTCAAAAAAATAACAAATGCTTTCTTGGAAATTTCATTTTTAAGAAAACGTTTAAATAGCTGATAGATTATAAAAAAATAATATAGTTTATATAATTAGGAATAAATAAGGGTTAGGGCGCATAATAATTATAAAATATTTCTTTAGGTGATGATGTGGAATAGAAGTTAAAATTCTTGAAATGAAATTAATAGATTGTTTAATTGCATTTCAAAAACTATCTTGATAATATTATTGTAAGATTTTTATAGGGAGGTAGTATTATGGATCAGAATTATAGAGAGAATTGGGGAACGAAACTCGGTCTCATTCTAGCTATGGCAGGAAATGCTATAGGGCTAGGGAACTTCTGGAGATTTCCTTATCAAGCAGCTAAAAATGGTGGGGGAGCATTTATGCTTCCGTATATATTTGCATTGTTAGTAATGGGGATTCCTGTAATGCTCGTTGAATGGATGCAAGGAAGAATTGGTGGAAGGTATGGTCATGGTACTGTTGGGTATATGGCTTACTTACAATCAAGAGACAGATTAAAGCCTAAAAAAGCAATATTCTTAGGAGCACTATGTGGAGCCTTTGCTATTGCAGTAACTGTACTTGTAAATTCATATTATAATCATATAATTGGGTGGTCTCTTGGATATTCTTTCTTTACAGCTGCAGGTGCCTATCAAGGTATTCAAAGTACTGGAGAATTTTTTGTTAGCTATATTCAGGATCCAGCTAAAGTTCTTGTATTTTGGTTAATAGCTTTGTCAATACTTGCTTTTGCGGTAACAAAAGGAATACAAAAAGGAATAGAAGCATGGGCAAAAATAATGATGCCATTACTATATACTTTTGGAATTATATTAATAATTAAATCACTAACCACTGGATCACCAGTAAATCCTGAGTGGTCAGCATTAAAGGGGTTAAATTATTTGTGGAAACCAGACTGGAGCGCTCTCAATTTTCAGGCGACTTTAGCAGCCAGTGGACAGATATTTTTTACACTATCAGTGGGAATGGGAATAATTCAAAATTACGCATCTTATGTGAGGCAAGATGATGATATAGTGCTTTCAGCATTGACTACTGTTTCTTTAAACGAGTTTGCAGAGGTAATATTAGGTGGAACTATAGCAATTCCTATTGCTTATGCATTTATGGGCCCAGATGGAATACAACAGAGTATAGGACTATCATTTATAGCACTTCCTAACGTATTTATGAATATGTCAGGAGGACGAATAATTGGTGCACTATGGTTCTTGTTATTATTCTTTGCTGGCTTTACATCTGCAATAGCAATGTATAATTATTTAACTACAATCTTCTCAGAAGATATGGGACTTTCAAGAAAAACTGCTTCTTTTGTAGTATTTGCATTATATATTATAGTAGGATTACCTGTGGGATTAGAACCAATTTTAACAAAGACAGATGTAATGGCGTATTTTACTGAAGTAGATAATTGGGTGGGGTCATATTTATTAGTTATAGTTGGACTTTTGGAAGTTATAATTACTGGTTGGTTTATGAAAGAAGATTTCACGGAAGGGATTAATAATGGTTCTTATTGGAAACTTCCGCGATGGGTATATACTGTTGTTATAAGGTTTATAACTCCAATAGCTATACTTGTAGTTCTTATTGGATCAACATTTAACTATATAAGGGATGGTTATTTTAGATTGATTCCAAGCTTTGTTGAAAATACACCGGAGCTTGTACCGTGGGTAAATGGTGCTAGATTAGTTATATTAGGAGTCTTAATAATAGGATTTGTAGGAACTTATAAAAGTATTAAAAAAGTTTATGGAAAAGAAATTAGCTCAAATAAAGTTATAGTCAAGAAAGGATTGGGGGCATAATCTATGGAAACAACAGCAATATTTTTTTTAGTATTTTTCTGGGGATGCATTCTTACAGCTATATTAGGAACACTTTCTTCATTATTAAGACATCAAAGGGAAGAGAAATAGCCTATGGTATCAGCATCTAAAAAAGATAAAATTATTATTCAAAAAAAAGCTTATAATATTTCTCTTCAGTTTACATTATTAAGTGCATGCCTAATAGCATTGTCTCCACAATTCTTTGGTCCTATACTGGCTATAGTCTTTATACTTCCTATATATATGGGGATTAAGGGAATTAAAAATAGAAGAAAAAGTGGTTATTTAATTGCTATGGGTATAATACCTATAGTGTTAGGAGTATCAATGCTTTGGATAAGATATTTTATATATATAATTCCAAATCTAAATGAAGAAATGTTAAAGCTAAGCTCAAATATTGGATTTTCATTTGGAACTATAAAAGTAATAACAGTAATATGTTCAATATTAGGTATAGTTTCCTTTATATTAAGTATAACTACCTTTACATCCCTTATAAAGAATAAGAAAATTTTTAATTCAATGGTAGATAAAAAGAGATAAGTGGTGAAAGGAGATAGACATTATGTTTATCTCTTTTTGCTTTAAGTATCTTTAAAAAATATTATATATTTAATAGATATTTAGAGATGATTAGCATATATTAGTAAAAATATTTTATTTTCCAGATTTAAATTTATTTTTAGCAATTTGGAGGTAGTTTTTATGGAAAGTAGTGCTGTTTTGTTTTTAGTAGTATTTTGGGGAGCGATAGTTGGAGCAGTAGGTATAACTTTGACTTCATTGATGAAGCATCAAAAAGCTGAAAATAACTAAAGTCATAATTTCAGGGTATATGTAGAAATGATTTCTTATAATTAATAATTAAATTTAATATTAAACTAATTTTCATAGGAAAACCAGCTTAGACTTAATAAATAAGTTTAAGCTGGTTTTTTAATTTGGTCTACTATCTACTATATTGATATTAAAAATAATTAAAGATTAATGAATATTATTAACTTTCAATATTCATTTCTTAAGCTTAAAAAACAGATAAAACCTAGTAAATTTCATTTATTTATAATAATTTAAATAAAAAAATATAAGATTTCAAGCGTTAACAATTGTTAACAATTTGTTAATAATAGTAACAGTTTACTAAAAACTACAATATATTACATTTTATATTTGTATAATAACAACTAGAAACTGTAATTTTTCATAAGATATGTTTCTTAATAAAAGTGGCTGAGTCACTTTAAAAAGAAATCAATTGAAAATTTTCCTTATAAAAGAGAAGTATCAATAATTGTGAATTTAATAGTTTCAGCTATGATATCAAAGAATATCAATTATATATTAATTTTAGAGCGGGTATATCTATAGGGGAAATATATGGATAAAAACTTTAATTATTATTGAAAATACTAGTTTTGATAAGCTTTATAGTAAACTAAAAAATAAGAAAGAGGGATTTTATGTTACTAAATGAAGATAGCTTTACAAGTAAATTACATGAATACTCACTTACAGCATATCAACAAGATATTTGGATAAAGCAGCAAATATATCCTAAGAATGCACTTTATAATATTGGAGGATATATGGAAATAAAGGGAAAGATAGATTTAGATATCTTTCAAAAGTCCATAAATATATTAATAGAAGAAAATGATGCACTAAGAATAATGATTAATGAAGTTAATGGAGAACCTACTCAAAAGTTTTTATCAGAATTAAATTATACTGTACCTTTTCATGATTTTTCAGAAAAAGAGAACTCACAGGAATATGCACTGCAGTGGCTAAAATCAGAAATGATAAAGCCTTTTGATATAAATAATATTCTTTTTCAATTTAAATTAATAAAAGTTAATACAAACTTATATTATTGGTTTACAAAAATACACCATGTAATTGCTGATGGATGGGCAATTTCTCTTATAAACAAAAAAGTTATGAAAATATATAACAGTCTTATAAAAGGAAATCTTTCAGAGAACGATACTTTATATTGCTATAAAAATTTAATGCTAGAAGATAAGGAATATTTATATTCTAAAGAGTATGAGGAAGACAAGATTTATTGGAAGAAAAAATTAGAAGCATTACCAGATCCTCTTATCATGAAAAAAGTAGATATAGAGGATGATGTAAATAACTATATAGTAAGTTCTAGAAAAACATTGACCATAAAACGTTCAGACTATAATAAAATAATAAAAATTAGTAAGGAAAATAATTGTTCTGCTTTTCATTTTGTTTTAGGAGCAATGTTTACTTATTTTTCAAGAGTTTATGATAAAGATGAACTTATAATTGGTGTACCAGTTTTAAATAGAAGAAGTGATAAACATAAATCTACAGTAGGACTTTTTGTTAACTTACTACCATTAAAGATAAAAATTGATAATAATTTAAAATTTATGGATTTTATCATAAATATAAAAAAAGAATTAGTTGAAAATTATAAGCATGAGAAATTACCTTTAGGAGATATAGTTAGAGAAGTCTATAACAATAGTGGTCATGAGAAAAACTTATTTGATGTAGTACTTTCTTATCTAAAGCATGATTATTCTCAAAAGTTTTCTAATTATGAAACAGAGTACAAGCTACTTGAGAATAGATGTGAACGAAATGCACTAACGATGTTTGTAAGTGATTTTGGGGATGAGAAAGATATAAATATAGATTTTGATTATCAACTTAAAGTATTTGATGAGAATTTTCCTATTGATAGTGTTATTTCACACTTTGAAAACTTATTGTATCAGCTTGGTAATAATCGTTATAATCGTCTTTGTGATATAGATATTATTACAAAGGATGAAAAGAGAAAAGTTTTATATGATTTTAATAATACAAAAACTGAATATATAAAAAATAAAACAATACATGAGCTATTTGAAGAACAGGTGAAAAATACACCTAACAATATAGCAGTGGTATATAAAGATAAGCAGTTAACCTATAACGAGCTAAATGAAAAATCCAATTATATAGCAAAATTGTTAAGGGATAGTGGAGTAAAAGTAGATACAATAGTAGGAATAATGGTAGAAAAATCTTTAGAAATGGTAATTGGAATACTAGGAATATTAAAAGCAGGAGGAGCTTACTTACCTATAGATCCACAATATCCTAATAAGAGGATAAAGCACATTATAAATGACAGTAATGTAAATATAATATTAACTAAGAATTATTTTATAAAGGATATAAATTTTAGTGGAGAGATAATAGAGCTTGAAAATGTAATAGATTCTACTCATGGATTACCTAATTTGCCAAATATAAATAAGCCAGAGGATTTAGCTTATGTAATATATACATCAGGTAGTACTGGAAAGCCCAAAGGAGTTGCAGTAGAACAAAAAAATGTAGTAAGGCTTGTAAATAATACTGATTATATTAAATTTAAAGAAAATCATAGAATATTACAAACAGGAGCAATAGTATTTGATGCTTCAACCTTTGAAATTTGGGGAGCATTACTCAATGGATTGCCATTGTATTTAATCAGTAACGATATACTTATGAACGTAAAAAAGTTAGAACAATATATTCAAAAGAATAAAATAAGCACTATGTGGTTAACGTCACCATTATTTAATCAAATATCAAAAGAAAAACCAGAAATCTTTGAAAATCTAGAATATCTTTTGGTAGGAGGAGATGTATTATCAACTAAACATATAAATAATGTGAGAAGTAAAAATAAGAAATTAAATATCATAAATGGTTATGGACCAACAGAAAATACTACATTTTCTACATGCTTCCATATTAATAAAGACTATGAGGAAAACATTCCTATAGGAAAACCAATAGCTAATTCTACATGCTATGTTCTAAATAAATATGAGATATTACAGCCTATAGGAGTTTATGGAGAACT
>NZ_DKLM01000093.1 GCF_002455975.1 Clostridium sp. UBA6640
ACCAATTTATTTAGTAATTTTTGCCGTCGTTTTTCGACTGCTTAATCAGTTTATCACCTATTTTTTTGCTTGTCAACAACTTTTTTAATTTAATTTAAAAAGTTAATTGAACAGCTTGTCGCTAACACGTCTGTGTTGCGGCGACAAGGAATATATTATCATAAAGCATATTACATATTTATACTTTATATCTTATAATTCACTATTAAATTTAACATTCTCTATTTTTCTTTATATTTCTAGCTTTTTTTTATAATGATACACCTGGTATAGTTTTATTTTACTTGTTCTTTATTTATCATTTTATCTTGTAAAAATCCATAATAAAACACATATAATTAAAACTTAAATTTTAAAGTAAAGCTTTAAATATGATTTTATAATTGATTATCTTTGATACAAATTTCATATAGAATGATAATTATGGTTTCTTAAAATTAAAATAATATTGATACTAATCAAGAAAATAAATAAGAAATTAATTTTAATAGAATATATGAGTACTATACTAAATGTGGTTAAAGAAGTAATATAAAGTTTATGACAAATTTGCATATAAAAAAAGGATTGGTTTATCTCACCAATCCTTTTCCTATATTCCTAAAAACATCGTTGCCATTCCAAAATATAGTATTAACGCTAAAGCATCAACAATAGTAGTTATTAATGGGCTAGCCATTATAGCTGGGTCTAGTTTAAAGCGTTTAGCAACTATAGGAAGAACACATCCTACTACCTTTGCTATTACTACTGTAAAAAATAAAGTTATACATACTGTTATTGCTACATAAAAGTCTACTCTTTCTAAAAAATATACTCTTAAAAAGTTTACCCCTGCTAGTACAATACCGACAACAACACTAACTCTTAATTCTTTCCATAGTACTTTAAATACATCACTTAATTCAATTTCACCTAAAGCTAATCCCCTTATAACAAGAGTTGAAGCTTGGGATCCTGCATTTCCACCTGTATCCATTAGCATTGGTATAAATGCTGCTAGTATAACCACTGATTGTAATACGTCATCATATCTTTTAATTATATTTCCTGTAAATGTAGCTGATATCATAAGAACTAACAGCCATACTATTCTATTCTTAGCTAAATTAAATACACCAGTTTTTAAATATTCTTCTTCTGAAGGCCCCATCGCAGCCATCTTTTGAAAATCCTCTGTATTTTCTTGTTCTATAATATCTACTATATCATCTATAGTTATAATACCAACTAATCTATTTTCATTATCTACTACTGGCATTGCTATAAAGTCATATTTTTTAAATAAATCCGCTACTTCTTCTTGGTCATCTAATGTATGAGTGCAAATAATATTATCATCCATTATATTTTTAATGGTTTCATTATCATCATTTAATATTAAATCTCTAATAGATAATACACCTTCTAATTTTCTCTTTTCATTAGTTACATAGCATGTTTCTATTGTTTCCTTATTTAGCCCTGTTCTNNTTAATATGATCAATAGCTTCCTTTACTGTCATTTCTTTTCTAAGTCTCACATACTCTATAGTCATTATGCTACCTGCAGAATTATCTGGATAGTTTAAAAAGGTATTAATTAATCTTCTTTTACCTTCTTTAGTATTTTTAAGAACCTTCTTAACAACATTCGCAGGTAATTCTTCTAATATATCTACAGTGTCATCTAAAAATAATTTATCAACTATATGACTAAGTTCATCATCTGTTATAGCTTCTATAATATATTGTACATCTTCTGTAGACATATAAGAAAATACTTCAGTAGCTATGTCTTTTGGTAAAATCCTAAATATAATTAGCATTTTATCTCTATCTACTTCTTCTAAAAATTGAGCAATATCTACTGATTTTTCCTCAATTAGTAAATTTCTTGCATCAACAAATTTACTTGCTTTAATTAAATCTAATACTTTTTTGAATTCCATATGCAATACCTCCTATTAGGCACTGCTATTCATTTTTTCTGTGGCTACATGAATAGCAGTGAATATTAATTTTTTCAAAATACTATAACTCCCGCCATCTTCCACGATAGCCACCTCCAAAATCAAAATTAAAAATCTCTTTACTCCACGAGTAAAGAGATTAGAACACTCAAATTAAAAGCTCCAATAAAGTGCATTAATATAAAGCACACTCAACTCGTTGAGTTTTAGCTCTGTAAGACGTAGAGAAATTCTCAGCCACATTAGATAAAACCTTAATTCGATAGTATCTGCTAACCCATTGGTGTCTCTGGACATTTCTGGGCAGTGGCATATTTTCATACAGTAACCTCACCTAACAAGATTTATTAAATTTATAGTGAATTATATCATCACCATATTTATAATACTACTATACTCTATAAAAGTAAACCCAATACTCATTATTTTTTGTTTCTATAAAAAACAACATGATCTTGCCATTTTCCATTTATATATAAATATTCTTTGCTAACACCTAATTCTTGAAATCCACAACTTTTTAGTACTCTTTGTGACTTTTCATTAGATACCATTGTACTAGCCTCTATTCTATGAAGCTCCAATTCTTCATAAGCATAATCTATTGCAAGTTTTACTGCCTCTTTCATGTATCCTTTTCCTTGCTCATTCTCATCTATGGAGTATCCAATAAATGCATTTCTAAACACACCCATAATAATGTTATTTATCTTGATCCTACCTATAAATTTTCCTTCTTTATAAATTCCAAAATGAACAGCCTGCCCCTTTATAAATTGTTTATAGCTTTCAATTAAACTTGCAGTTTGCTCTTCTAAAGTATAAAAATTTTCATCTCTTAAAGGCTCAAAAGGGGTAAGATATTCCCTGTTCCTAATGTAATAATTTAATATTTCCCCTGAATCTTCCGGAGTTAATACCTTTAAGTATATGCTTTTCCCATGCAAAATTAATTCTTTTTCTATATAGTTTCTTTCGTAACTATTTTTATTTATACCAAGTAAAAGTTCATGCTCTAACTTTAATTTATGTATTATATTATCTGATATAATTCCCTCAAGCTCAAATCCTAAATTAGTAAAGGCATTTAAGTTAATATCTTCTTCACAAAGTACATTAACCTTATTTACTTTGTTATTTTTAAATAATATATTTAAAATAAGAGTAAGAGTATCCTTTAAATAATCATAACTTTCCTCTTTACTTTTATAAAACTTCAGCCTAAACAAACAACTTTTATTATTATTATCTATTTCTATTATATATATTCTTCCTATAGTTATACCTAAACTATCTCTTATTATGTAATCTCTTCTACTTCCATTTGCTAAATTTAAACTAACCCATTTTCCTTTATTCATTATAAAATCCCTACCTTAAACTAAAGTTTTTTTAGTATCTTTATAAATTAATGACACAAAGATTATAGATATTAGTAAACTCATAGGTATTATATAAAAAGCTAAATTTTAATTAATTAAATCATTAAGTTTAGCTATAATATTATTTAGTACCATATTTATAATGCTTGCTGCTATAATCATAACCCCTGTAATATATATTGTATCGTCCTTAAAAGTCTTGCTTATAGTAATAACTATAGTAGGATAAGTTACCTGTTGCATATCGCCCTACTACTGAACCTAATCCATAACAAAAATGAGTGGCATTCATTATTATTGCCTGAAAACCCATGGTGACAACAGATAGAAGAGTATTAATGCTGATACTAAGCATTTCTATTCTAACATTTAATAAAAACATACATATTAGAAGCATAATATACCTTGATATTTGTGAAAATAAAGATAAAGTAATAGTACATATCCCTAGCCCTAATAAGAATACTTTTTTCTGACCTATTTTTTCACAAAGTAATCCTCCTATATATGTAAAAGAAATATATCCTATATATCCAATGGTAATCATATAGCCTATGCTAGAATTATTTGTTAAAAAATCTTCTTTAAATGTAGGAATTAAAACACCCTTTATATTGTCTTACATAGCTATTAAAATCATGGTTATAAACATAAAAATTAATGTCATCAAGTTATTTCTTTTTTTCAAATAAATCTTCCCCCTCAAGTAATAATTATATAGTATAATTATTACTTATTGAATACTTCAACAAATTTGTAACATTATATTTTGAAAATTTAAAAGTAGTACATCTGTAATATTCTTTATTCTTTTAGAAAATAAATGATTTTGATATACTTATAATAAAAATAAACGAGAGGTTTGATAACATGAATAAGGCTAATATTAATAAATTAAAACTCTTTTTAATGGGATTAGAAAATAGATTTGAGGAAAATAATGCGATTTTTAAACACATAACAACTAATTATGTTGCTGGTTTAAAAAACTTTAAAGGTATAGCAAATCCTGAAGATGATAAATTAAATTATAACTTTAATGGAATAACAAAAGCTTTAACCATATCTGAACTATTTAATGAAGTGATAAAAGAAGCTGAAAATTATGACTCCATATCTTTGACCTATAGTGAGCGTGGAGAAGCTATTTTGATAACCGCTGATAACAAAAATGTAACTATGAAAACTGTAGATGTAGAGGAGGAAGAAACCCCTTCTACACCTAATATCCCCAACAAAAAAGGTTTAAATTTCCATGGAAATACTTCTACAATATTAAATAGAGATTATTATATAAAAATAGGAAAAGCTGATTCACTTCTTAAAGAAATTGGAATAATGAGTAAAGAAGGAAAAATTAAAAATGATAAAGTAAGAAAATATAATCAAATTGATTACTATGTAGAACTTTTAGAGGGCATATTAGATGACCTTCCTAAAAATACTCCTATAAACATATTAGATTGTGGTTGTGGTAAATCTTATTTATCTTTTGTACTTAATTACTATTTAACAGAAGTGAAAAAAAGGAAATGTCATTTTATAGGTTTGGACTATTCTGAAGGAGTTATTGAAAGTTCTAAAAAAATGGCACAAAACTTAGGATATAGAAATATGGAGTTTCATGCTATAGATATAAAAAACTATACACCAGATAAAAAAATTCATGTAGTTATATCTCTTCATGCTTGTGATACTGCAACAGATATGGCCTTAGCATTAGGAATAAAGGTAGATTCAGACATAATAATAGCAGTTCCATGCTGCCATAGAGAAATGTTAAACCAATATAGTTTTGAACCTTTCAAATCTATATTAAAACATGGAGTATTTAAATCGCGAATGGCAGACATATTAACTGATGGAATGAGAAGTTTAATGCTTGAGGCAAAAGGTTATGATGTTTCTGTGGTAGAATATATATCTCCATTAGAAACTCCTAAAAATTTAATGATAAGAGCTATAAAGAAAAGAGAAGAAAATCCTAAGGCAATGGACGAATATATGATGCTATTATCAAATCTTAATGTATATCCTGCATTATATAATTTTTTAAACGAATGGTAAAAAAAGCATGATTTTCATCATGCTTTTTTATTCTTTATCATTAATTTAAAAACAGTATAATTATCCTCTAAATATATCTGAGCACTTCCCCCTGTACCCTCTACAATTCTTTTTACATTGTAAAGACCATATCCTCGACCTTTTCCACCTTTAGTAGAAAAGCCTCGTTCAAATATTTTCTCTAGATTTTCAGGTTGTACTGTTATTCCACTATTTCTAACTTCAATTACACTATTATCCTCTTCTTCATATNNTCATATATCTCTACTTCTATTAATTGATCCTCTTGACTCTCAACAGCTTCAAAAGCATTATCAATTAAATTGCTCAGTATTTCTGACATCTGAAACTCTTCTAATGGTATATTATCTAGTGAACTTGTTATGCAATAGGAAAATCCCATGTTTTTCTTTTTTGCCTCTTGAAATTTACTATATATAATTGCTCTAATTATTGTATTATCTATGTATATTATTTTTTCTATATCCATCATAGAATTACTCAGTTTTCCTATGTAAGCTTTTATCTTATCTTTAACTTCTTTCTCATCACTAACTTGTGCTAATCCATTAATAATATTTAAATGATTCCTAAAGTCATGCTGCCGTTGCCTTATCTCTTCTGTTAGACTTTTTAATATACTATTATATTGTTCTTGTGCCTTAGCATTATTCTTTTGTTTTTCAATTTTAGTGACATAAGAATACATTAATATATTAAATATGAATATTGATGATATAAGAAAAATTATTTTAGCCATATTTTTAAAAATTATATTTTCGTTAAAATTCCATATCATTTTTAAAATTAATATATAACCTAATAAGTTGATTACAAAAAAGCCTACCGCTTTTTTATCTATATTTTCTATGTAGTAGATTTTATTTTTGAAAACAACGTTACATATTACATATACAAACACAAGAATGCTTAACTGAATTATTAAATTATAGTAATAGGTATTATTATAAGTCCCAATCAAAAATTTAAAAATGCATACACCTATTAATTGAAGTATCATATTTAAAGATAAAACTATTAAGAATTCTATACATGTTTTAATAATATTCTTCTTATGAACATATGAAATTAAAAGC
This sequence comes from Clostridium sp. UBA6640, assembly GCF_002455975.1. Classification (GTDB taxonomy): domain Bacteria; phylum Bacillota; class Clostridia; order Clostridiales; family Clostridiaceae; genus Clostridium_J. The sequence continues at coordinate 6,499 of NZ_DKLM01000093.1, forward strand.
AGTATAACTAACTGACTTAAAATCACTTGAACATATATATTAAAGTTAATTAGTGACACAACTAATGTTCCTATAGCTATTATAAGAGTGTTTTTAAGCAAATAATTTCTTAGTCCTAGTTTTCTCCATAATATTAACATACAAATTCCTTCAATAAAGCCAATTATAAACTTATTAAGTATCTCCATTTGCTTATCCCCTTTTAATTAGCAGAGCTTATTAACCCCTAAGCCTTTCAACTACCAATTCCTTAAATTTATATCCCATATACGCTTTATCTTTATAATTATGAAAAGTTACACTATAAGATTATGATGAGGCTTAACAGATATAAGCTACAATATAAAATTTATAATATTATATATCTATTAGCTAAAAACCTCCTTTAAAGTTAAACTCTTTATTCTATACTTTTTTCTTGTTCAATATATAATACATTTCGTAAAATCATTTAAATATTTCCATACCTCAATTCTATTATAGAAAAGACATTTTTTCAAATTTTTTCAAGTACTGTTTTAATTTGTTTGAAATAAACATCGTGCTACTAAAACGTTTTTATTTTCTAAAAGCCCCAGTTTTACTAGCTATTTGTTATTTATAAAATAATACAAATAATGTATTATTTCGTCTAATTAATTTGATATAAATTTTAAAAAAACTATATTTATTACATTTAATTCAAAAATATAGAATTATGAACAAACTATTCAATATAATAAATATTTATTATATTTCATATATCATAAAATATAGGTTAACTCTACTTTATGATATATATTTTTATTTATCTATAAGAAACAAAATAACTAGCATACTGACTAGTTATTTTGTAATATATCTCAAATTATAATCTTAATACCTTCTTACTGTCCTCTATTTTAAGAGCTTCTTTTATTAAATCATTTATAACTTCCCCACCTATTATCATTCCCGCAACTGGTGGTACAAAAGATATACTTCCTGGTATTTGTCGTTTTGCAGTACATTTTTTAGAACCACCAGTACACACACAACCTGTTTTGCAAGTTATAACATCTTCTGTTTTAGGTTTTCTTGGCATCTCTTCAGAATATAGTACTTTAACTTTTCTAATTCCTCTTTTTCTAAGCTCATGTCTCATCACTTTAGCTAATGGACATATCTTTGTATCATATATATCTGCTATTTTAAATTGAGTAGGATCTAGCTTATTACCTGTTCCCATAGAACTTATTATTGGTATACTCTTTTCATCACAATAAACTATTAAAGCTATTTTAGATGATACTGTATCTATAGCATCTACTACATAATCTACATCATCTGTAATTATCTCTTGAATATTATCCTTAGTTACAAAGGTTTGATGAGTTATAACATTACATTTAGGATTTATATCAAGAATTCTATCTTTCATAGTTTCCACTTTACTTTTCCCTATAGTTTTATAGGTTGCATGTATTTGTCTATTTATATTAGTTAAACATATTTCATCATCATCTATTAATACAAGTGTTCCTACACCACTTCTTGCTAATGCTTCTGTAGTAAAGCTTCCAACTCCACCTATTCCGAATACTACAACTTTACTTTCTTTTAACTTATTCAATGGAGCCTCTCCAATTAAAAGTTCTGTTCTTGATAGTGAATGTTGAGCCACAAAATCACTCCTTTATTTTTTTTATAAACATATTAAATAATAATTCTTTTCAATTAAATTATCAATAGAAATATTATTAATAAAATATATTCTTATATTCATCTTCTACATAGGTATTATTAGTTTTATTATAGATAAATTTAACTATTTTAAGCTATTATTCCATTTACTGTGTTGGTAACAATTTTATATATAACTTAAAATCTTAATTAATATACAAACTTATCCGTATATTACTAAAAAACTCAAACATTCATTATAAAATGTTTGAGCTCTCTAATATAATTATTTTAATTATAACCATTTATTAAATTTTTTAATATACATAGTTTTTACTATTTGAGTTAGTATACAATATGATAAAAGAATTCCTATAAGCCATGGGAAGTACGCCATTGGTAGTGCCTGAAGTCCTATTGATGCTCCAAAAGAAGTGAATGGTATAAATATACCTACTACAACTATAGCACCTGTTAATAATAAGACTGGAGCTGTTGCTCTACTTTGAATAAATGGTATTTTCTTAGTCCTAATCATATGGACTATTAAAGTTTGTGATAATAATCCTTCTATAAACCAACCTGATTGGAATAATGTTTGCATTGCTGGAGTATTTGCCTTAAATACAAACCACATTACCAAATAGGTAATTATATCAAATATGGAGCTTATTGGTCCTATAAAAATCATAAACCTACTAATATCATCTGCATTCCATTTCCTTGGCTTTCTCAAATATTCCTTATCCATAGTATCCCATGGAATTGATATTTGCGAAATATCATAAAGTAAATTTTGTACTAAAAGATGAATAGGAAGCATTGGCAAGAATGGTAAAAATGCACTAGCAATTAATACACTAAATACATTCCCAAAGTTTGAGCTTGCAGTCATTTTAATATACTTTATTATATTTCCGAAAACTCTTCTTCCTTCTATTACCCCTTCTTCAAGTACCATTAGATTTTTTTCGAGTAAAATTATATCTGCTGATTCCTTTGCTATATCTACTGCAGTATCTACTGATATACCTACATCAGCCTGACGAAGAGCTGCAGCATCATTGATACCATCGCCCATAAATCCTACAGTGTGCCCTTTATTCTGCAACACCTTAATAATTCTTGACTTTTGAAGTGGAGAAAGCTTAGCAAACACATTAGTGCTATCTACTAATTTTGACAATTCTTCATCACTGATTTTTTCTATATCAGAGCCAAGAATTATATTATCTACTATTAATCCAACTTCTTCGCATATCTTTTTCGTTACAGCATCATTATCGCCAGTTAATACTTTTACATTTACTCCATTTTCTTTTAATGCTTTTATTGCTTCTGCTGCTGATTCCTTTGGTGGATCTAAGAATCCTATATATCCCATAAGCACCATATTGCTTTCATCCTTTATACTGAATGTGTTTTCATCAGGAATGTTATTTTTTTGTGCAACTGCAATAACCCTCATGCCTTCATTATTTAATTTAGTCACCATATTAAGAACTTTATTTTTTATTTTCTCTGTAAGTTCCACTACTTTTCCATTGTATTCTGCAAAAGTACATATTGAAAGCATTTCTTCAACAGCGCCCTTTGTTACAAGTTGTCTTTTTCCATCCTTATTTTTTAATACCACTGACATTCTTCTTCTTGAAAAATCAAACGGGATCTCATCAACTTTTATATAATTTTTTTCAAGTTCATTAAAACCTTGATCTTTTCCATGTTCTAATATTGCAACGTCCATTAAATTACGAAGTCCAGTTTGATAAGAACTATTTAAATAAGCATGTCTCAATACTCTTATATCTTCTTCTCCATTAATATTTAAATGTCTTTCTACAACTATCTTGTCAAGAGTAAGTGTACCTGTCTTATCAGTACATAATACATCCATAGCTCCAAAGTTTTGTATAGCATCGAGTTTTTTTACTACAGTTTTGCGCTTAGACATTGAAACAGCACCCTTAGCAAGATTTGAAGTTACAATCATAGGAAGCATTTCAGGTGTAAGTCCTACTGCAATAGATACTGCAAAAAGAAGTGCTTCTAACCATCTACCTGTGTTTATTCCGTTTATAAAAAATACTATAGGTACCATTATCAGCATAAATTTTATAAGTAATACACTTACACTATTTACACCTTTTTCAAAGCTTGTTTTAACTCTTGGGCCTGAAAGTGAGGATGCCATGGAACCAAAGTAGGTATCATCTCCTGTTGCAACTACTATAGCAGTTGCACTTCCACTAATGATATTTGTTCCTAATAAACAAATATTATCAAGTTCTGTTACTCCCAAATCCTTATCTTTTTCTTTTAAATTTGGATATTTTTCAACAGGCTCTGATTCCCCAGTAAGTGATGACTGGCTAACAAATAAGTCTTTACTTGTTATTATTCTTATATCAGCGGGTATCATATCTCCTGCTGCAAGATACACTATATCTCCTGGAACGATTTCTACCATATCTATTTCTTTTTTTCCCATATCTTGTCTATGGACTAATGCGGTAGTTTTTACTAATGCCTTTAATTTTTCTGCTGCTTTACTAGATTTAAATTCTTCAAAAAATTTTAATAGTCCACTAATGATTACCATTATACTAATGATTATTACTGTTACATAGCTTTTATCTTCTGGTGCAACAAGAATAACATCAGTTATTAAGGATACAACGGCAAGTGCTAATAATACTATGATAAACGGATTTATAAAAGCTTTAATTAACTCTACAAACCATGGTGTTGGTCTTTCATGCGCTACTTGATTTAGTCCATATTCTTCAACTCTGCCTTCTATATCTTTGTTAGATAGTCCATTAATATCTGTATTAAGCTTTTTATAAACTTCCTCTAAATTCATCTTACTAAAACTAATAAGTCTGTTTACGGAATTTTCTACTCTTTTTTCTATACTCACATTTCTTTTTTTAATCATAATTCACACCTCCAAATTCTAAAAAAGATAATAAGAAACTAAAGGTTAATAAAAATATTTTTTAAAACCTTTTTAAAATAGTATTTAATTTGAGGCCAATAAATATACGAATTATATTCAATAAAGAAACAGTGAAGATAATAAATTTGATTAACAAAAATGTATATATTTTAAGAAGATACATGTATGATAGGTTTTATCAAACTCCTGTAAGAAAAAATAGAGTTTGCTATTAAATGTCCATTGTTCTTTAAATATATATACTTACCTCCACTGTCCGTACTACTACTGCCAGCCTCCATTCTTCTCACCTCCTGAAAATTCAAAATAAATTAAAAAAACCTCGTCAAAACTTAAACATGACGAAGGCATTATAAACAACACTTTCTCGTTCAAGTTTTGGCTCTGCAAGGCAATGAAGTTGCATTAGATTAAGCCTTCTTTGTTCGGCAAAACCTGCTAACCAGTTAAAAATGTTTCCACTCTTTCACGGTAGCAACCCGTATCCTTGTAGTAACCTCACCTACCGAGGTATATTTAATTTTCACTATTATTGTATTCTTATCAATTATATACGTCAACGTTTTTTTCATTAAATTACGTTAAGATTATGTTAAGTCACTAATTCATCTAATAAGTCATCTATAACAATTGGCTTTCTTTGCAATTATTACTAATAGTATTTCAATAAAATATAAATTTAGATATATCTCATAAAAAACTCAAACATTCACACAAAATGTTTGAGTCTTTTATAAAATATATTTATTTTAGCTGGTGAACGAATATTCCGCTTCTTAGTTTTGGTTCAAACCAAGTTGATTTTGGCGGCATAACTTCTCCTGCATCAGCTATGTTCATAAGTTCAACTATACTTGTAGGGTACATTGAGAATGCTACTTTCATACCATTATCAACTCTTTTTTCAAGTTCTCTAAGCCCTCTTATTCCACCAATAAAATCTATCCTATCGCTAGTTCTTGGATCTTCTATATCAAGCAGCGGTCTTAATAGATTATTTTGTAATATTGAAACATCTAAACTTGCTACTGGATCTTTTGCATCAAAAGTCTCCTTTTTAGTAGTTAACTTATACCACTTTTTATCTAAGTACATTCCAAAAGTACCTTTTTCTTCTGGTTTATATTGATTACAGCAGTTATAAGCTTCTATATCAAACTTTTCAGCTACTTTATCTAAAAATTCCTCTGTAGAAAGACCATTTAAATCTTTTACAACTCTATTATAATCCATAACATATAAATCTTCTGCTGGGAAAATTACAGATAAAAAGAAATTGAATTCCTCTTCTCCAGTATATTGTAGATTTTGCTCTCTTCTTAATTGTCCAACTTTAACAGCTGATGCTGCTCTATGGTGACCATCAGCAATATATAAATACTTAACTTCTTTAAATAAATTTTCCAATTTATCTAAAGTATTTTTATCATTTATAACCCATACAATATGAGCTATTCCATCTTCTGAAACGAAATTATATTCTGGCTCTTTTTCAGTCCACTCTATAACAATTTTATCAATCTCAGATACGTTCTTATAAGTTAAAAATATAGGTCCTGTATTTGCATTACAATAATCAACATGATTGATTCTATCTTGCTCTTTCTCTGCTCTTGTATGTTCATGCTTTTTAATTATATCTTTCATATAATCATCGATAGAAGTGCATCCTACTATACCTGTTTGAACTCTTCCATCCATTATTTGTCTATATATATACATACAAGATTCATTATCTCTTATATATACTTTCTCATCTATCATGTTATAAAGATTTTCTCTAGCTTTTTCATAAACACTCTTATCATATTGATTTATATTTGGTTCTAAGTCTATTTGAGCCTTATCAACATGTAAGAAAGAGTACGGGTTTCCTTTTACCATCTCTCTTGCTTCTTCAGTGTTCATGACATCATAAGGTAGTGCAGCAACTTTATCTACCAACTCTTTTTGTGGCCTTATCCCTTTAAACGGTCTTACTACAGCCATTTTTCCTCCCCCTCTGCATTTTAGAATATTATTTGAAGAATTCAGTAATAATACTTACTATTTCTTCTCCAATTCTTGTTTGAGCCTCAACAGTTGAGGCACCTATATGTGGTGTAACAGATACCTTAGGATGATTTACAAGCTCAGTATTTTTAGTTGGTTCTTCGGCAAATACATCTATTCCTGCTGCTTTTATTTTACCGCTATTTAAAGCTGCTATTAGAGCTGCTTCATCAACAACTCCACCTCTAGCACAGTTAATTAAATATGCTCCATCTTTCATCATATCAAATTGAGCCTTACTTATAGTAGCACCTTTATCTTTTGCAAATGGAATGTGTAAAGATAAATAATCTACTTGTGGTAATAATTCTTCTAAAGCAGCGTATTCAAATTCATCATATCCTTCAACTTTACCACTTCTATTTGTGTATATAACCCTCATTCCTAACACTTTTGCTCTCTTAGCTAATTCTTTAGCAATTCTTCCAAAACCTATCAAACCAAGAGTTTTTCCACTTATCTCAGTTCCTGCATATTTTTTCTTATCCCATTTCCCTTCTCTCATGGAAACATTAGATATATTTACAAATCTTGTAATAGCAAACATATGGGCAAGTGCTAATTCCGCCACCGATGCACTACTTGCATTTGGAGTATTGGCAACTTTTATTCCCTTTCCTTCAGCATAAGCTACATCTATATTATCAACACCAACTCCACCACGAATTATAAGTTTCAATCTTCCAGCTTCAACAGCCTTATCTATGATAGGTTGTCTAACTTTTGTTGCACTTCTTACTACTACAACATCAAATTCTTTAAGGACATTTCCTAAATCTTCTGGCTCGTAGAACTGTTCTACTACTTCAAATCCTTTAGATCTTAAGCTTTCAACACCACTAGCTTCCATTCCGTCTGTAACCAATATTCTTATCATAAATATACCCCCATCTTATTTATTTTTTAATAATTATTTTCGATAATAAAAATAAAAGTATTTAATGATTTATTAGTAGCAACTATTCCTTTAAGGCATCTAAATAACTAGACAAAGATAAAAAGAATACTTTCTCTTATAAAGGCAATCATATTTTTATTAATAATCTTGACATAAGTAAAATATGTAGCTCTAGTAGAGCATGAGGTAAACTATCATATTGACTATTTATTTGTTTATTAATGCCTAATGTAAATTAAGAATGAAAAATTATTTTATTCTCCATTCTTAATTTTCTATTTAAAGTTATTCAAGCCCTAATATTTCATCAATTACTTTTAACAGCTCTACCAATTCTTCTGGTTTTGTCTCTGCCATATGAGCTATTCTAAAAGTCTTGTCCTTAAGTTTTCCATAGCCATTAGAAATTTGATATCCTCTTTCTCCTAATGCTTTATTTAAAGCAGCTATATCAATATTTCTTGTATTTTTAATATTAGTTAATGTATTTGACATATATGGCTCTTGTGGTAATATTTCAAAATGTTTTGCAGCCCATGCTCTAACTATTTTAGCACCTTCTATATGTCTATTATATCTATTTTCTAAGCCTTCTTTATTTATAATTTTATCTAATTGATATTCTAATGCAAACATATGTGATAATGATGGAGTTGAAGGATATTGATAATCTTTCTTTTGTATATATTCATACAATACTAATAAATCTAAATAAATTCCTCTATTTGGAACCTGCTTAGCCCTTTCAATAGCCTTCTTAGAGAATGTACACATTGACATTCCTGGAGGAAGTCCTATAGCTTTTTGAGTTGAAGTTATACAAATATCAACGCCCCATTCGTCAACCTTTAATTCAGTTCCTGCTGCAGAGCTTACTGTATCTAAGCAAAATACTACATCTGGATATTTTTTAACCACTTTAGCTATTTCATCAAGTGGATTCATAATGCCTGTAGAAGTTTCATTATGAGTTACTGTTATTAAATCGTATTTTCCAGTAGCTAATACTTCATCTACTTGTTCTGGAGTTGTCGCAGTACCCCATTCAACTTCAAATTTATCAGCTGGAACACCATTAGCAACAGCCATATCATACCATCTGTTACCAAAAGCTCCTACTGAAAATATAGCAGCTCTTTTTGCAGTACATGAACGTACGGCACCTTCCATTAATCCACTACCTGAAGTTGTTGAAAGTAATATTTCTTCCTTAGTATTAAATATAATTCTCATATAGTCGCTTATAGCCCTTTGAACTCTTGAAGCTTCTTTACTTCTATGCCCTATCATAGGACTCGCCATTTTTTCCAGTACATCTGGTGCTACATCTACTGGACCAGGTATAAATAGTCTTTTATGCATAACAAACCCTCCATATTCGTATTGGTATAAACCCCTTATTTATAATTTTAAGTTACCTTAAAAACAATATTATTTTACCATTTATGGTAAAATTCATCAAGTTATGAATATAATTACTTATCACAATTTATTTAAAATTTTGAATATTTTTAGTTTTTTTAATGCCTGTAATTCTATATTTAATTTTTCAATAAAACATCAATTAATTAATACGTATATTGTCGTAAATACCATCAAATAGATTTTTAACACAATGGCCTCTGACATAATTCTTACAATTACTACAACTTTGACTCGATTCTACAAAACTCATCATAGAAAATGTGCTTCTTCCTTGATAACCATGACAATTTTGTGCAATTCTCATCTTTATTTCACTTGATATCACAATTGATGCCTCCAATCTTAATTATACTATTGAAAATTAGCTTTATAACCTTATTTTCTATTTAAAATATATTTTTATTCATCTATAAAATATATAAATAGCTATAGTATATAATAAGTTTTCTTAATAAAATAGCTAAGGAAGATCAGATTATATTGACGTTATAAATAGATTTAGTTGGCAGAGCATGATATAAAACGTAATAACTAATTATTTTTTAAAGATGCTTTATTATGATTAATACTTTTTTCTCTTTAAAATATAAAACTCTTTGGTAGTNNACTACCAAAGAGTTTTATATTTCTATAATTGATTCAGTTTCTCTACAGTATTTAGTTATTACACATTGTGCTAAATTCCTTGGGCAATTTTTACACATGCAATTATTTGCCTTTCCGTCACAATCATTAGAAATATATTCTGGACACTTTTTGCAATTAAAAACTACAATATCTGCTTTCATTAAATATTTCCTCACAAACTACTCTTCTTGTTCTAATTCATATCTATCTCTATGAGCAATCATTATTTCATTTAATATATCTCCTGTGTTAGGTGGAGTATACGTTATAGCATTGGCACCAGCTTCAATAGTTTCTCTAATACTCTCTTCATTTGGTCCTCCTGTGGCCATTATTGGAAATTCCGGATATTTCTCTCTTATTTGCCTAACTATATATGCTGTTCTTTTAGCACCTGATACATTTAATATTGTAACACCAGCTTTTATTCGTGACTCTATATCCTCAAATTCTGAGACAATTGTCACAACTATAGGAACATCTATTGTTTCTCTCATTTTTTTAATAACTTCATTAGGAGTAGAAGAGTTAACTACAACTCCCATTGCACCTTTAAACTCAGCATCTAATGCTAAATTTACTACTCTTTTTCCCGTGGTAATAGCACCTCCAACTCCGCAAAAAACTGGAACATCTGATGCTAAAAGAAGCGCCTCTGTTATTCTCGGCTGAGGAGTAAAAGGATAGACTGCAATTACTGCATCTGCATTTGTATTCCTAATAACAGCTACATCTGTGGAAAATACAAAACTTTTTAATCTCTTACCAAAAATAATAATACCACTTGCATCTCTAATAGCCTTAGGAAGTTCGATCATATGGCTTCTTAATAATCCTTTAAATTCTGGCACATGTTTTCTCATTTTTTTCTCCTTCCCGTATAATTTTTAAACTGATTAGTATAATTAATATTACATTATTATAACACTTTAAACAATTATTTTTTACTAAAATTTATATCAGTTGTATATTCATCTATGATATACTATACTCACAAAAATCTAAATACCCGTGAGGAGGAGTATATGTATAAACGTATTGAAAAAAGTACATATTTTCCCTATTATTTCCTTTTAGGATATTGTTTATTAATAACAATAATTGCATTTGTTCTTGAAAACCCTAAAGATATAGTAATAGGATTAAAAAAAATTATTCTTGAATCAGATGTTTTAATAACCGATTATATTGAATTATCTGGCCTTGGGGCTTCATTTATAAATTCAGCACTAGTAATAACAAGTTTCATTGTTTTATTACTTATTTTAAAAGTTGAACCCAATGGCGCTATATTAGCTGGTTTATTTACCACTGCTGGCTTTTCATTACTCGGAAAAAATATTTTGAATATCTGGCCTATAGCTATAGGTATATTTCTATACTCTAAATCTCAAAAACTGCCATTCACCAATTTTATAGTAATAATGCTCTTTGGGACAACCTTATCTCCAATAGTTGGCGAATTACTTTTTTCAGATTTCTTACCTTTTTATTTATCAATTATAGTTAGTTTATCTATAAGTATTTTTTTAGGATTTATATTAGCTCCTATGGCTTCTTATACCTTAAGGCTTCATCAGGGTTATAGTTTAGCAAATATAGGCCTCGCTGGTGGTCTCATTTGTACAGGCCTAACCTCAATCTTTAGTGCTTTTGGAGTGGAGTTTGAAAAAAAGCTTTTATGGTCAACTGGTAATAATACACTTTTATTCTTAATATTATTATTCCTCTTTACCTCAATGATATTAATAGGATATTTTTCCGATAAAAAATATTTAAAGAACTTATTTACATTATATAACCATTCTGGAAGATTAGTAAGTGATTATTACTCTATATTTGGAAAAAGTCTTACATTTATTAATATGGGTATGCTTGGGATCTTTGCAACAGCTTTTGTAATGGCTATTGGAGGAGATTTAAATGGTGCAACTGTTTCAGGTATATTTACAGTAGCAGGATTTGGAGCTTTCGGAAAGCACTTAAAAAATATATTTCCAGTTATACTAGGTGCAACTATTTCTGCACTATTAAATGTATGGGATATAACTTCGCCAGGTATGATTTTAGGTATACTCTTTAGCACTACTTTGTGTCCTATTGGAGGACATTTTGGATGGTATTATGGAGTTTTATCTGGCTTTTTACATATATGTATGGTAATGAACATAGGGTATATTCATGGTGGAATGAATTTATATCATAATGGTTTTGCTGCTGGCTTTGTAGCTATGATATTAGTCCCGCTAATAACTGCATTTAGAAAGGAGCAAGAAAACTAATGAAACATATTAACCAAAGGAATATGAAAATAGTAGATGAAATTATGATGTTTTGTCTTAACCATGGTTGTCATAATATAGATCTAAATTTAAAAAGAGAAGAGAAAAAAACTACTATTTTTATAAAAGCACATATAAATAATTTACCTGAAAATATCTTTAATGAAATTAAACTATCATTATCTACCCCAAGAAGACCTGAAATGGAAGAATATTATTGGAATTTAAATGGCGATGATGATACTGATTGTGAGCTTGCATTAGTAGGAATGATGACAGATGATGTTAATATAGAATATAATAATAATGAACTTAAAATTGAATTAGTGAGATTAACTTAAGTAATTAATAACTTAAAAAGCTTCTTAAACTATACTAAGAAGCTTTATTTTATAATTTCATAGATAATAGTTATTTTATAAAATTTAAAACTACTTCTTCAAATAACTTAGAAATTCTTATATTAAAAATAAATTTTGAAAATCTCTTGCTTTAACTTTTATATGAAACTTTCAATACTAGCTAAAAATTTATTTACATTGTTGACTTTTAATTAGATTCCCAATTATATGTGCATGTTTTACTTTCTATTTTAAGTTCATCTAATATATGTTTAACTACATTTTTTCCTATCTTATCTTCTACCATTTCACAAAGAGCTATATCTAAATCATGCCAACCTACCCATTCTACTTCTGAAGATTTATTTATTTCTCCTTCTTCATATTTTGCTACAAAAGTAAGCATTAATAAGTCCTTATCTTCTATACATTGGCTCCCTAAATATTTAACATTTCCTATGGTAATTCCTGTCTCCTCTTTAACCTCTCTATAAACAGTCTCCTCTACTGTCTCTCCATTTGTAACATATCCTGATACCAGGACCTTAGAATTTTTAAATATATAACTTTGCTTTAAAAGAAGTATTTCTGTTTCTCTTACTACCGCTACTACTACACAAGGCTTAGGTGTGTTAAAGAAAAATATATCATCATTTTCACAGTATGGTACTGTTCCTTCATCCCAGCTACTTCTTTCAATAAGCTTATTTCCACAAATAGGACAATAATTATAAATCATAGAATCTCCTCTTTCTTACCCTTATTTCTTAAATTTAAACTTATTACTCTTAGTTTATCGTTTTTAAGCTTTTAATTTATAGTATAACCTTAACCTCTTTACTTAAAGTTATAAAGTCATCCCCAACTTCACATTCATAAGCAAAAATATCTACTCCTTTTGATCTTGCATATCTTAATGCTTCCCCAAACTCTTTATCCATTTTATCATGAGGAGAAAAACTTTCAATATCATTCATTTGAATTAAAAATAGAACTCCTGCTCCTCTTCCTGTATGTTTTACATCTACTAATTCTAACAAATGCTTTCTACCTCTCTCCGTAGGAGCATCAGGAAACATAGTTTTTTTATCTTCTTCAAGTGTTACTCCTTTTACTTCTAGATAATATTCTTCTTCATCGTCATTACTTAACTTAAAATCAAACCTACTATTTCCAAAGGTTTTTTCTCTATTTATAATATTATACTTTTTTAAAGAAGGTATATTTCCTAACTTTAAAGCTTCTTCTACTACTTTATTTGGAATATGTGAGTCTATATTTATAAGCTTATCTCCTTTATATCCTGCAATAAGGTCATACCTTGTTTTTCTAGTAGGTGCATTTTCCTCTCTTAACACTACAGTACATCCTGGAATCAATATCTCCTTACATCTTCCTGTATTCGGTACATGTACTAATTCTTCTTTACCATCTATGATAACATATCCTTGAAATCTATTGGGTCTTCTTATAAACTCAACTTTTACTATATTATTATTAATTTTCATATTGCCATCTCCATAAATTTTCATTTTATTTGAATTCTATCTATATTAATATTGTAATATTAATGTAAAATTATAATGTAAAATTTGTAACATATAAATTTTATTTGTAACAAATATGTAATAAATATATAATTTATTTGTAACTTATATATTAGTTATTTGTATATAATAAGATTATAAAACATTATGCCGGAAAAATATATGGAGGAATGTATTATGAAAAGCTGCAATAAAAAAGTTATTATTGCTATATTAATCATTTTTGTTATATCAATACTAACCTTTGTGTTTTTTAAGAAAGATGTTCTTAAGGTAGCTTATGGCGAAGACATTTCCCCTACTAAGGATAAAGTATTATATAAATTTTTTAAATTACAAGAAGATACTACTTTATATTATAGTGGAAGTCTAGAATACGCAGAAGAAATAAACGTGAGTAGCACAGAAAGTAATGATAGCGAAACTATAGTTAACATATCTGGTAAAGTAATTCCTATGAGCAATGAAGGTCTGGATGAGTCAAAATTAAATATAAAACTTAGTTATATACTCGATGGTAATTCTGTAAGGCAAATCATTGATGTCCCTAACGATGTTCACTCTCAATCTATAATTAAGGATAGTAAAATTCTTATATCCCCTTTAGTTGTAGATAATACTTGGACTGAAAATTTTAATTATAGGTCTAAAGAATATACTGCATCTACTAAGATAATAACTATAGGTAAAAATGAAGAGGGCAAGAGAATAATACAGACGGAAACTACAGTCAATAACATTGAAGGCTTTGGAAATAATACTTACAAAGAAACTAAAACTTATACTGAAGGCTTAGGTCTTACTAATTTCACAAGAACTTTGCCTAGCTTTGGTGATAGTCAAACTCCTTGTCTTGATTTTACAAAAAAATTATTTAAGGCAAATTAAGCGTGATAATTAATCACGCTTTTTTATTTACAATTCAATTTATTATATATTCTTTTATAATTTTTAATACTTATCCACAATTACCCCAAAACTTGATGCTTTTATCCACGTTTTATCCCTAAGTGTGGATAAAGATTTTTTGTCCCCAGTAACTACTACCCCTATTATTCTAATTTTTTTTGCATTTATATTTCCGTTACCATCTTCTAATATTTCAAATATATCTTTACATTTATCTTTGTGTTTCTTATCCAAACTTTCTAAATCCAAAATAAACCTTTCCTCAGGTTTTTCGTATCGCTTATTTGATGAACCTCTCCCCTTAGCACTACCCATAAATCCAACCATGCTATCAGAAGTTTCTATTAATACTTTATCTGGGTTGGTAGTATCATTCATTTTAATTATTTCATCTTCATTAAATGTATCTACCCAATGCCAAGCCAAATCTATATTTTCAGGAATCAATTTTTGAACTTCACTAACTGAATAATCCCTATCAAGAGATAATGCCATTTCTATGTTTTTGCTATCTTCTAATTCCTCTAATAAACTTAAATCATTCTTATATCTTTTAAAATTAACTTTTGGATGATAAAACTTCATTAACCTGTGACCTAAGTCATTATATGTTGTTTCTTCTTCAATATCTTCATAGTTTTTTGGAGCATTAGCCACGATATCTACAGTTTGTTCAATTTTGCCGCTAATTCCATAATTATATTCAATGCCACCTAGACTTATACGGATTCCATTTATATATTTATCATATCCAGAGATAGCATGTCTTGAAAAAAATCCCCCTTGATAGCTAGTACCATTACGTACAACATTTGGTGATGAAATATCTAAATAATGTTCATTTTGTTGTACAATTTTGTTATCTAAATAATCCAGGTAATAATTATTTGCAAAATAAGTAGTTATTAGGCATACAAAAAATATAAACACTGTTTTCACTAGTGATTTTATTTTTGTTATTCTAATAGATCTTCTGATTTTTTTATTGGTGAATATATCTTCTATACCTTTCTCTTCAATATTAAATACTAATTCTTCATCTAGATTTTTATTAGTTTTCCCCACTACACTTTCCTCCATATTCCACTTTAAAACTTTTTCTAGCTCTATAAAGATATGTTCTTATTTTATCTTCACTCATAGCTAAAACTTTAGATATATCTTTATATGATAATCCAATATCGTATTTAAGTATTAGTAAATTTCTATAGGTTGGATTTAATCTATTTAATATAGACTTTATATCTATTTGATCATTACATTGAGTATTAACTTCATTAAAAATAGAAGTTATAAAATTTTTATCATCTATATTTACAGAAGGATATTTAGATTTTTTTCTACATAAGTCATAATATTTATTTAAAGCTACTTTAAATAGCCATGAACTAATTTTATTTATATCAATGACATCAATATACTCTATAGTTTTGCACATGGTATCTTGTATAATGTCCTCAGCATCATGATGACTACAACCTATTTTTAAAAGATACTTATATATTACTTTCGTATTATCTTTGAACAATTTATTTATCAATTCATCATTCATTTAACTCTCCCATATATAAATATTTTACTGTATCAAGTAATTTTAAAAATGCATTCATATATATAACGATTAATTATGTAAAAAGTAAACAATATATTTTAAAATAAACATGATATTTCCAAAATTAATCTATATCCTTATGATATCAAATTATTTAAATGTACACTTATTTAATTAAACTTAATGATTCACAATGAGTAACTGTAGATATTTCACAGTTGAAATTAAAAATTTTATAATTGCTCGATTGTAACAGCAAATAGTTTTATCATATATTGTTGAATGGATATTGCACTATACTGTGGATTAAAACATTAATGGGCAGCATACTTAAATATACATTAATATTAACTGTAAAAAAATAAATTGATAGTAAAACAGAAGAATGGTATTTATGTGAAAAAGGAAGTTTATTTTTGCAATGATTATTATTTCACTTACGCTGTTAGAGCAGAATTGATAGAAAACATCAATAAAAATAGGAGTAAAAATTTTTATTGGGAATATAAAATAAGTGATATCGAAGTAGAATGGACTGAGGATAAAACTATTAAGATAAATAATCATATAATATATTTACCTAATGGCAATGGCAGCTATGATTGGAGACGTTAAAATATTAAAGATAACATTAATTTCCTAGTAAATAAAAAATCCTTAGTACATTGTACTAAGGATTGGTGGCTCACCGGGGGATCG
>NZ_DKLM01000030.1:0-2357 GCF_002455975.1 Clostridium sp. UBA6640
AAAGTTGGTAAAAACATAGTGATAATATTTAAAACATAGGAGATGAAACAACAACTTATACCGTTGATGAGAATGCAGTTTTTGAAACATCTACAAATTTTAAATTAATTTTTTAGGCGAAAAAAGAGTTTAATAATCAATTTTTTTCTAAATAATTATAGTGTATTTATAATAAAAATGAAAAATATTTATTTTGAATCATAAAATTTTGAAAAGATAAATATAGATTATTTACAAGTTTTTAGTTTTATACTTTGTTTTATTGTAATATTAATCTAAAAACTTTCATTAAATGTAAAATAAACATCATTTTTATTCTAAAATAAATAAATTTTTTAAATTGTTCGACAGTAAATGACAAAATATGCAGAAAAAATGTGATATTATGAATTTACAGAAAAAGCACGATTTGTGTAGAAAAATGTAATAAAATAATTGAACTTATTAAGGAGGACTTAAAATGAAAAATGTTAAAAAATTAGTTGCAATGGCTATGATATTTTCAATGGTTAGTGTGAATATGGCTTATGCTGCACCAGTTAATGAGGTTGTTGGAAAGACAGCTGTTGAGACTTCAATTGAACTTGCACAAAAAAGCTGGAATGGTGAATGGGAAGGTGAGAAGACAGTAGTTTTAGCAGCACAAAATGAAGAAAATTTAGTTGATGCATTATCTGTAGCACCATTAGCTTATAGTAAAAAAGCGCCTATTCTATTAGTAAACAAGGGCGATGTAGTTAATAAGCCAGTATTAGATGAGTTAAAAGATAAAGAGATAGAAAAAGTTTATTTAGCATCTGGGGAAGGTATTTTAACGGATAAAATGAAGGAGCAGCTTGAAGAAGAAGGCATGGAAGTTGTTCGTGTTGGTGGAAAAAATAGAATAGAAACTAGCGAAAATATAGCAGAAGAATTAGGAAGCTATGATAAAGTTGCAGTAGTAGGATACAATGGTATTGCAGATGCAATTTCAATAGCTCCAATAGCATCAACTGAAGGAATGGCAATCGCTATAGTAGGTTCAAATGGAGAATTAACTAAAGATTATAAAGTAGATATGAAAGACAAAGAAGCTTATATATTAGGTGGAGAAACTTTAGTTTCTAAAAAAACTGAAGAAGAAATTAATGCAAAAAGAATTACTGGAAAAGATAGATATGAAACTAATGCAAAGATATTAGAAACTTTTAAAGATGAATTAGAGTTTAATACAATATATATGCCAAGTGGACTTCCAAATAAATTAAAAGATGGATTATCAACTTCTGTATTAGCAGCTCAAAATAATAATCCAGTAGTATTATTAGGTATGGACAAATCTCAAATGGAAGAAACAAATAAAGTATTAGAAGAGAATGTAAAGAAAGACACAGAAATATCAATTATAGGACAAGTTAAATCAGAGAACATATTAGAATTAGTTAAAAAAGTTACTGAAAAAATAGACGAGCTTAATGAAGAACATGTGGAAGCAGCAAGCACATATAAATTTTCATATGATTTAACAGGAAAAACTTTTACTGTAGCTGAAGAAGGAACAGTATTACCAATAACATTAGAAGCTGATAAAGTAGGAGACTTTGGTTATACAAATGCTTTAGTTAAAGTGGAAGTTATTAGTAAGCCAGAAGATAGTAAATTACAAATTTTAGCAAAAGATACAGAAGGCACAGAGTGGGATTTAGCACAAATTGGTCAATGGGGACCAAGTGAAGGATTTGCAATTGCTAAAGACTACAGTGAAGAAACTAAATTTACCGTAAAAACTGATACAAAAGGAAAGTATGAAGTAAAATTCAGCTTAGTTGATGTTAAAGATAGCAATAAGGTTTTAACAACTTCAACAATTGCTATAGATGCTTTACCAGCTAATTATACTGGTGATAAGGCAAAAGAATATGTTGAAGCACAAGATTTTGGCTATTTTGAAGAAGAAGAAGGATATAATGTTGGCTTTAAAATAAACACAGAAAAACTACCATATGAGAAAATTGAAGAAATTAAGATTTCTTTAATAGGGGAAGAGGAAAATGTAGCTACAAGAATAGCTACAGGAGATCAAATTCTTAAGTTAAAATCAGAAGATGAAACATATGGCGGAATAGATGGACAATTAAGTACAGTATTTAAAAACCGTGATAGTGAAGAGAGCAATGAATATTGGACTAGCTCTCCATACAACCTATTTAAGCCAGTTAGAGCTGAAATAAAAATCACAGACATAAATGGCAACACTTATACTGTTGAGAATATATTTGTAAGTGTAGAAAAATAAAATTATTTTTAATAAGACTAATTTCCTTAACATTTTGGCTAGCAATGCAATTGCTAGCCTTTTTTTTCACCTCTGGGGAACA
>NZ_DKLM01000030.1:2545-13069 GCF_002455975.1 Clostridium sp. UBA6640
TATTAATTCTTAATTAATAGAATCTCTATTGTAGAAACTTCTATAAATGGTGTCATATCTCCCCATAACTTCATATATTAATTATATTGATAAACTTATAAAAATAGGGAGAGGATATGGTGAAAAGGAGTTTTAAAATTGTTTCTAGTTTAATTCTTGGGATGGCTTTTATGGTGAGTAGTTGCAGAGTTTTCACTGCAGAAGCTAAGGAAACTATTGAAAAGAGATATTTAGGTGGAAATGACAGATATGAAACTGCAGTTAGGGTTAGTGAGGAGGGATGGACCTCTTCAGATAATGTGGTTTTAGTTAATGGAACTGCTATAGCTGATGCACTTTCTGCTGCACCTTTTGCTAGAGAAAAAAATGCACCAATATTATTAACAGGTAAAGATAAATTAACATGGACAACTAAAGATAGAATAAGAGAACTTGGAGCTAGAAAAGTTTATATTATTGGTGGTACAGGTGTTGTAAGTAATTCTATAGTTAGAGAACTTGAAAATATGGGAATGTCTGTGGAAAGAATTCATGGATTAGACCGATATGAAACTTCTGTAGAAGTAGCTAGAAAATTAAATGCCAATAAAGCTTTTGTAGTTAATGGTATAAAGGGACTTGCAGATGCTCTATCTATTGCAGCACCAGCTGGAGAAAATAATATGGCGATTATCTTAACTAATGGAAGAGATATAGGTAAAGCTAGAAGAGCAGTTGAAGGAATGGATATTACTGTTGTTGGAGGAACTGGAGTAGTTAGTGAAGGGCTTCGTCAACAGTTAAGAGCTGAAAGAATATATGGAAATAACAGAAATGAAACTAATGGAGAAGTTTTAAAGGCTTTCTATGGCAATAAAGAAGTTAAGGAAATATATATTACTAAAGATGGAACTTATAAGGAAAATGAATTAGTTGATGCATTATCAGCAGGACCTCTTGCTGCGAAGAATTCTTCTCCAATATTATTAGCTGGAGATAGACTATATTATGAGCAAGAAAGATTTTTAAAATCACAGGAGAAAATTAATAAAGTTTATGAAGTAGGTGGAGGAGTAAACTACAGAACAGTAAACTCTATACTTAATGCTTTAGAATATGAAACTGTAGTTGATAAAGATGAGGTTACTTCAGTGAAAGCCACAAATGTAAAGGAAGTTATAGTTAACTTTGGGACTAGAGTAAATAAGGAAAGTGCAGAAGATAAAGATAATTACTCTATAAATAAAGATATAAAAATTGAAGACGCAACCTTATTAGAAGATGAAAGAACAGTTATTTTAAATATTAAAGAAGTGAATGATAGGGTTTTAAAAAATCAAGAAAAATACACTTTAGAAATTTCTAAGGTATATTCCTATAGTAATAGAGAAATCTATGGAAAATTTGACTTTACTCCATTAGACAACACATTACCAGCAGTGGAAAAAGTGGTTTCTCTTGGAACTAAAGCTATTAAGGTTATATTTACTGAGCCGATTAAAAAAGCTAGTTCTAATAATTTCACATTAGATGGTAAAAATTTTTATGGTTCAGTGACCAACAATGGAAGAGAATTAATACTGACAGTTTTTGATAGGGATTTATTAAAACCAGGAGAGCATAAGCTTGCAGTTGATGGAGTGGCTGATTATGTTGGATTAAGAACAGTTTATTCTGAAAATAGATTTTTCGTAGAGGAAGACAATACCCCTCCAAGGGTAGAGCATATTACAGCAACTTTGGAAAGAGTAGTACTAACCTTTAGTGAAGATGTAGATCCAGATACTATGAGAGCTGAAAATGTGTACTATAAATCTGGAAGTAATAAAATAAGAGCTAATAGAATGAATAAATTAGCAGGAAACAAATATGAATTCTATTTCTCAGAGAGCTCTAATAGACTTCCAGCTTATGAAGTTATGTTATATGTAGAAGATGTTAAAGATTATAGCGGAAATAAAATTAGGGAGACAAATGTAAGAGTAAGACCAGAAGTGGATGTTAGTAGGCCACAGGTTAAATCCGTTACTGTAGATTCAAATAACAAAACAATAATTGTTAGATTTAATAAAATTCTTCATAAAGATTCTAGAAATATTAGATTCTTTACTATAAAAGATAAAGATGGAAAGGTACTTGGAATTAAAGACGTAAACTGGGGAGCAGATGATTATAAAGTTTTAGAGGTAGTTATGTATGATAAGCTCCCAGAAGGTAGAAATTCAATAAGAATATTTGGCATAAAAGATGGAACACATCTTCAAAATACAATGATAGATTATAATGAAGATTTTGTGGTAGGAGATACAACTCCTCCTAGAATTTTATCTATTGCAACTAATAGGGAATATAGAAGAATAGTTATAACCTTCTCCGAAGTGATGAACCCAGCTACTTTGGAGGATAGATCTAACTATTATGTATACCTTGATAATAAAATGACTCCATTACCATCATCAACAGATATAACTGCTGTGCAAAATGGAAGAGGAGTTATGATAACTTTGCCAGAGAGAATAGATGGTAAAACTGTATATCTAGGAGATAATCTTACAGAAATACAAGTTATGGCAGTAAGAGATTTGGCAGGTAATATATTAGAAGACATTTATAAAAGAGAACCTATAGATAGAGACTCAAAGGGAAAGGTAGCGGAAAGATATTCAGAGACAATTAGAGAAGGAAATGCTGTTGCGGAAGATAGAAGAACTATAAAGGTTAGATTTGATAAATCAATTGAAAAAGCATATAGTGATGCCTTTAAATTAGATGCAAGATACAATAATGAAGATATAAGAATATCAGAGGTTTATACTGATGGTACAGATATTGTAAAAATTCGTACTAATAGAGACATGCCAACAGATATTAGAGAAGATGCGTTAATAATAACTGATGGATATAAAATTAAAACATCAGCAGGTAGCTCAGTAGATACCTCAAGACCAATTAAAATTGTAGATAAAATTTCTCCAGAGGTAGTTTTAGAATCTTCAAGAGGATATAGAATAGAAAATGGTAATGAAATAATAATACCATTTAGTGAAAACTTAGATACAACAGTAAACCCACTTTTCATAAAAACAGATTTGGATATTTTCTCACAATATGAACCAAACTATCCTCTTAAAGTAACAGAGTTTGAAGTAGACTTTATTAGAGATAGTAAGGGCAACTCAAATAAACTTAAAGTTACAATAAACCCAAGCGAAAGCGCAGTAAAAGCAAGATATGTAATTAAATTTAATAAGGATGATAATGGTAAGGTAAGAGTTATAAAAGATTTAAAAGGAAATAGAGCTTTAGCAAAAGAACCAACATCAACAGATGGGGAAATTACAGGAACACATTTAGTAAACTTAATTACCAATTATAAAGTTTTACCTGGAAGTGATAGTGGAACGATAAAAATTGATTATAATATTACAAATGGTAGGAATAAATTAGCCTATGAAATAAGTAACAATCCACTAGCAACACCAACAGTAGGTAGTAAAAAGATAGTAGGTAATGAAGGAGTAATGGGATATAATAGTGGCGACAATATAAAAGTTAATTTGGGTAAATATGTATCATTATATGAACTGGATTTAGAAAATAAAATAACTAAATTTGTATGTTTTAAAGTAGAAGATGCTCATAGAGTTCCAAATGTTACAATAACTAAAGTAACCTATCAAAATGGAAATAGCCAAAATCCAAAAGGGGTATTAACTATAACAGGAACAAATTTTAATGAAATAGGTACTGTAGGCAAAGATATAAAATCCCAAATAGATTGGAGTAAACTTTCAATAGCAGCCAATGACGGAGCAAGAGATGTTATTCATAAATTTAATTTTTCTAATACTGTAAATGCTATTAATCATATAGAAGAAGCCAAAATAGAAAATGAAACAACAATTAAAATAACATTAACTGCTGATAAAACTATTTTGCTAAATACAGACTTAGGTGTCTTAGATGAGAAAGATAAAGTTATTATAAGTTCTGGTTTCTTAAAAAATACAAAATTAATACCAGCCTTTGTCAATGGAGAATGGAGAATTGAAAATTGACAATTAAGGAAGAAATATTTTTAACAAAATAATTTCTTTAACTGATTTATTGTAGCGGCGAACAGTGTTCGCCACTTTTTTTATTAGGAAAGTAAATGTCAGCATCAAAATAATGATAGTTAAAAAATGCTCATGTATGTAGATATTTTAATATGACATTATAAATCAGTGATGTATTTATTGGATGGGATGCAATATAATGGATGTAAGGTTCGCAACTAGTATAAATAGGGGGGGATAACATTGAATACAAATTTTATGAGGATAGCTACATATATATTTTTTGGTGTTATGTTTTTTTCTAGCAATAAAGATCTTAAAAACTTTAAGAAAAATGAATATGATTTACATTCAGATAAAAATGAAATAATTAAATATATCCACAGATGTGAAGTGAGGATAGGAATTATATTATTTTTCATTATGTTAAATATATTAGCTATGGCAGTACAAATATCTAAATAAACCTTCAGCTCAGTAAAGTTATACCATCTATATTAAAGATATTCCTTACAAATAAATTATTTAGCATTATTATATGCTTTTGCAGAAAAATTTGTAGATGAAGAAATCATGATAATTAAGAATTAAGTATGAAGAAATTAATCAATGGAGAATTGATTATGGACAATTGACAATGCGGTTGAAATTATTTTTAGACAAAATAATTTCTTTAAATAGATTTTTATTGTAGCGGCGAACAGTGTTCGCCATTTTTTGTACGTATCATAATTCAATAATATGTGGCGAACTTAATCAGTGCACAATGCACAGTTCACAATTCACAATTTAGGTTGAAATTATTTTTTAGAAAAATAATTTTTTTAAACGGATTTTTTTGACTAGCAATGCAATTGCTAGTTTTTTTATTTCACCCCTGGGGAACAGTAGTGAAGCCCTTTAGGGTTCCCCTGGGGTGCAGTATAATTCGGAGCAAAAGTCAGTGAATTTATTTGTCATTGCGGAGATAAGCAATGTTATTAAAATATTGTTTAAAGTTGCAGATGTAGTACCATATTATACTGCACCCCAGGGGTGGAAATTAATGCTGTGAAGCATCATTCATCTCTAAGGAACAGTTACCAATGTAATAATATGTGGAGAACACTGTTCTTCACTACGGGATTAATTATAAATTTCTCAGTGATGATTGTGGGATTTAAACAATTAGGGTGAAAATTGTTTTGATTAGCAATGTAATTGTCGGCTAGTTATGTGGAGAACACTGTTCTCCGCTACAAATCAATTCTAAATTTCTCAGTGATAACTGAGAAATATCTACAATTGTGCATTGTGAACTGTGAATTGAATTAAGTTCTTTGCTACAAAATTAATTTCTATTTAAAATTAGTAAAAAATATAAAATTTTAACTATTTCTTAATGAATTTCAAAGTTTTTATGAGTATACTAAAAGAAGTTAAGTTATTTATATGGAATGCTTTAATTAAAATTTATATATTTTCTTGATAATTTATAATGAATTTTTGGAGCTAATTTTAGGAGTTTACATTTAATTACAGGACAGTATAGTATGTTTTCATATTTTTTGGTATAATTAAACTGTTAAAAAATTATATAATTGGGTATAAAACCTTGATTTGGTTATAACTTTTTATAATAAAATCATTAAATGTGGATGATGATAAATTACAATTTTAAATTTTAATTAAAAGTAGAAACTATAATAATTTTTTATTGATTAAATAATATAGACTTTTAATAAAAAGCGGATTATTTATTACTTAAAGAAATGTGTAATTTTAATTACTTGGTAGGTTCATATATGGATAAACTACTCTAAAATTTAATGTATGTCTGAATATGAGTTACAGTTTGATATATTAATTTTAGAACTGGTATATCTATATATATTGCACATTTGAATTTAGAAAGATGAAAAAGGAGAATAAAAAGATGAAAAAGAGTTCAAAGGTTATTTCAGGTTTGTTACTTGCTTCTACTTTTGCAACAATGAATTCTAATGTTTTTGCTGTAGAAACAAATAAGACGATTGCGAAAAAATTATTAGCTGGAAATAATAGATATGAAACAGCTGCAAAAGTTAGTTCAAAATGGAGTAAAAGTGATAATATAGTTTTGGTTAATGCTATGGCTATTGCAGATGCACTGTCTGCTACGCCTTTTGCAAAATTAAAGGATGCACCAATATTATTAACAGATTCAGGAAAATTAACAGAAGATACAGGAAAAAGAATTAAAGAATTAGGTGCTAAGAATGTTTTCGTAGTAGGTGGAGAAGGTGTAATCTCTAAAGATGTAGTTAGAGAATTAGAACAAAGTGGATTAAAAGTTGAAAGAATATCAGGAGCAAATCGTTTTGAAACTTCTGTAAAAGTTGCAGAAAAATTAAATCCTAAAAAAGTTGCTGTTGTTAATGGATTAAATGGTAGGCTTGCAGATGCATTATCTGTAGCAGGAGCAGCAGCTGAAAATAATATAGCAATACTTTTAACAAATGGTACAAGCCTTGGAGAAGTTAAAGATATGGCTAAGGGTAAAGAAGCTATTGTAGTTGGAGGAGAAGGTGTTGTTTCAAATTCCATAAAAGAGGATTTAAAAGCTGAAAGACTTGGCGGAGCTAATAGAAGTGAAACTAATGCTGAGGTTGTAAAAAAGTTTTATGGCGGAAAGACATTAAAATCTATTTATGTGGCTAAAGATGGAGCAGTTCAAGAAAATCAATTAGTTGATGCATTATCAGCAGGACCAGTAGCAGGAAAAGAAGGAGCTCCAATAATATTAGCGGGAAGCAGACTATCTCTATCTCAAGAGAGCTTTTTAAAATCTCAAAGTAAGGTAGAAGAAGTTACATTAGTAGGTGGAGGAATAAATGACAACACTACAGAAAGTATTGCAAATGCTTTAGGTGGTAAGTTTAGAGATCCATCTCAAGTTGTTGAGGTGGCAGAAGTTTCCTCAGTAACAGCAACTAATTTAAAAGAAGTAGATGTTACTTTTGGAATTAAAGTAGATAAAGATTCTGCAGAGGATGTATCAAACTACTCTATCAATAATAGTGGAGAAATAGAAAGCATTGAATTATTAGAAGATGAAAAAACAGCTAGACTAACTATGAAAAAACCACTAGCAAATCAAGAAAAATATAAAATTAAAGTGGAAAAGATTCTAGCTAAAAATGATGAGATTATAACTGCAAAGGATATTATGTTTACTCCAATAGATAATACCTGTCCAGAGGTAAAGCAGGTAATAAATTTAGGTACTAAAGCAATTAAAATAGTGTTTAGTGAGCCAGTTAATACAGTACCTATAAACAATATTAAATTAGATGGAAAGAAATTCTCAGGCTCTGCTAATATTACTGGAAGAGAAGTGGTGTTAACTCCATATGATAAAGACTTATTAAAACCAGGTGAGTATAAGTTAACAATGGAGGGAATTACAGATTTTAATAGTTTCAAGTCAATATATTCAGAACATAAATTGAATATAGTTGAAGATAAAACACCACCTAGAATAGATAAAGCCGTTGCAACTTCAGAAAAGTTGGTTATAACTTTTAGTGAGGATGTGGATCCAAGTACTGTAAAAATAGATAATGTTTATTACAAAGTTGCTGATCGTAAAATAAAAGCTAATGATATGAGAAAATTATCAGGAAGTAAATATGAGTTTTATTTTTCAACTTCAGCTAATAGACTTCCAGGTTATGAAACTACAATGTATATAGATTATGTTGAAGACTATAGCGGAAATAGAATAAGAGAAAATACTGTAAAGGTCAAACCAGAGTTAGATCAAACTAAACCAGAGGTTAAAAATGTAACCCTATCTCCAGATAGAAAGCAAATAACAGTTTTCTTTAATAAAAATATGCATGATGATTCTCAAAATACAAAATACTTTACTATAAAAGATGAAAAAGATAATGGAGTACCAATTAAAGGAGCTAAATTTACAGATGGCGATAGAAAAATTATAACTATTGAACTATATAACGAATTACCACACGGAAAAAATATAATTAAAATTTCTGGTTTAAGAGATGCTACTCAAAATCAAAATTTAATTAAGGATTATAGTAAGGAGATTGTAGTTAGAGATACTACTCCTCCAACTTTAGAGTCAATATCAAGTGATGGAAGAACTAGAACAATAGTTTTAACTTTCTCAAAGAAAATGGATATTTCAACTTTAGAGAGTACTTCAAGTTATTTAATTAAGTTTAATGGCATAATGATACCTCTACCTGAAGATACTAACATAACTCCTATACAAGGTGGTAAAGGGGTAAGATTAATATTACCTGAGGAAATAGATAATCAATATGTTAACTTTGAAGGGAATCTTACAGAAATTCAATTAACTACCCTTAAAGACGAAGCAGGAAATATATTAAAAGATTATATGGTTAAAAAGCCTGTGCTTAAGGAATCAAAGGCTAAGGTGGCTAATATATATTCTGAGGACGTTAAAAACGGTAATGCAATTACAGAAGATAAAAGAACTATAAAGGTTAAATTTGATCAAACTATACAAAGTGCTTCTAAGAATGACTTTAAGTTAAATCTTAAAGGAGTAGAGATACAAGACGTCATAACTAATGATTCAAGTATAGTTACAATTAAAACTGATAGAGATATGCCAACGGATACACAAGATTTAACAGGTAATGATTTAATACTAAGAATTAATGATGGTAATAGCATTAGGACTTCAGCTGGTTCAGGAGTGGACAATTCTAATAAAGTAAAAATTGTTGATAAAACAGCTCCAGAGGTACCAGAAGATAAGAGAGAGTACAGCGTTGATATAGCTAATAGTAGTAGAGCTGAGGTATGGATGCCATTTTCAGAAGAGTTGAATAGAGAAAATCCAGCACTATTTGCTCACGACTTAATTATAACTAGCTCTTTAGATGAAAAGGTAAGATTAACTCCAACTATTGACTATACAACATCATTGAGCAGTGATGGAAAAACTATAAAAGTTCTTATCAAAAGTACAGAAGCAACTAAAGGAAAGCAAACAAGATATAAAATAGAGATAAAAGAAAATGCAAACTTTATACAAGACTTAAATAAGAATAAGGCAAATAGAAAAGAACCATTAGAAACAGATAGAAATTTAGAATTTTCATAGGACTTAAAAACTAGCAACTTTATGTTGCTAGTTTTTTCGTTTTTCTGTAACCGATTATTATTACTGGGTGATACTGTAGCGGCGAACAGTGTTCGCCACTTTTTTTTCACCCCTGGGGAACAGTAGTGAAGCCCGTTAGGGTTCCCCTGGGGTGCAGTATAGTTCGGAGCAAGACCTAATAAATTTAGCTAATCTTAAGGAGTATCTATTATAATTAAGAATTAAGTATGAAGAATGAAGAATTATGGTTGAAANNATTATGGTTGAAATTAGTTTTGATCAAAATAATTTCTTTAATTGATTTTTTTTATTAGCAATACAATTGCTAGTTTTTATTGTAGGGGCGAACAGTGTTCGCCAGTATAGTTCGGAGCAAAAACCAGCAAATTTATTTGTCATTATGGAGATATGCAATGTTATTAAAATATTGTTTAAGGTTGTAGATATAGTGCCACATCATACTGCACCCCAGGGGTCTATATAGAAAGTAGTTGCAAATTTAAATTTTGTGACTGCTTTTAATTTTGCTTTAAAACCTACAGTTTCGTTATAGACCCCAGGGGTGAAAATTAATGCTAAAAAATATAAAAACTTTAAATTAACTTTATAAACTCTGTCAATCTATGCATATCTAATTAGTGAAAGGAGTGATTAGAACATGGCAATATCATCAATTAAAACAAGTTCAACAATTTTATTAACTTATAAGGACGGCGTTAATTCAAAGGGGGAGGATCTTTACAAGAATCAAAGATTTTCCAAAATCAAAGTTGCAGCTAAGGATGAGGATGTTTATTCTATTGCTGGAGCTATGGCAAAATTATTAATGAATGATGTAACAGAAATAACTAGAGAAGATAAAAGTAAGCTTATAGAGGCATAGGTTATGATAAAGAGGATAGTGGAGTTTTTTAATAATATTCTATCCTCTATAATAGTAAGAATTTTTCAAGCTAATTTTTCTTATGAAATTAATCATGAAGGATATAAGATCAAAAAGATGATTTTTTTCTTAGGAAAACATGTAAAGATCATTATTATATTATAGAAAGAGTAGGGGGAATTTTTATGGCAAAAGATTTAGTTATGACATTTATAAACACTAAAGGTAGTAAATCTAATATGACAGTTAAAAATGTTAAAGACAATTTAACCAAAGAGCAAATTAGTAATGTTATGGATTTAATTGTAGGAAAGAATATCTTTGAAACTAAGCAAGGAGATTTTATTTCTAAAAGCGGTGCTGTCTTAGTTGAAACAAATAAAACAAAATATAATATAGAGAATTAATTATAAAAAAGGCCTCTAAAAAGGGGCCTTTTTTTAATTGAGAATTAAGTATGAAGGATGAAGAATTATGGT
>NZ_DKLM01000134.1:0-26139 GCF_002455975.1 Clostridium sp. UBA6640
TTGGCGGACAAATGGTTAAGAAAATGGTTGAATCTTACGAAAGAGGATTATAATTAATTATTACTAAATAAAAAGGAGGCGTTCAAGAAATGGCTAATAACAACAGAATATTAGTTCCACAAGCTAGAGAAGGATTAAACAACTTTAAAATGGAAGCTGCTAAAGAAGTAGGAGTTAATCTTAAAAATGGTTACAACGGAGACTTAACTTCTAGAGAAAATGGTTCAGTTGGCGGACAAATGGTTAAAAAAATGGTTGAATCTTACGAAAGAAATTTATAATAACTGCCAAAAATTAAATGCTATAAGTAAAGATTTAAAATGAATACTAATAATATAGCTAATGATTACATTTAATGTACCATTAACTTAAAAATAAGGAGGCAATTTGTATGAGCAGAAATAGAGTTTTAGTACCAGAAGCTAGAGAAGGATTAAACAACTTTAAAATGGAAGCTGCTAAAGAGGTAGGAGTTAATCTTAAAAATGGTTACAACGGAGACTTAACATCTAGAGAAGCTGGTTCAATTGGCGGACAAATGGTTAAGAAAATGGTGGAAGCTTACGAAAGAGGATTATAGTCTTAAAATAGCAGACTTACAATTGAATATGGATATAAAGATGAGCGTGACTTAGGTCACGCTTATTTGATTATTAATCTAACTTATAAAAAAAATAAGAAACTCTAAGATTTAGAGGTTCTTATTTTTTCTTAAATATTTATTTCATTTCCTTATTGTAAATCACAATTTTGACAATCTTGACAACTTCCACAATTTTGATTATCATCTAATTCATTTTTTTCATTGTTTCTTAAGTCATTTTGCACATTTTGTAATTCATTTGCTGAATCTTTAAGACCTTGTTTTTTATTTTTTCTATTTTCCATATTTTTCATGACAGTTTCCTCCTCATATTATATTTAATTTTTCTTTGCCTTACGATATTATTATTTGTATTTAAATTTTAAATATTCTTTAATAATATTGAGCATTATGTAATTATAATCTACAAATTCCAGCTTTGATCAATGGAAAATGGATAATGAACAATTGACAATTATGGTGGAAATTAGTTTTAATCAAACTAATTTCTTTAATAGATTTTTTAATACAAGTTACTGTGTCACCTGAAAAAAAATTAATTAAAAACTTTTCTTATAAGAGAGAAGTATCAGCAATTGTCCATTGTCAATCGTCAATTCTCAATTGCATAAAGGTAAGCTAAAACAATTTGTTAACACAATTTTTTGAATGTATATATTAAATTTAAGAATAGTATATTTATATATAGATGTACCACTTCTAAATTTGATCTATCCCTAAAAACAATTAACATTTATTGATATTGCCACTAATACTATTGAATTCACAGTTGTGAATATTTCTTAAAGTTACGCAGTAACTTTTTTAAAAGACTAGCAATATAAAATTGCTAGCCAAAAATATATTTTAAGAAATTATTTTTCTAAAAAAATAATTTCTTTCTTAACTGTGCACTGTGAATTGTGAATTGTGCACTGATCTAAGTTGTGCACTGTGAATTGAAATATTCAAATTTGTAGCTATATTAAGCTATACATTAATTTTCAAAGTAGTTTATCTATGATGGAGTTATACTATAGATATATATAAATATTTATAGCAATACTAAAAGGTGTATTATTATATAAAAATAATTCATAGAAAACATAAGAAATACATACAATGAATAGAAAAAATATATTATAGTTTGTATATATACGAATATTTTTAATAAAATTTTATAAAAAGTACTTTTAAAAATGATAATAATATATTATAATATAATTATCGAACGATAATAATAAAAAATAAAATAAAGTTCGTAATAATAAAGGATTACTCAAGGGGGAAAAGATGAGAAAAGATATTTTTACAGTGTTTGTAGAGAAAAAAACGAATTTTGACTTGGAGAGTGAAGGTTTATTAAAGGATTTTAAACATCTCTTAAGAGTAGATGGCTTAAAGGACGTTAGAGTAATCAACAGATATGACATAGAAGGAATTAATGAGGGTGAATATAAAGAAATAAAAGCTAATATTTTAAGTGAATCCAATATAGATAAAGTTTATGATGGAGATTTTAAATTTGATGGTAAAAGAGTATTTTCAGTGGAGTATGTACCAGGACAATACGATCAGAGAGCAGACTCTGCTGCACAATGCATACAAATAATGACCCAAAAGGAAATGCCTAAGGTTAAAAGCTCAAAGATTATAACCTTAAATGGAAATATTAGTGATGAAGATTTTGAAAAAATAAAAAAATACTATATAAATAATGTAGATTCGAGAGAAGCTTCTATAGGAGAATGCAAAAGTCTTGAAGTAGAAAGTAAAGAACCAAAGGATGTAGAAATACTAAAGAATTTCATTAATTTAGATGAAAAAGAACTAAATGAGTTTTTAGGCTATCATTCGTTAGCAATGAATATAGAGGATTTGGAACTTATTCAAAAATATTTTAGAGAGGAAGAACAGAGAGAGCCTACAGTTACAGAAATAAAAGTAATAGATACTTATTGGTCAGATCACTGTAGACATACAACCTTCCAGACTATTTTAGAGGATATAAGTTTTGAAGATGGAAAATACACAGAAGCTATAAAAGAAGGTTTTGATATTTATAAGAAATATAGAGAAGAGTTATATAAAGATAAAGAAAAACCTATGACATTAATGGATATGGCTGTTATAGGAATGAAGAAGCTAAGAGCTTCAGGAAAATTGAATGATTTAGATATATCTGATGAAATTAATGCTTGTAGCATAGTTGTTGATGTAAATGTAGATGAAAAATTAGAAAAATATTTAATAATGTTTAAAAATGAAACCCATAATCATCCTACAGAAATTGAACCTTTTGGTGGTGCATCTACATGTTTAGGCGGTGCTATAAGGGATCCGCTATCTGGTAGAAGTTATGTTTATCAAGCAATGAGGGTTACTGGAAGTGGAGATCCTAGAACGCCAATTGAAAAGACTTTAAAGGGGAAATTACCACAAAGAAAAATAACAAAAGAGGCAGCAAAAGGTTATAGTAGCTATGGAAATCAAATAGGTCTTGCTACCGGCCATGTAGCAGAAATCTATCATGAAGGCTATTTAGCTAAAAGAATGGAAGTTGGAGCAGTAATAGCTGCAGCACCTTATGAAAATGTAATAAGAAAAACTCCAGAAAGCGGCGATGTAATAATTTTACTTGGAGGAAGAACAGGTAGGGATGGAATAGGCGGAGCATCTGGTTCCTCTAAGGAGCATAGTGAAAATTCCCTTGAAAGCTGCGGAGCAGAGGTTCAAAAAGGAAATGCTCCAATAGAAAGAAAAATCCAAAGATTATTTAGAAAAAAGGAAGCTACAACTTTAATTAAAAAATGCAATGATTTTGGTGCTGGAGGAGTTTCTGTTGCAATAGGAGAACTTGCAGAAGGAATAAATATAAATCTGGATTTAGTAACTAAAAAATATGAAGGATTAGATGGAACAGAAATTGCAATATCAGAGTCTCAGGAAAGAATGGCAGTAGTAGTTGAAAAAAATCATGCAGAAAAATTTATTAAACTTGCAGAAGAAGAAAATTTAGAAGCTGTAGTAGTAGCAGTGGTCACTAACGATAAGCGAGTTACTATGACTTGGAGAGAAAAGGAAATAGTAAGTCTTTCAAGAGAGTTTTTAGATACTAATGGTGCTAAGAGTTATATAAATATTGAAGTGAAAGAGCCTTTGAAAGATGAGAATTATTTTAGTAAAAGCAAGTTTAAAAGTGAGTCTGTAAAAGAATGTTTTAAGAATACATTGAAGGATTTAAATATATGCTCCCAAAAAGGACTTGTGGAAATGTTTGATAGTTCAATAGGTGGAAACACAGTACTTATGCCTTTTGGAGGAAAAAGTCAAAGTACTCCAAGTGAAGGTATGGTAGGGAAAATTCCAGTTTTAGATGGAGAAACTGCAACAGGAACAATAATGGCACATGGCTTTAATCCATATATATCAGAATGGAGTCCTTTCCATGGAGGATTATATGCTGTAGTAGAAAGTGTCACAAAGATTGTTGCATTAGGAGGAGACTACAAAAATATTAGATTATCTCTTCAAGAATATTTTGAAAAGCTAGGTACAGATAAAAGAAAATGGGGTAAACCTTTTTCAGCATTATTAGGTGCACTGTATGCTGAAGATCAGCTTCAAATACCAGCTATAGGTGGAAAAGATAGTATGTCTGGTACTTTTAAAGATTTAAACGTGCCACCTACATTAATATCTTTTGGGGTTTCTACTGTAAATGTAAATAAAGTGATTTCACAAGAATTTAAAGCTTTAAATAGTAAAGTAGTGGTTATAAATTCAAGAAGAGATAAAAGAGAAGTTCTGGATTTTGACAGTTTAAAGAAAAATTATGAGCTAGTTCATTCTTTAATAAATAGAGGAAAAGTGCTTGCATCTCATACTGTAAAGTCTGGTGGAGCAATTGAATCTATAAGTAAAATGTGCTTTGGAAATAAAATTGGATTTAGCTTTAATAATAATATTTCTTTAAGGGAATTGAGTGAGCCAAGATACGGTAGCATTGTTTTAGAATTAGAAAATCACATAAATATTGAGGAAGAATTAAATGACGTGGAATACACTCTTTTAGGAAGTACTATAGAAAAATATGAAATTAACATTAATGGGGAAACAATTTCATTAGAAGAACTTCAAAATGATTTTGAGGATACATTAAAAGATATATTCCAAGCAGATTATTCAGATAATAGGTTTGAAAATGAGAAAATAAAAAATTATAGTTCAAAAATAAATAATTCAATTAAATCGCCATTAATAAAGGTATCAAAACCTAAGGTGCTAATACCAATATTTCCAGGTACAAACTGCGAATATGATTGTGAAAGAGCATTTGTAAAAGCAGGTGGGGAAGTAAATACCTTAGTATTTAATAATTTAAGTTCAAGACATATCGAAAATTCTATTGATGAATTAGCAAATCAAATTTCTAAATCACAAATAGTTATGCTTCCAGGAGGATTTAGTGCTGGAGATGAGCCAGACGGATCTGGGAAATTTATAGCTACAATTTTTAGAAATGAAAAGATTAAATATGAAATTATGAATTTACTTAAAAACAGAGATGGATTGATATTAGGCATATGTAATGGCTTCCAAGCACTTATAAAGTTAGGACTAGTTACTTATGGAGAAATTGTAGATATTAAGGAAGATAGTCCAACCCTAACTTATAATGCTATAGGAAGGCATATATCCTGTATGGTCAATACTAAAATAGTTTCAAATTCTTCACCATGGTTTAATTCAATGAAGGTAGGAGAAATTCATACTATACCGGTTTCTCATGGTGAGGGAAGATTTTATGCAGATGAGGAAAATATTAAGAAGTTATTTGAGAATAATCAAGTTGCTACTCAATATGTAGATTTTGAAGGTAATCCAACCTATGATATAAAATTTAATCCTAATGGTTCTTGTTATGCTATAGAAGGAATAACAAGCCCAGATGGAAGAGTTTTGGGGAAAATGGGGCATAGTGAAAGAGTAGGAAAGAATGTAATTAAAAATGTTATAGGAAATCATGAGCAGAAAATATTTGAAAGTGGAGTTAATTATTTTAAATAAGAGGTTTAAAATGAAGTAATTAGACAAAGTCGATATGAAAATTCAACAATATTTCCTAGTTATTTCAACATTCTTAGCCTAAAAATTGAGAATGAAGATTTATATATTTAAAAAATAAAATTTTGGAGGTTCTATATGAGAGTAGCAATAATTTTTGGTAGTAGATCAGATACAGAGGTAATGAGAAATGCAGCAAAATGTTTGAGGGAGTTTGATATAGAATTTGAAGCACATATTTTATCTGCTCATAGAGTACCGGAAAGATTGGGAGAAGTACTTAATGAACTTGAAGATAAAGGATGCGAATGCATAATTGCAGGAGCAGGGCTTGCTGCCCATCTTCCAGGAGTTATAGCATCGAAAACTTTAATTCCTGTAATAGGAGTTCCTATAAAAGGAGCTATTGAGGGATTAGATGCACTATACTCTATAGTTCAAATGCCAAAATCAATACCAGTAGCAACAGTTGGAATTAATAATAGCTATAATGCGGGAATGTTAGCGGTACAAATATTAGCAAATAAATATCCAGAAGTTAAAGAAAAATTAGTAGAGTATAGAAAGAGTATGAAAGAAAACTTTATAAAAGAAAATGGAGAAGGGGTTGAACTATAATGGAAAATAAAGTATTAATGTACGAAGGAAAAGCTAAAAAAATATTTTCAACAGATAACTCAGATGAAGTTTTAGTTTACTATAAAGATGATGCAACAGCTTTTAACGGAGAGAAAAAAGCTTCTATAGCTTCAAAAGGAATATTAAACAACAGTATTACTTCATTATTATTTGAAATGCTAAATGAAAAAGGTGTAAAAACTCATTTTATCAAAAAAGTAAGTGATAGAGAACAAATTTGTAAAAAGGTAGAAATAATACCTCTTGAAGTTATAGTAAGAAATGTGGCAGCAGGAAGTATGGCTAAAAGATATGGATTAGAGGAAGGAACAGAGCTTAAAACTACAGTATTTGAATTAAGTTATAAAAATGATGATCTAGGAGACCCATTAATGAATGATTATCATGCAGTAGCTATGGAGATTGCGACCTTTGATGAATTATATTATATTTATGGAGTAGCTGCAGAAGTAAATGAACTTTTAACAGAATTCTTTAAAGCTCAAAATATAAAGCTGATAGATTTTAAATTAGAATTTGGTAGATTAAACGGAGAAATTCTATTAGCAGATGAGATTTCACCTGATACTTGTAGACTTTGGGATATGACTACAGGAGAAAAGCTTGATAAAGATAGATTTAGAAGAGGCATTGGAGATTTAGTAGAAGGATATACTGAAGTATTGAATAGAATGATGAAATAGTTATAAGGTTTAAAAGATAATTATAAGACATCTTTAGGAAAATAGTAAATTACTCTAAAATTTAATGTATGTATGAATATAAGTTACAGCTTGATATATTAATTCACAACTTTAAAATTAATGCACAATTCACAATGCACAATTAAGGAAGAAATTATTTTTTTAGAAAAATAATTTCCTAAAACATATTTTTAACTAGCAATATAAAATTGCTAGTGATTATGGCGAACACTGTTCGCCGCTACGGAATAAATTCTAAATTTCTCAGAGGTAGCTTAGAAATGTCCACAATTGTGAATTGTGAACTGTGAATTTAGTAGTATTAATGGTATTACCGATAAATGCTGATTACTTTCAGGGATAGATTAAATTTAGAAGTGGTACATCTATATAATATATTTGGTTTATTATTTTCTTTTAGATGCCTAAGGTTATGAAGATGGAGGATATGAAGATAATGGAATTACCTTTAAAAGACGGATATGTTTATAATAACTATGATCCAGATAAATTCCATGATGAATGTGGTGTATATGGAATTTTTAACTTAGGTGATAATTTAGATGTGGCAAGAAGAACTTATTATGGATTATATGCTCTTCAACATAGAGGGCAAGAAAGTTCAGGTATAGTTACTTATAATGGTAAAAAGATGAAGTGTCACAAAGATATGGGCTTAGTTTCAGAAGTATTTAATAATGAAATATTAAATCAGCTTACAGGACATTCAGCAGTTGGACATGTTAGATATTCTACTGCTGGAGATAGTTCTGTGAAAAATGCACAACCTGTACTTGGAGAGTTTAAACTAGGAAATATTGCTATAGCTCATAATGGAAATTTAATAAATGCAGATATTATAAGAGAATTACTTGAGGATTCAGGATGTATTTTTCAAACTTCCATAGATTCTGAAGTTATTTTAAATCTTATAGCTAGGGGTGCTAAAAAAGGTATTCTAAATGCAGTAGTAGATACAGTGCAAGCAATAAAAGGATCTTTTGGTATTGTAATTTTAACAGAAAATGAATTGATAGGTGTTAGAGATCCGCATGGTATTAGGCCGTTATGTCTTGGAAAGATTGGAGAGAGCTATGTTATAGCTTCAGAAAGTTGTGCGTTAGATGCTACAGGAGCGGAATATGTAAGAGATATTGAGCCAGGAGAAATTGTGGTTATAAATAATGAAGGAATAAAAAGTATCAATTTTGCGGAAAAAAGCATAAAAGCAATTTGTTCCTTTGAATATATATATTTTGCAAGGCCAGATACAATAATTGATGGCATAAGTGTGCATTCATCTAGAGTTAAAGCAGGTAAGAAGCTTTATGAAGAGTATCCAGTGGATGCAGATATAGTAGTTGCAGTTCCGGATTCAGGGGTATCAGCAGCTATGGGTTATGCAAAAGCTTCAGGAATACCTTATGAAATAGGACTTATAAAAAATAGATATATAGGAAGAACATTTATTACTCCTTGCCAAGAAGAGAGAGAAAATGCTGTTAATGTTAAGTTAAATGTATTAAAAGAAAATGTAGAGGGTAAAAAGGTAGTTCTAATAGATGATTCAATAGTTAGAGGAACTACAAGTAAACGGTTAGTTGAACTTTTAAGAAAAGCCGGAGCAAAAGAGGTGCATTTTAGAGTCTGTTCACCTGTGGTTAAATTTCCTTGCTATTTTGGAATAGATACTCCTTATAGAAAAGGCCTTATAGGAGCAAATATGAAAGTAGAAGAAATAAGAGAAATAATAGGTGCAGATACTCTAGGGTATTTAACTCAAAAAGGCCTTTTAGAATGTTTGGGAAAAGGTGAAGGTTTCTGTTTAGGATGTTTTGATGGAGAATATCCAATTTCTGCTCCAATTAAATCAAGTGAAGATTAAAGACTTAAAATAATCAATAATATTTGTGATCATCACATAGATAATTTAAAAGGTAAATTGGGAGTCATTATATTTAACTAACATTTTATTGAATTAAGCCATAAGTATAGGGATACAATGCGAAAATTTAAAACATCTTCGAAAAATAAATTTTCTATAAAAATATCTTAAATCCTTAGAAGTTAAGAATTAATAATTAAGAGTGAAGAATTTAGGAAGAAATTCACTAAAGGTGAATTTCTTAANNTTCTTAAAATAAAATTTATTTTTAAAAAACTACAAAGACTTTGACCATGTAGTTCTAACCATAATTCTTCATTTTTCATTCTTAATTTGCATTTAAAAAAGATTTTTGTTATGGAAATTGAAATCATGTATAAGTTAAATTCCCATTGTGAAGTCCTATATTTAAACTTTCTTCTTTAAAAAAATATTTTGGAAAGAAGGGTAAAATAATGATAACATACAAGGATGCTGGAGTTAACATTGAAGAAGGATATAAAGCAGTACAGCTTATGAAAAATTACACTTCAAAAACTTTTACTAGTGGAGTTTTAAATGGACTTGGAAGTTTTGCAGGAATGTTTGAAATAGGAAGCGGCTATGAAAATCCTGTATTAGTTTCTGGTACTGATGGTGTAGGAACTAAACTTGAAATTGCAATAAAATTAAATAAATTTGATACTATTGGGATTGATTGTGTAGCAATGTGTGTTAACGATATTTTATGTCATGGTGCAAAACCATTATTTTTCCTTGATTATATAGCTTGCGGAAAATTAGATTCTAATATAGCAGCAGATATAGTAAAAGGAGTTTCTAACGGCTGTATTGAAAGTAATGCAGCATTAATTGGTGGAGAAACAGCAGAAATGCCTGGTATGTATAAAGCTGGGGATTATGACGTGGCAGGTTTTGCAGTAGGAATAGTAGATAAGAAAAATATAATAGATGGAAGCACTATAGAAGAAGGGGATACTCTAATAGGAATTGCTTCTTCAGGAGTCCATAGTAATGGATATTCATTAGTTAGAAAATTAGTTGAAAATTATGATGAAATTTTAGGTGAGAAAACAATAGGAGAGATTTTACTTGAACCTACTAAAATATATGTTAAACCTCTCCTTAATTTAATAGATAAATTCAATATAAAAGGAATGGCACATATAACCGGTGGTGGTTTTTATGAAAATATTCCAAGAATGTTTAAAGGAAACTTTACTGCTATTATTGATAAAAGTTCCTTTGAGATTCCTGAAATTTTTAAGTATTTGATGAAAAAAGGTGTAGATGAGTCTCATATGTTTAATACTTACAATATGGGAATTGGAATGGTTCTGTGTGTAAATGAAAGAGACAGCGAAAATATAATGAGAGCATTAGAAGAAATGGGAGAAAAGGCATATAAAATTGGTACTGTAGCTGCTGGAGGTGAAGGAGTGTGCTTAAAATAGCAGTTTTAATATCAGGTGGCGGCTCAAATCTTCAAAGTATAATTGATAATATAAACTCTGGATATTTAAAAAACTGTACTATTGAATATGTTATTAGCGATAGAGAAAACGCCTATGGAATAAAAAGGGCAAGAGAAAATGATATAAAAACTATGGTTTTTGATAGAAAAAAGTATAGTGAATCCTTAAGTGATGAAATTTTAAAGGTGCTAAAGAATAAGGTTAATTTAATAGTTTTAGCAGGGTTTACTTCTATATTAAATAAGGACTTTATTGAGAATTTTAAAAATAAGATAATAAATATTCATCCTTCATTAATACCTAACTTCTGTGGCAAGGGCATGTATGGTATAAAAGTTCATGAAGCAGCTATTAATTATGGAGTTAAAGTTAGTGGATGTACTGTTCATTTTGTAGATGAAGGAACAGATACAGGGGCTATAATACTTCAAAATACTGTAAATGTATATGGAGAAGATTCTGCGGAAAGTTTACAAAAGAAAATTTTAATTGAGGAACATAAAGCATTGCCAGAGGCTATAAAACTTATAAGTGAAGATAAGGTTAAGATTGAGGGAAGAGTAGTTTACATAAAGGAGTAGTTGATATGATAAAAAGAGCATTAATAAGTGTTTTTGATAAAACTAATATATTAGATTTTGCTAAGTTTTTGGTAAGTAAGGAGGTAGAAATAATATCTAGTGGCGGTACTTACAAATATTTAAAAGAAAATGGTATTGATGTAATAGAGGTATCAGAAGTTACAAAGTCAGAAGAAATGTTAGATGGTAGAGTTAAAACACTTCATCCAGCTATTCATGGTGGTATATTAGCGCTTAGAAATAACGAAAGTCATATGAAAACTATAAAGGAAAGACAAATTAACACAATAGATTTAGTTTGTGTAAATCTATATCCATTCTTTGAAAAGGTCAAAGAAGACTTAACTTTTGAAGAAAAAGTTGAATTTATTGATATTGGTGGACCAAGCATGATAAGAAGTGCAGCTAAAAATTTCAAAGATGTACTTGTTGTAAGTGATATAAATGACTACAGTGAGATTATGAAGCAAATAGGTGAGCAGGGGGAGGTAGATTATGCTACTCGTAAGAAGTTTGCAGCTAAAGTTTTTAATTTGACCTCTGCTTATGATGCGGCAATTTCGAAATTTTTATTAGAAAATGATGAAATATATGAAGAATATCTTTCTGCTTCCTACATAAAAAGTAAAGCTTTAAGATATGGGGAAAATCCACATCAAAGTGCAGCAGTTTATAAAAATGCAGATGGTAGTGGAATGATGAATAATATAATAGAGTTAAATGGTAAAGAACTTTCTTATAACAATATTAAAGATATGGATATTGCATGGAAAGTAGTTAATGAATTTGAAGAAATAGCTTGTTGTGGATTGAAGCACAATAGTCCTTGTGGAGTAGCAGTTGGAGAAACTGCTAAAGAAGCGTACATTAAAGCATATGAATGTGATCCTATATCAATTTTTGGTGGAATAGTAGCAATAAATAATACTGTAGACAAGGACACAGCAGAAGAGATGGTAAAAACCTTTTTAGAAATAATAATTGCTCCAAATTTCACAGAGGAAGCTTTAGAAATATTAAAAAGAAAGAAAAACTTGAGAATAATAAAATGTAATTCAAAGCCAATGGATAATAGAGAAATGGTAACTGTTGATGGAGGAGTATTAGTACAAACTGTTGATAATAAATTAATAGATGAAATAAAGGTTGTAACTAAGAAGTCACCTAGTGAAGAGGAAATGCAGGATTTAATTATAGGTATGAAGGTAGCTAAATATGTTAAATCTAATGCTATTGTAGTAGTTAAAGATGGAAAAGCTACAGGTATAGCAGGCGGACAAGTGAACAGAATTTGGGCCACTACGCAGGCATTGGAAAGAGGAGACGGTGGATTTGTATTAGCTTCAGATGCATACTTCCCATTTAGAGATTGCGTAGATGAAGCTGCAAGATCTGGAATTAAGGCTATAATCCAACCTGGCGGTTCTATGAGAGATGAAGAATCAATAAAAGCTTGTGATGAACAAGGAATAGCTATGGTATTTACTGGATTAAGGCACTTTAAACATTAAAAATTGTCCATTGTCAATCATCAATTTTCAATTGAATAAAAGGTGGTATAATTATGAAGATATTATTAATTGGTAATGGTGGAAGAGAGCATACATTAGCATGGAAAATGTCACAAAGCAGTTTAGTTAAAAAGATTTATTGCGCACCAGGTAATGGCGGCACAGCTTTTGAAGATAAATGTGAAAATGTAAATTTGAAAAGCATTAATGAATATTTAACTTTCGCCTATGAAAATGAGATAGATCTAACTGTAGTTGGGCCGGAGACACCTCTTTGTGAGGGGATAGTAGATATCTTTAAAGCGCATGATTTAAAGATTTTTGGACCGAGTAAAGAAGGGGCGAAGTTAGAAGGTAGTAAAAGTTTTTCTAAGGCTTTTATGAAAAAGTATGGGGTGAAAACTGCAGAATATGAAAGCTTTAATGATGTAAGAGAGGCTTTAAAATATATAGAACATTGTAATTTTCCAGCAGTTATTAAA
The DNA here is from genome assembly GCF_002455975.1 of Clostridium sp. UBA6640. Lineage (GTDB taxonomy): Bacteria > Bacillota > Clostridia > Clostridiales > Clostridiaceae > Clostridium_J. The sequence continues at coordinate 12,907 of NZ_DKLM01000134.1, forward strand.
GCAGATGGATTAGCGGCAGGAAAAGGTGTTGTTATAGCTAACAATATGGAGGAAGCTAATAATACAATAAAAGAATTTATGGAGAAGGATATATTTTCTGGAGCAGGCAAATCTATAATTATAGAGGAATTTTTAGAAGGTGTGGAGGCATCCATACTATCTATAACTGACGGAGAAACTATTATACCCTTTATATCTTCAAAAGATCATAAAGCTATATATGATGGAAATAGTGGACCTAATACAGGGGGAATGGGTACTTTAGCACCTAACCCTCACTGTAATGAAGAAGTTTTAAAGGAATTTTATGAAAATATCATGTCTCCTACATTAAAAGGAATAAAATCAGAAAATATGGATTATGTAGGAATAATATTTTTTGGAATAATGATTACTAAAAAAGGTATTTATTTATTAGAGTATAACGTAAGGATGGGCGATCCTGAAACTCAGGTTGTACTTCCACTAATGGAAAGTGATTTAGTTCATATTATGATGGAAGCGTTAGACAAAAAATTAAATAGGAGTAAGGTACTATTTAAAAAAGCTCATGCATGCTGTGTGATAGCTTCATCAGAGGGATATCCATTAGAATATAAAAGCGGATTTGAAATAACAGGATTAGATAATATAGATAGTAAAGTCTTCTTAGCAGGAGCAACAAGAACAGGCAGCCAGCTTTTAACTTCAGGTGGAAGAGTCTTAGGAATTACAGCTTTAGGAGAAAGTATAGAAGAAGCAAGAGAAAAAGCTTATGTGGATATAAAAAATATAAATTTTAATGGAATATATTATAGAAGTGATATAGGAAAATTGTAAATATAATAAAAGGTAACCATATTGTCCTTAAAATAAAAGGAGATATGGTTATTTTTATTTAAGAGATAGTCGATAAGTATTGGTAGAGGATAGGAAAAGTTAAAAATAAATGTAGAATTTGTATTGTTTAAATAAGAATTTTTGAAGATGTATAAAATACTGAATAATGAAAAAAGTTATGATATAATATTATCTATGTAATATGGAGTTAGGTAAAATTTAGGAGTTGATAGATTTGGATTTATTTAAAAAGTTTGTTAAGGAATGGGGGATACCTATACTATGTGCTGTAGGGCTAGCACTTTTAGTTAATAAATTTATTTTCTTTAATGTTAGGATACCTACTGAATCTATGCACCCTACTATACAAGTAGGGGATAAAATTTTTGTAACTAGGAATTATAGCGAAAAATCTCTTAAAAGAGGAGAGGTTTTAGTTTTTCATTCTAAAGAATTAAAAAAAGATTTGATAAAGAGATTAATTGGACTACCAGGAGATACTATAGATGTAAAAAGTGATGGGACAGTATATATAAATGGTGAAAAATTGGACGAGCCGTATGTGGTATATAATGATAATAAAGAGGCAACACTGCATGTACCTGAAAATTCTTATGTATTTATGGGAGATAATAGGGCAAACTCATTTGACGCAAGATATTGGGAAAATCCGTACATACCATACGATGATATAAGGGGAAAAGCAAGATTTATAATAAAACCATTTTCTAGATTTGGAAAATTAAAATAATAAAAAAGGAGCTACTATAAAATGACTAAAGTTTAGTCAGGATAGATGGCTTCTTTATTTTTGTACAATTTTTATCTAAATAAATTTCTCTTTTTCGTTATAGACATAAGCATTGCATTAAAAATTTAGTTTAATACTAGTAGAATTATATAACAATGTAAAATCTAAATAATGTATAATAAAAAATTTTGTGATATAATATTATCTGTGTAATATGGAATTAGGTAAAATTTAGGAGTTGATAGATTTGGATTTATTTAAAAAGTTTGTTAAGGAATGGGGTATACCTATACTATGTGCTGTAGGATTAGCAATTTTAGTTAATAAATTTATTTTTTTTAATGTTAGTGTGCCTACAGAGTCGATGTATCCTACAATACACCCACGAGATAAAATTTTTGTAACTAGGAATTATGGCGAAAAATCCTTGAATAGAGGGGATATTTTAGTTTTCCATTCTAAAGAGTTAGGTGAAGATTTAATTAAAAGGTTAATTGGGCTTCCAGGGGAGACTATTAATGTGAAAAGTGATGGAACGGTATATATAAATGGTGAAAAATTAGATGAACCGTATGTAATATATAATAGCGATAAAGAAATGACAGTACAGATACCTGAAAATTCTTATATATTTATGGGAGATAATAGAGCAAACTCACTTGACGCAAGATATTGGGAAAATCCGTGCATATCATACGATGATATAATGGGAAAAGCAAGATTTATAATAAAACCATTTTCTAGATTTGGAAAACTGCAATAGGAAAAAACACTAGTAGCTTAAGTTACTAGTGTTTTTTATTAAATTCATGAAAACTATATATTAATTAACTGCAGAGGAGAACAGTGTCTCATGATTATAAATTAAATAGAAGATTGATGTTTTAATGCATAATTAGGAAGTATAAATTAAAAGGTCAGATCTATTAATTATAATTTTATTTTGGAAATCAATATAAATTGTCAGCAAAAATAAAAAGTTGCTATTTGAATATAAATTTTAAATAGTTTTAATATTAGAACAATACTTAATATCATTGTTGAGTTTGTTTCTAAAATATGTAATAATAACACTATATTAATAATTAGTTAATAAATAATTAATGGAAATTCATAAATAAGAGAAAATAATTTAATGAAGATACCAATGTATAATTTTTTATGAAGGGAATGGGTGGTTATGGAAATTAATAAAAGAATTGATGAAATGAGCAATGGTATAATAAATTCAGTAAAAGAAATAGTTAAAATAAAAAGTCTTGAAGGAGAAGCAAAACCTGGAATGCCTTTTGGAGAAGAAGTAGATAAAGCGCTTCAATGTGCTCTTGAAATTTCTAAAGAATTAGGATTTAAGACAGTAAATGTTGATGGCTATGCAGGCTATGCAGAATATGGAGAAGGAGAAGAATATGTTGCTGCACTAGGTCACATAGATTTAGTACCAGAAGGAGATGGATGGATATATCCTCCATATGGGGCAGAAATTCATGATGGTAAGATGTATGGAAGGGGTACAACAGATGATAAAGGACCTATCATTGCATGCCTTTATGGTCTAAAAGCTATAAAAGATGCAGGACTTCCATTATCTAAAAAAATAAGAATAATATTTGGAACCAATGAGGAAACTGGTGGAGAAGATATACCTTACTATTTGCAAAAAGAATCAGCACCAGTAGCAGCATTTACTCCAGATGCAGATTTTCCAATAATAAATGGAGAAAAAGGAATAACTATATTTGATCTAGTTAAAAATTTTACATCAGCACCTACTGGAGACATAGTTATAGAAAATATAATAGGTGGAAACGCTGCTAACATGGTACCAGATTATGCAGAAGCATTATTGATTTGTAAAAATACTGCAGAAGTTGTTGAGAAATTAAAAAGATTTATCTTAGATAATGAATATGATATGAGCTCAGAAGTGAATGGATCTGAAGTTAAAATTAAATCTATAGGAATTTCAGCACATGGAAGTACTCCTGAACTAGGAAAAAATGCTATAATGCAGCTTATAACATTCTTAGCAACATTGGACTTAGGAAATGACGAATTATCGAGCTACATTAAATTCTTAGGAGAAAAGATAGGAATGGATCTTAATGGGGAAGGTTTTGGTATATATCTTGAAGATAAAGATTCTGGAAAATTATCTTTTAATGTAGGTAAGATAGCTATAAACAAGGATAAAGGAGTAATTACTTTAAATTTAAGATATCCTGTAACAAAAACATTAGATGATATGATGAAACCATTAAATAAAACGCTAGAGGGAACTGGAATAGCTATAGAAGACTTTTCTCATCAAACACCATTATACTTCTCATCAGATCATCCACTAATTCAGACTTTAGCCAAAGTTTATAATGAGCAAACGGGCAAAGAGGCAGAATTAATTTCAATAGGTGGAGGTACTTATGCTAAAGAAATGCCAAATACAGTTGCTTTTGGACCAACATTTCCAGGAGAACCAAGTGCAATACATCAACCTAATGAATATATAGAAGTAGAAGATTTAATAAATATAACGAAAATATATGCATATTCACTATATGAGCTGGCAAAATAGTTAATATAGTTGCAATTAATAAGACATGTTTAAAAAATTAACTAGTCAGGATGACAGTCTGTTTTTCATTAGATTATGCCTTTTGAACTTCATGATAGTTTAGCTTTCATGAAAAGTTATTGGCTTATCTAATGTAAAATATATGAATTGTTTTTGACTAGTTATTTTCTTTTTAATATATTGCAAATATTTCATAGATATACAAGGAATAAAGTGGTATAATATGTACATATTGTTAATTAGTTTATTAAAAGTTAATTTGTTAAGTGTTCCACCAAATTTTTATGACTTTTAATTATTATGTTTTAACTAATTAAATACCTACTAAGTATGGTATAATTATATTTAAAATCATATAAGATATCTTAATAAATAATTAATTATTTTTTAAGATAATTAAGAATATAGGTTTAGGTAAAATAGGAGAAAATAGATGGTTATATTGCCAATAATATCATTAATAATTATAATAATGGTGTTATGTACACCTATAGTTAATTCTACATTAATAGCCTTAGGATTTATTTTCATAAGTATAGTTAGTTCCATTATATCTATTAAATATGCTTCTACTACAAAAGGAGTCAATAATAAATTAGCTAAGGTAACGATAAATTTATGTTCAGTAATTATTATTATGAGTATTTTCGCATTAGCTTTTATTATAGTATTAAATATATTAACTTTTTTAACTTAAATATAAAGGCATAATGTAATATTGAGATTTAGTCTTTATTTATATAAAATATTTTTAATAAACACATGGTTATATTAGAAGTTACATGAAGAATTTATTTTATAATAGAGCAGCACTAGAAATATTTTATGTAATTTGGTAGAGTAAAATAGAGATAATTCACTAGATTTATATACAAAGGTTTATGTTAATACTATTTAATATAAACCTTTGTACTTTTCAAAGATTAATAAAATACATTCAAAAAATAGTTAGTTAATCATTAATTTATTTATCATACTGGTTGTCATAATTTGAGCTATCATAGAAAATTATCTATCTGCTTAATGCAAAATATAATTCACATCTTTGAGCTGCCATTTTATTTTAAATATCTAATATTATTTAATTTTACATATAATGAGAATTTAATCACACGCAACTATAGTAATGTTAAAATCTTATATTACTTTATTAAGAAAGGAAATGATATTTTGCACAAGAAAGAAATAGAAGAAAACCTTAGACAAGAATTGGAGTTTTCATTAGAAGAAGAAAAGTTAAAAAAAGTTATAGAAGTATTAAATCAAGAGATATTACAGAACCTAGAAAAACGTAAAGATGTTACTAAATATATATTAGATTATAGAAAAGGAATTCTTGATGAATATAAAGATGATGAGGATAAAATAATAGAATACTTTGACCACGAAAGATTTGTTAAAGAAGAGGCCTTTAAAACTATAGATAGAAAGCTCAAAGAATTTAATATACTTAAAAGTTCTCCCTATTTTGGAAGGGTAGATTTTAGAGAAGAAGATTTTGGTGTTGAAAAAATTTATATAGGACGTTTTGGAGTAACACCAGAGGATAGCTTTGAACCCCTTATCATAGATTGGAGGGCTCCTATAGCATCACTTTTTTATAATGGAACTCTAAATGAGGCAGATTATGAAGCACCTATGGGAAGAGTAAAAGTGAATATATTAGCAAGAAGGCAGTTTATAATTAAAAAGAGTATTTTAGAAGGAATGTTTGACTCAGATATAAATATTAATGATGAAATACTTCAAATGGTATTAAGTAAAAATTCTTCTGAAAAGTTAAAAGATATAATTATGACTATACAGAAAGAACAGGATGATATTATAAGAGAAGAAAAGAATAAAGTAGTTGTTGTTGATGGAGTTGCAGGAAGTGGAAAAACCACTATAGCTCTTCATAGGGTGGCATATCTTTTATATAATTATAGAAAACTTTTAGAAGATAAGGTATTAATTTTAGGGCCTAATAGTATATTTATGGATTACATTTCTGAGGTATTACCTAGTCTTGGAGAAAGTGGAGCAAAGCAAAATACTTTTTTAGATTTTGCATTAGACCTTTTAGATATTGAAGAAGTATTAACATTAAAAGAAGTTATGGAAAAAATATTAAAAGGCGATGAAGAACTTAGTAAGGATATAGCCTATAAAGCTTCTTTAGATTATAAAAATTATTTAGATAATTATATAAAGGATCTTAATAAAGATTACTTTGAATATAAGGACATTATTTTTAGAGATAAGATAGTTATATCTAAAGATGAAATGGAAAAGATGTTTAATGTGTATTTTAGCAACTTACCTTTATTTAGACGTAGTAAGAAAATAAAAAGAATTATATACTCTAAACTAAAAGATGCCAGGGATGAGGAGTTTAGAGAAATTGAAAAGAAATATAAAGAAGAAAAAGAAGCTATTCCTAAAGATGAATTACTACTTCATATAAATAATTTAGATTTCCAAAGAAAGCTTAGTATAAGGGAACTTATTCAGGATTTAATGAACTTAAAGAAGAATTTAACTTATTTAAACTCACCAGATACTTTTAAATTGTACAATGAAATTAATAATAATAAAGAGTTACATGAAGGTGACTTAAGTGCAATACTTTATTTAAAGGTTAAATTAGAAGGGTTAAAATTAAAAGAGGAAATTAAACATATAGTAATTGATGAAGCTCAGGATTATTCACCTATGCAGTTTATTGTAATTAAAGAATTAGCTAGATGTAAATCTTTTACTATTGTAGGAGACAGCAATCAAAGAATACTTCCTCTTCAAGGTGTGGTAGCTATGTCGAATATAGAAGATTATATTGAAGACTTCGATGTAGAGCATTTTAATCTTCATAAGAGTTATCGTTCCACTAAAGAAATAATGGAATATGCTAATGAGTTTTTAACTAGCAGTAACATAGTACCATTAGTTAGAAGCGGTAGTGAAGTTAAAGAAATAAATTTAGAAAATAGTAATGAATTAAATGATAAAATAATTGAAATAGTTGATAGTATGAGAAGTGAAAAGCTAGAGAACATTGCTATTATTACTTACAATAATGGAGAAGCACTTGAACTAAGTGAAGGATTAAAACATAAGTTGAATTTTAAATTAATAGATAAAGATTACATACAATATTCTCATGGTGTTGTTGTAATACCTTCTTATTTTGCAAAAGGGCTAGAGTTTGATGGAGTAATAATAGTTAAAGAAAATAATTTTATAGAAGAAGGATATAGTAATGCTAACAAATTGATGTATGTAATGGCGACAAGAGCGCTGCATCAACTATATGTAATAAATAAATAGCTTAAAGCAATGTATAATTCAAAATTTATAAATTATTAAAATAAAAAAAATCGTGATTCAATCACGATTTTTTTATCTTATTACAGTAAGTAATCTTTCAATCCAGAATAAAGTAAGTATACCAGCAGTAAAGAAAAATAACCTTCCTTCTTTTTTCTTATTTCTAGCATGTATAGTCTTTATTCCAATAAATATGAAGCCTACTATTAAGAATCCATTAGAAACTAAAATTGATATAATTTTTTGCTCTTCATTAAGATTCTTATAAAATATAGAAAAAATACTAACTACAATAGCTATAAAAGGAAATCCCAAAGTAGTTATTTTATATATTAAAGAGTTTTCATTTTTAAAATCCATAAATTAAATCATCCTTTCGTAATTTTTATACAACTAAATAGTATATAACATTTTAATTTATTATAAAAGACTTATACTTATACAATTGACGATTGACAATGGACAATTGAGGATACTTTTCCTTGCGGAAGAAGTTTTGAATTGATTAATTGTAGCGGCGAACAGTGTTCGCTATAGAAAAACTAGCAATTGGATTATTAGTCAATATAGATTAAAAAAAATATTTTGATCAAAAATAATTTCGACCTCAATTGCCAATTATGAATACTTCTCTCAAGAGAAGTTTTGAATTCTGTAGTGTGAAAGTTTCTTATTATTTAAAAGTGTGATACCATATTTATAGAATTTTATAAGACTTAAGGGAGATGGAAAAATGAGACGAAAAATACTTATGTGTAAAGCATCCTTTATGTTTTTTCTAGGATTAATGGGTGGATGTATACTAGGAACATTGATACTGGGAAGAGAAAAAGGTGTATTATATTATCAAATAGGAATTCCGCTATGTATATTATTGGCAGCAATTGCGGTTTACTTTTATAGCAAAGAAAAGAGATACAAAAAAATACTTTATTTAAAAGGAAATTGGCCTAATGAAGTAGAAACTAAAAGAGATTTTAATAAAATCGTTAAGTTTTTTAAAGAGATAAGTATTGATTTTTATGGTGAAAAGATAGGATATACTATTGATGACCAAACTGCTAATGATTTAGATTTAAATGATGTTTATAAAAAAATTGATAGTACAATTACAACAGCAGGGGAGCATATGCTTTATCATATTTTAAGGACTCCTAAATTAAAAAGGGAAGAACTTAAAAGTAGAGATGAGATTATAGAATTATTTCAAAGTGATAATAGCATAAGAGAAGAAATACAGGTTAATTTAACTAATCTGGGTAAACAAGGAAGCGGAGATATAATAAATTTATTTAATAGTACAACTAAAGTAGATAAAATGAAGAAATATGGTTATAGCCTTTTAGCTCTATTACCAATAGTGGCAGGAGCCAGTTATTTTATTATAGGTAGTAAAGCTATTTCATATATGATTATATCATTTGCTATTAATACTTTTATCCATCATAAATCTACTAGCGAAATAGTGGATGAAGTAGATTCTATCGCTTATCTAGGAAGTTTAATATCTATAAGTAAAAATTTATGTAAAGTTAAAAATCAACAGTTAGAGGATAAAATTAAAAATATAAATGATAATTTAAAATATTGCAATACAATAGATAAAAAAGCTATATTCTTGTCTTCCGTTGAAGGTGTAGATGTCTTAATGGATTATGCAAATAGCATATTCTTAACGAAAATTAGAGCTTATTATAGCATAATTGAAATAATACAAAAAAATAGGGAGCATTTAATAGAAGTATATACTACTTTAGGTGAACTAGATGCTTTAATTGCTGTAGCAGCATATAGGGAAAGAGTAAAGGGATATTGTAAACCAAATTTTGTAGACAATGATCAATATATATCAATAGTTGAGGGAGTACATCCTCTTATTGATGAACCAATAGCAAATAGCATAGCCCTTGATAAAAAAGGTATTATACTTACCGGATCAAATATGTCTGGTAAATCTACATTTTTGAGAACTGTAGGAATTAATATATTATTAGCTCAAACAATATATACTGTATGCGCTAAAGAATATAAAGGAAGCTATTTTAAATTATTAACTTCTCTTAGTATTACTGACGATGTAAATAGTGGTAAAAGTTATTATTTAGGAGAGGCGGAAGCATTACTTAGAATTTTAAATTCTTTAGAAGGAAATATAACTACATTTTGTATGATAGATGAGATATTTAGAGGTACAAACCCTATTGAAAGAGTTGCATCATCAACAGAAATTATTAAATATATTATGGATAGAAATGCATTATCACTTATAGCAACTCATGATTTAGAACTTACAGAGGTTGCTAAAGATAAGTATGAATGTTATTATTTCTCAGAATTAGTAGATGAAAAAGAGGGATTAAAATTTGATTATCTAATGAAAAAGGGAGTATCTCCAACAAGAAATGCAATTAAGCTTCTAAAATTTATAGGATATCCTGAAGAAATAATTGAAGGAGCTAATGAGAGAGTAACTGTGGCATTAAAAGGTGAATAATAAAAATTTGCTAGAGAATATATAAAATAAAGTTGATTAAAGATTAAAATTTTAATATATTATGGAGGTTGGGAGAATGGAATTAACTATACTTCATACCAATGATATTCACAGTAATTATGAGAAATTTTCTAAAATAGTATCTAAAATAGAGGAATTAAAAGATGAAAATACCATAATTCTTGATGGAGGAGATTTTGCTGACTTTAAACGAATGGAGCTACAGGGCACTGATGGAATTGCAGCAGTAGATTTACTAGAGTATATTGGATATGATGCGATAGCTATAGGAAATAATGAAACTTTTAATGGACTTGATATATTAACGAATATGGCAACTGCATCAAAGGTTCCATTTTTAGGCTGTAATCTTTATAAACTAGGATTTGAGAATATTAAAGGGGTTAAAAAGAGTACAATAATAAATAAAAATGGTGTAAAAGTTTTAATTATAGGGGCATCTCCTGACTTAGGAGTATTTAATACATTAAGTGGCATAGAAACCAAAGATCCTATAGGGTCTATAAAGGAAGAGATAGAGTTAAATAATGGGAAGTATGATTTATGCCTGGTGTTATCTCATTTAGGAATGGATAAAGATAGAGAAATTGCAAAAGAGATAGATGAGGTTAATATAATAATAGGAGGTCATTTTCACATATTAATGGACAAGCCAGAAATAATTAATAATACTATTATACATACATCTGGATGTTATGGAGAAAATTTAGGGTTATTAAAAATTAAAATCCATAAAAATAATGTAGAATTATTAGAAGGTGAAAACATAAATGTAAACGCTTGTGATTTATGTGAAAATATAATAAACATATTAAAAGATAATAAAGAAAAAGCATTAGATAATTTAATGAAGCCATTATATAGCATACCTATTGATTTATGGCATGATGTGGCGGAAGAAAATCCTATTACAAACTTACTTGCAGATGCTTTAGCTCATGTATTTAGCTGTGATATAGGTATTATAAATAGTGGAGTAATTAATGGAGGGATTAGAAAGGGTGAAGTTTCAAGTAAAAAGATTCTTGAGATATGTACATCACCTTTAAATCCAACTTATTTTGAAATACAAGGAAAATATTTAAGAGAAGCTTTTCAGTCTTCTTTAGATAGCGATGTTTGTTTTATGGATGGAAGTGGACCAGGTTTTAGAGGGAAATATTTAGGCAGAATTCATGTTTCTAAAGCATTAATAGAGCATGATGGCAGAAAGGTAAAGGATATCTTTATTAATGGAGAAAAGCTTCAAGATGATAAATGGTATAGAGTGGCAACATCAGATTATCTTCAAAGAGGAACAGGATATAAATCACTAAAAAATAATAAAAATGAGATATATAATAAAGAATACTTAAGAGATTTATTAAGAGAATATATGGGAAAAAGAGAATTTTTAGAGGAAGCTGTTAAAGATAGATGGATATTAAAGAAAAGTTAGAGATACTTTTATATTTTTAAAACATGGTTTAGAGGCCATGTTTTTCTATTATAAACACTAATAATAAAGATTTATTTAAAATATGATTGTGAAGCCTTCATTTAAGAATGTTGTTAAATAATGCTATTTAATATAGAATGATTATTATAAATTTAAAATATTTGATATAAAGAGAGGATTGATTATGAAGGCACAATCTACAAGTAAAGGTTTTTTAGTATTATCTATATCTTCATTAATTGTGAAGTTAGTTTCACTATTGTATGTACCTATATTAAATAGAATTATTACCACAGGAGGCTATGGGGTTTATAATATTGCTTATATTTTTTTTGCATTTATATACACTATTAATTTAGGTGTGTCTGTAGCGATATCTAAGGTAGTAGCTCATTATACTTCTATAGATAATGAAAAATCCTCTAGACAGTGTTTTGAAAATGCAAAAGTAATTATTTATATATTCGGTATTGGAATAGGATTAATTATGTTTTTCTTTTCAAATTCTTTAGCAAACTTATTGAATTATCCTGATGCATATTTAGCAATAAAAATGCTTTCACCTACTGTTTTGATATCAGGTATACTAGCGGCTTATAGGGGATATTTCCAAGGAAAGAGAAATATGATGCCTACAGCCATTTCAGAAATAGTTGAGAAAATTATAGATGTACCAGTGAGCTTATATTTTGCATCAAAATGGATTGAAGGTGGTATAGCAAAAGGATGCGCAGGAGCTACCATAGGCTCTTTTACAGGTGCGCTAATAACATTAATTTATTTAAGAATTCTTTTTATAAAATCAGAAAAAGAGAAATATAGCTATAGCTTTTTACCACATATATTAAAAGAAATATTAAAGTATGCTATTCCTGTAACTTTAATTTTAGGATTGCAGCAATTTATTAGTTTAGTGGATTTAGCACAGATAAAGGGTAGATTATTATATATCGGATTTGATGGTTCTCATGCAGATAAGCTTTCTGGTATATTAGGGAATTTTAACACTTTAATTAATGTGCCGATGACTATAATATCTGCATTATCTACGGCATTACTTCCATCTATGGCTTCTTCTTTAGCATTAAAGGATAATATAAATTTACAAAATAAAATATCCTATGGATTTAAACTTTGTATATTAATTTCAATACCAGCATTTGTAGGGCTTACGGTTTTAAGTTCTCCTATATATAAAATGCTATATCCTACTGCGGTAGAAGGGTATGTTCTTATGAGATATGGTGCCATTATTATATTATTATGGTCTATAATGCAAATTCAAGTTACTATACTTCAAAGTATGTCTAGAACATATAGATTGTTTTCACACATATTTATAGGAAGTGTATTTAGAATAGCGGTAAACTATATTCTAGTAGGAATACCATCTATAAATATCAAAGGTGCAATAGTGGGAATAGGTATTAGTTTTTTAATTCCAGCCATTTTAAATCAATATTATATAAATAAAGAGTTAAATATAAAATTAAGATTATATGATTTTAGCTTAAAGGTGGTAATTTCATCTTTAATTATGGGAATAGGCTGTTATATTTTCCAAAGTAATTTATTAAGTATGTTTAATAAAATAGTAAGCAGTAATTATATAGCTAATGTACTATCTGTATTAATTTCAGTACTTTTGGGTATTGGAATCTATGGCTTTTTAGTATATGTATTAGGAGCAGTTAAAAAAGAAGAAATTAAATTTTTTATAAAACGGTGATATAGGGATACAATGCGAAAATTTAATATATACTTTGGAAAATAAATTTTCTATAAAAATAGATTAATCCCTTAGAAATTGAGAATTAATAATTAAGAATGAA
>NZ_DKLM01000134.1:26226-29574 GCF_002455975.1 Clostridium sp. UBA6640
TTAACCGTGAAGTTTTAACCATTGAAACAAAATAAGGTTTAAATTTAAAATAACCGCACAACCATTGAATTTGGAAGTGCGGTTATTTTTAAGCTAAGTATATTTAATTAATTTTACATATAATATATGAGTTTATTTAGTATTGTTTTCTTTTAGATATTCTTCTTCATATTTTAATAATTTACTTATAACTTCATTTGTTACAGCAGTAACTTTTTCAAAATCCATATTTGGTATATATAGTTTTTCAAGTTCATCATGTAAAGCCTTAGCATTTTCTATACAGGATAGGGCTTTATTTAATAGTATATAAAAGGTGTTTTTTACCTGTTCGATTTCATCCTTATTTTTTTCTATAGAAGATGAATTAAGGAAACTACTCATGTCGAATATTCTTCCATCAAAAGTAAGTTTATTAATTTCATTTGAAGTAATAATAGCCGTATTTAATTCAGGGATTAAAACATGTTCAATCTTATCTGGCATTAGTGGAGTATGAAGTACTTCTACATAATATCCTCTTCTGACACCTTCTTCATATAAGTACTTAAGAACATCAGTCTTTCCTGTACCAGGAGGACCTTTTAAAATATATATATTTTCATAGTCTTCAATTAAATTTGTTATAAAGCTTATGACTCCAGCAGGAGTAAAGGCAGTAGCGAATAAATGCCTGTCATAGCCTAATTTAGAAATATCTTTTTTAAATATGGTATTTTTTAAAACCTCTTTAAATACATTTATTTTACTCATATTCAAAGCATCATTATTGAAAGTATACCAGTCTTCATAAATATCTTTTGCTGCAGATAAAAATCTGTAAGCTCTTTTAAAGGTTTTACCTATTTTTTTATTACTATCAATAATTAAGTCTTTAGAATCTTTAAAATTATCTTCTTTCCAACAATCGCCCATGTTTAATATTTCATCTACTGCACCGGGAGTTATGGGATCAACCACATGAGGCGATGTTGCATCTAGCAGTGCAACGTTAAGTCCTTTAATTACAACTCCGTCTAAAGAATTGCTGTCAGATGAACAATGATGATATTCTACAGTATATCCTTTTTCTAAAAATAAATTGCCAACTTTTTTCATTAATGAAGATTTTCCAGTACCAGGGCCACCTTTTATACATATAATTCTTCTAGCTTCATCTTGAGAAAGAATATATCTGTAAAGTGAATAAAATCCTTTAGATGTATTCCCACCTAAGAAATAGTGCCGTTGCCTTTTTAACATATAAGATCACACTCCATAATTTCATATCAGTATATGATATTCATTTATTTGCAAAAAGTTAACATTAATACTTTAAATATATGCAACTTATATTATACTATAAATCAAAGAAATGGTTAACATTTATGTATAATATTAGTAAAATAAATAATTTATATAATAATTTTAAGAGGAAATAAATTTTGAACTTCACTTATAACAGAGGAGTATCGATAATTGTAAATTGTGTATTGTGAATTTAATAGTGCTAATTATAAAACTAAAAATCATCAATTATTTTCGCATATATTAATTTTGCAATTGATATATCTATATATAGAATTACATTTATGCTTGTATTAAACCTTAACCTTATTGCAACTTATATAAAATATTAAATTTTATAGAATAATATATATTCTTTGTTAAAGATAAAAATATTATTATGTAATATAAAATTAAAATTTAAAATAACCCCATGTTCAAAATTTGTACATGGGGTTTGCAATCAATATAAGTTTTAATAAAATATTATGGTATTTTTTACTCCACTCCAAGATAATCTTTATCTATAGTTATAATAACATTATATTTGGAGTGAATTTTTTTAATTGAATTATCTATGTCCTTAATTAGTTTATGTTCTTCATCTTCTAATAGATGGTGGCTGACATCTATAACTGCATCAAAAATTAAGTTTTTAATCTCACCTTCTCCTACAACTCTAAAGTCATGAATAGATTTTATTATAGGAAATTTTTTCAAAACTTCATCTAGTATGTTTCTATCCTTTAAAACCTCTTCATTATTTGTATTAATAGGATCCATGTGGATAACTAAATAAATATCAAGTTCTTTAGAAATTTCTTTTTCTGCCCTATCTATAATTTCATGAATTTTTACTATAGAAATATTGCAAGGTACTTCAGCGTGTATTGAAGCCATTATTCTTCCAGGACCGTAATTATGAATCATTAAATCATGCACACCAGATATATTATCATAACTCAATACTGATTTTTGAATATTTTCTACTAATTCTTTATCTGGTGCCATACCTAATAATGGATTTAGAGTATCTTTTACTAAATTATAACCTGCATAGAGAATTATCAATGATACTACAATCCCCATGTATCCATCTAGTGGAAATGAAAAGAAATTAGAGAGTACCAAAGATAATGCTACAGTACTTGAAGATATAACATCACTTAAAGCATCTACAGATGAAGCTTTAAGTGCAGAAGAATCGATAGTGTTTCCAACATATTTATAAAAACTGATAAGCCATATTTTAAATAAAATAGATACTAAAATTAATAAAAATGGTATTAAAGAAAAATTTATTGGTGTTGGATTTTTAATTCTTTCTATTGAACTTAAAACAAATTGAAATCCTACAATCATTACAATAAATGCTACAATAAGCCCAGAAATATATTCAATACGCCCATGTCCAAAAGGATGTTCTTTATCTGCAGGTTTACTAGCAAGCTTAAATCCAAAAATAGTTATTACTGATGAACCTACATCTGATAGATTGTTAAAGGCATCAGCTATTACAGCAATACTATTACTAAAAATACCTATTGTAACTTTTATTCCAAATAATAATAGATTTATAAGTATTCCTATAATTCCACCTAGATATCCATATTTCTCTCTTACATCTTTGTTTTTTACATCATCATAATCCTTTATAAATTTTCTTATAATTAATTTAGAAATCATCTGATCACCTCAATGAAGCATATTTATTATCACTAAATTATACCATAATATAATAAGTATGTTTTAGCAATACAACTAGCCGTAAAAGATAAAATTGAATTTAAAATTTGTTTAAAGGGTTTTCTATATAGAATATAATTCAAGGAGCATTTTCGATAATTTGCGCTATATCTTATTATTTCAAAAATTCATAGAAATATTATGGAGAAATTTGTTATACTAGAGATATATAGACAAACTACTCTAAAATTTAATGTATGTCTGAATATAAGTTGTAGTTTGATATATTAATTCATAACTTTTAGATTAATGCACAATTCACAACTTAAAACAGTGCACAATGCACAATTCACAATGCACAATTAAGGAGGAAATTATTTTTTAGAAAAATAATTT
>NZ_DKLM01000134.1:29590-31134 GCF_002455975.1 Clostridium sp. UBA6640
GAACTGTGAATTGTGAATTAATTTGAGTTGTTAATTGAAGTATTTAACAGTATAATTGTAAATTAACTTTAAAGGTAATTTATTTATAAATATTTTCGGAGGTGTATAAAATGTCACAACAATTAGAGTTTGCAAGAGACCTTATTGATTTTTTATATGAAAGTCCAACTGCTTTTCATGCAGTTGAATCAATTAAGGGAAGATTAAATAAAGCTGGATTTATAGAAGTTAAAGAAGAAGATAAATGGAATCTAGAAAAAGGTGGAAAATACTATACAACTAAAAATGATTCAGCATTAATTGCTTTTGTTGTAGGTAATGGGGAAATAGAAGAACAGGGATTTAAGCTAGTAGGTGCTCATACGGATTCACCAGGATTTAGAGTAAAACCAAATGCTGAAATGACTGTAGAAAACTCTTATATAAGACTAAATACAGAAGTTTATGGTGGTCCTATATTAAGTACTTGGTTTGATAGACCTTTAGCTATAGCAGGAAGAGTGGTTTTAAAAGGTGAAAGTATACTTTATCCAAAAACAACATTTATCAATATAAATAAACCATTATTAATTATACCTAATATAGCTATACATATGAATAGAGAGGTAAATAAAGGTTTTGATATAAATGCTCAAAAGCATACATTGCCAGTTTTATCATTAGTAAATGAAAATTTAGAGAATGGCAACTATTTATTAAATTCATTAGCTGAGGAATTAAAAGTATCTAAGGAAGAGATTATTGACTTTGACTTATATCTTTATGAATATGAAAAAGGAAACATAATAGGATTAAATAATGAATTTATATCTAGTGGAAGATTAGATGATCTTCAAATGGTTCATGCAGGAATTGAGGCATTAATAAAAGCTGACATTACTAAAGGAACTAATGTTATGGTTTGTTATGATAATGAAGAGGTGGGAAGTTCAACTAAACAAGGTGCAGATTCTGACATGTTATCTAACATATTAGAAAGAATAGTACTATCTCAAGGGAAAGGTAGAGAGGAATTCTTTAGAGCATTAGCTAAATCTTTTATAATTTCAGCAGACAATGCTCATGCCGTTCATCCTGCTATGCCAGATAAACATGATCCAACAAATAGGCCGCTTATGAATAAAGGACCAGTTATAAAAATAAATGCAAATCAAGCATATACTACTGATAGTGATTCTGATGCAGTTTATGAAGCGATTTGTAAAAGTGTGGGAGTACCTGTACAAAAGTTCGTCAATCGTTCAGACTTAAGAGGTGGTAGTACTATAGGACCTATAAACTCAACACATATTAACATTCGCTCAGTAGATATAGGAAATCCTACTTTAGCTATGCACTCAATAAGAGAACTAGCTGGAGTAGAAGACCATACCTATGTAACGAAATCTTTTATAGAATTTTACAATCTATAATTTTCAATTAATAAAATAGGCCAGTATACTGGTCTATTTTTAACGTAAAGAATTATAATTTGCATAAGTGACTTTGTCACTTCAAAAAGAAATTAATTTAAAGCTTCTTTCGCAAGGAAAAGTATCCTCAAT
>NZ_DKLM01000129.1 GCF_002455975.1 Clostridium sp. UBA6640
GAATTAAGTTCGCCGCTACAGTATCAATTTAAAATTTCTCAGTGATAACTGAGAAATGTCCACAATTGTGAATTGTGAACTGTGAATTGTGAACTCAATAGCTTCAACTATGATATTCAAAAATACCAATTGTTTTCACATATATATTAAATTTAGAGCTGGTATATCTATAAAGCATCCATATACACATATTTTTAAAAATTCCATTAAAATACATAACAAAAGAAAAACTGCTAACATAGTAGCAGTTTTTCTTTTATTTAACTTCCAATTTATAGAATTTTTTCTTTCCTCTTTTTATTAATGCATATCCATCTTTTATGAAATCCATGGAGAATTTAGCATTAACATCCTCTATCTTAGTTTCATTTATAGTTAGCCCACCTTGTTGTATAAGTCTTCTTCCTTCTGCTTTAGATGGTACTATTTCTGTTTGAACCAATATATCTAATATATTACCTTCTAACATATCATTGCCTATAGTTACTGTAGGTACATTAGACATATCAACTCCGCCACCAAATAAGCTTTCTGCAGCAGCCTTAGCTTTTCCTGCCTCTTCTTCTCCGTGTACAAGTTTTGTAACTTCATAAGCAAGTACTGTTTTAGCTTTATTTATTTCAGATCCTTCTAATGCAGAAAGTCTTCTTACCTCATCCATAGGTACAAAAGTTAATAATGATAAACATTTCTCAACATCGGCATCATCAATGTTTCTCCAGTATTGATAAAAATCAAAAGGAGAAGTTTTTTCTGGATCTAACCATACAGCACCATTTGCAGTTTTACCCATTTTATTTCCTTCACTGTTAGTTAATAGTGTGCAAGTCATACCATATGCTGCTTTACTTTCTTTTCTCCTTATAAGCTCCATCCCTGCTAAAATATTGGACCATTGATCATCTCCACCTAACTGCATGGTACAATTGTACTTTTGATTTAATACTAAGAAATCATATCCTTGCATTAGCATATAGTTAAATTCTAAGAAAGATAATCCCTTTTCCATTCTTTGTTTAAAGCATTCTGCAGTAAGCATTCTATTAACAGAAAAATGAACTCCTACATCCCTTAAAAATTCAACATAGTTAAGGTCTAATAACCAATTAGCATTATTTTCAAGTATAGCTTTATCATCACTAAAATCTATTAATCTTGATAATTGCTTTTTAATGCCTCTAATATTTTCATCTATATCTTCTGTTGTAAGCATTTTTCTCATATCAGTTCTTCCTGATGGATCTCCTACCATTGCAGTACCACCACCAACTAGTGCTATTGGTCTATGACCTGCTTGTTGCATATGAGACATAAACATCATAGCTATAAAATGTCCAACATGAAGGCTATTTGCTGTTGGGTCAAATCCTATATAAAAAGTAACTTTCTCTTTTCCTAATATTTCTTTCATTTCTTCTTCGTGTGTTAACTGCTTTAAGAATCCACGTTCTTTTAAAACGTCATATACATTTGTATTACTCATTTTAATTCCTCCTTTTGTAGTACGATATTAGTTTTAATAATAAAAATTAGATATGTCTCTTTTTTGAATTCAAAATTTAAAATTCTCACTGAAATTTCTGTGAAAATATTTTTTTAGAGTTTTTATAGTTTTTTAAATAATAAAAGTCCCTAGTTAAAAAACTAGGGACGAAATTTTCCGTGGTACCACCCAAATTGATTTTGTAAAAAATCCACTCATATCTTGTAACGTAAGAAATGCCGTATCAGCCTACTGTTAAAATTTAAGTTCAGCCTAAAGCTCAAGAATGTATTTCATTATGTTCCTCAACTGATTTACACCAACCATCAGCTCTCTTTATGATTTCCACAACTACTTATTTCTATCATCGCCTTTAAATATAAAATTTATTATTACTATAATACTATTATTCTTTAGTAAATACAAGTATAAATTATATAAAATAACTGGGTTTAACTAATATATCTCTTTATCTCGTCTGGTAAATGTCTAGGATCTCCACTAATATTTATGAAAAACTCAATGTTAAACTCTTGAGTCAAATATTCAATTTTATAAAATAATTTTTTCATTTCTTCTAAAGATGAAATTACTCCATTCATAACTCCGTCTATCATAATAGTCTCAATGTCATAATCTTGTGCTATCATTCCACATAAAAAACCATAGAAATCTTTTGCATTATCTACTTTAAAGTCCTCTGCGCATATAAACCTTATCTTCCTATCTAGTTCAAAAACCATTCTTCTGTCATCATCAACATAAACTAAGTTACCCTTTGCCTTAGAAACCTTATCATTTGCTAAGCTGACAAGAGCCTTTGTTTTTCCTGAGCCTTTTTTGTTACAGAATACATGAATCATTTTTAACGCCCCCAGACTTATTTTATTATTTAATTATTACCATGAGCTACTATATTTGAGTTATATTCATTATATATTATTCAGAATATTTTTACAATAAACTATTAGGAAATTTTTCAATTAATGTAAAATCCACTTATAAATTCCTTACTTTTATAATAGCTAAATTTTATATAATTATTCATTTCAAACTATATTTTATAAAATAATTTCTAGTCTTTTAAATATTTTTTACGATTATTTTTAATTTTTTGAATTTTTAGTTAACAGCTATTTTTCATCAACATTTTAAAATCTCCATGTGCCATGTAATCCTCTTCATAACTAGCTTTTATATTATTTTATGCAAATGATAATTTTAATTTACTCATATACATAAATTGTTACTTTCTCAAAAAAATTTCCACTTATTTTGAAAAACTCTATTGTATTATATAATAATTATGCTATAATAATATTAGGGTTTTATTCAACTCTAATAGATAAAAAAAGGTTAATTAGAACAAGGCAATTATCCCCTCCTTTAATCGAGGAAAAGAAAGTGATAGTATCCATTGTTTAATTAGTCCTTAGATTAAAAGGAGGTCATTAATAATGGCAGATAGAAATATTACTTGTAAAGATTGTGGAAAAGAATTCGTATTCACTGAGGGAGAGCAAGCTTTCTACAAAGAAAAAGGATTTGAAAATGATCCAGTAAGATGCCCTGAGTGCAGAAAATCTAGAAAAAATTCTAGAAATAACTACAGCAAATAATAACTAGAATACTAAGAGAGCAATTGCTCTCTTTTTTAATTTTAGAATTATACTGAATAATATTCTTAACATATAAAGGTCTATATAAAAAAGGAGTTCTTTGAACTCCTTTTTCTAATTCACAATTATGGATATTCCTCAGTTATTTCTGAGAAATTTTGAATTGATCTTGTAGCGGTGAACTTAACTTAATTCACAGTTCACAATTCACAATGCACAATTGTAGATATTTCTCAGCTACCACTGAGAAATTTAAAATTGATTATTTCTTAAAGTTACACAGTAACTTTTTTTANNTGTGAATTGTGCATTGTGCATTTTTTAAGGCTGTGTATTGTTTAAAGTTGTCCACAGATTTGACTTTATTACAATTTCCTGCAGAATAAAAATAGAGGGTATAATTCCCTCTACATTATTAAAACTTTATGTGTTTTTTTAATTGTGTTGATAGTGGTAATGCTATAACCATACCAGCTGCAACTTGCAATGCATTACTTGGAATAGCTGCTATTGCATTAGGTAAATTATATATTATCCAGCCTGCAAAAAAATACCCTATTATCATAACAACTCCTGAAATTGCAAAAGCAAAGAAGTTGTTCATGAAATTTTTCCCATCATAGCCATTTCTATAGGCTAAAGCACCTGCAATATAAGCCATTAGACCTTTTATTATAAAAGTG
The DNA here is from genome assembly GCF_002455975.1 of Clostridium sp. UBA6640. Classification (GTDB taxonomy): domain Bacteria; phylum Bacillota; class Clostridia; order Clostridiales; family Clostridiaceae; genus Clostridium_J. The sequence continues at coordinate 3,786 of NZ_DKLM01000129.1, forward strand.
AATGGAGCCCAAACAATATATGGTGAAAGTATATCAAATAAAGCCATTCCTATTGCTCCTGCCACAGCTCCTTTTTTCTTACCCAACAATACTGCTGCAACAAAAATTGCACTATCGCCTAAGTGAAGTACACCTTCTCCAGAGATAAATGGTACATGTATTATACTCGTTGCAATATAAATTATTGCAGCCATTATAGCAACTTGTACTAATGATAATGCTGTATTTCTATTTACACTACTCTTAGTAGTTACCTTGTTATTTGCCATGCTAACCACTCCTTTATAAAGTTTTCCCATATTAATTATACATACAAACGAAAAAATTGCAATGTTTTGTTAGTAATATTTCAAAAGTTTTGTATATTTTATTCTACTTTAGCAGAAACTAATTTTAATTACAAATTCATAAGTAAATAGTTCTATTGTGAATATTCAAGAATTTTTTGAAGAAAGGTAGGTGAAAACCGTTATTGTTACTTATAATATTTTTATTAAATTTTATAAGTTTTACATAGCGGATGATAGCTAAATGACATATTTACGGTGGTTTGGTGGTTTTTTGTTACTACTATTATTAATATGTCTCTTCTTTTTAATTGGTGGAAATTTAATAAATATGCTATTAATAATCAGCTTATTTACTATAATTCAAGATATATTTCATAAATATTTACGTCCATAAAACATCTCTAAAAGCTATATTAAAAATGGCTTTTAGCCTTTAAACACCTTTTTCTAATTTATCTATAATTAGTTTTTAAAAACAAGAAAGCGTGAATTCATCACGCTTTCTTTATTAAGTATTTTAAAATATCTTAATCATTATTTTTAGCTATATCTGATAATACTAGACCATTATTATGCTCTAATGCCCAACTTATTCCCCAATCATTTTGGAAAATCAATAAATCTCTATCTTTAAAGTCTTTTACAACTTTAGTATCACTAGTAATATTTAATTTCTCTGCTGGTATATCAGATTTTTCAATCCATCTTATATTTCTAAAGGAAAGCATATCCATTTTAATATCAACATTATACTCATTTTTAAGTCTAAATTCTAAAACTTCAAACTGAAGTACTCCTACAACCCCTACAATAATTTGTTCTGTACCTATATGAAGTTCTTTAAATACTTGGATAGCACCTTCTTGAGAAATTTGAGTTATTCCTTTTATAAATTGTTTTCTTTTCATCGTATCTACTGTTCTAACTCTAGCAAAATGCTCTGGTGCGAAAGTTGGTATTCCTTCAAATCTGAACTTATTATTTGGAGAACATAATGTGTCACCTATACTAAAAATACCTGGATCAAATACTCCTATTATATCCCCAGCATAAGCATTTTCTATTATTTCTCTATCCTGTGCTAAGAATTGCTGTGGTTGTGAAAGTTTAACTTTACTATTCCCTTGAATGTGGAAAACTTCCATACCCTTTTCAAATTTCCCTGAACAAATTCTCATAAATGCTATTCTATCTCTATGAGCTTTATTCATATTAGCTTGTATCTTAAATACAAAGGCAGAAAAATCTTCTGAAAATACATCTATTTTACCTTTATCTGATACTCTAGGTAATGGTACTGTAGTTAAATTTAAGAAGTGTCCTAAAAATGGTTCTACTCCGAAATTTGTTAATGCACTTCCAAAAAATACAGGAGTTAATTCTCCTCTTTTAACTTTTTCATAATCAAAGTCGTCTCCTGCTACATCTAAAAGCTCTATATCTTCTAATAGTTTTTCATATAATGAATCTCCAATAGCTTCTTTTACTGCCTCTTCATCTTCCATAGAAATTATATTTGTCTCAACTTCAGTTTGCCCGTGGTTCCCTGCATTAAATATTTCTATTTCCTTTTTCTCTCTATCATAAACCCCTTTAAAGTGCATTCCTGTACCTATTGGCCAATTTATTGGATAAGATTTAATTCCAAGTTCATTTTCAAGTTCTTCCATAAGTTCAAAAGGATCTCTTGTTTCTCTATCCATTTTATTTATAAAAGTAAATATAGGAATTTCTCTTATACTACAAACATGAAATAACTTTCTTGTTTGTGTCTCAACCCCTTTAGCACCGTCAAGTACCATAACCGCACTGTCTGCTGCCATAAGAGTTCTATAGGTGTCTTCACTAAAATCCTGATGGCCTGGAGTATCTAATATATTTATGCAAAATCCATTGTAATTAAACTCCATTACTGAAGAAGTAACGGAAATTCCTCTCTTTTTTTCTATTTCCATCCAATCCGAAACAGCATGTTTAGCTGTTTTTCTAGCTTTAACAGACCCTGCAAGTCTAATAGCTCCTCCATATAAAAGTAATTTTTCTGTAAGTGTAGTCTTACCAGCGTCAGGGTGAGAAATTATAGCAAAGGTTCTTCTTTTTTCAATTTCTTTTATGTAATCGCTCAAAAGTACCGCTCCTTTATTTAAATATATTAACTATTTTATCCTAAATCTTCATAAAATATATAAATTTAAAGTTTTATAAATATTCATATAACTATTATTGTAAGAAAAATTTAATTGTAATAAATTAATCTAAAATAAACTTCCAATTATATAAATATTTTAAAACTAAATTACAATTTATTATGTATTATCCTATATATAATTTTTATCAAAATTAACTAGATCAATAAATTTTTATGAGATTTAGGCTATGTTCTGTAAATAAATCTACCTTATATAATATCATATTGATTTATATAAAACAATTTTTAAAAAAAATTTTATCTAAAACTATAAAAATAAAAAATTATGATATTAGCTATTGAAATCAATTATTTATAATTATAACTCTTACAATTTCCTACAAATCAAAAAGCATTTAGTGACTAAAATATAGTCTCTAAACGCTTTCTCCAGCAACTTCCAAAGTTGCATCTTTTATCCCAATTATGTCTAACATTTGCTTTGCTCTTTCTCTAGTATTTCCTGTCAATTTAATATATGGTACAGATTCTACATCTAAAAATTGTTTAATAGCCTCATCTACTTTGCTGGCAGTTTCTTCATCTTGCCATCTAACTCCATCTTTAGAATATCCAAATTCTCTTCCTACGTAAAATACATAGTCGTATTTGGAAATATCTCTAATTGCAAGTCCATAAAGATCTTTTAATATCTCTATTTCTTTTACAGTGCGTTTTTTATCACCTAGCATAAACCTTGCATATATGTATGGAACAAAAGTAGCATAATCAGTAATAGCATAATCAAAAAGTTCTAACTCTTCTTCTAACTTAGCTTGGCCTAAATATATACCATATTGTTCAGAGATAGTTTCAATCATACCTTTTTCTCTTAGATACTCTGTACTATATTCTGCTGCACACCCTACATCCAATCCTAATATTTTCATATCAACGTATAATTGTTGTATAAGTGTAGTTTTTCCACATCTTGGTCCACCCAAAACTGCTATTCTAGTAGTCATTGCCTATGACCTCCAAATATTTTAATTGCATAGTAAATTATAACAATTTACTATGCAATTTTCAACATTTTACTTAAATATGAAATAAAGGCTCTTAAATAAACTTAATTATCTTGGTATAAGCCCAATTTTTTTCTGCATTTTTCTTAATGTCTTTGTAGCTACATAATTTGCTTTTTCTGAACCTTTTTTATAGATTTCTTCAAGATAATCTTTATTCTCTAAAAGTTCTTTAACCTTTTTTTGTACTGGCTCAAGCTCAGAAATTATTGCTTCTCCTACATCCTTTTTAAATTCTGCATATCCTAGGCCTTCATATTTCTTCTCTATTTCTTCTATTGTCATTCCTGTTATAGTACTTAGTATAGTCATTAAATTTTTAACTCCTAATTGGTCATCATTATATTTAACTACTCCTAAACTATCTGTAACAGCTCTAGAAATTTTCTTTCTTATAACCTCAGGTGGATCCATAATTAATATATATGCATTTGGGTTTTCTTCCGATTTAGACATTTTCTTCTCTGGATTTTGTAAATCCATTATTTTAGCTCCAGTTTTGCCTACATAAGCCTCAGGTATTACGAAGGTAGGACTGTATAGTCTATTAAACCTTTCAGCTAAATCTCTAGCAAGCTCTAAGTGTTGTACTTGATCCACTCCTACAGGTACCACATCTGTTTGATATAAAAGTATATCCGCTGCCATAAGCACTGGATAGTTAAACAATCCAGCACTTATGCTTTCGCCACTATTCTTAGATTTATCTTTAAATTGAGTCATTCTACTAAGCTCTCCCATATAACTATTACAAGTTAAAAGCCAAGATGCCTCACAATGAGCTGGCACATGTGACTGAATAAACAGTGCATTAGTATCTGGATTTATACCTGATGCTATATAGATTGCCAAAATTTCTAAAGTTCTTCTTCTAAGGTCTGCTGGACTTTGCGATACAGTAATTGCATGTAAATTAACTACACAAAAATAGCATTCATATTCTTCTTGAAGTTTAGTCCAATTCTTAATAGCGCCTAAATAGTTGCCTAATGTTAAATCTCCTGAAGGCTGTATTCCACTAAATATAACCTTTTTTTTATCTTCCATAAAAATTCCTCCTTTATCTTTTAAAATTATTCTCTAAATTAAATAAAAAAGCCCTATGGAAAAATTCCATAGGGCGCTATCGTACGCGGTGCCACCTAAATTCAAAACTAATTAATTTAGTCTTCTTTATCAGATACATTATAATATCTTACCTCTATAACGTGAGGTCCACGTCAAAGACTACTTTAAGTTCATCTTGAATCTCAAAGACCCATTCAGCTTAAGCATAATTATGATAATTCCACCATCTATCACTCTCTTTAAATCTGTTTTTAAGCTTACTTACTTCTTTTCAACGATTTTATTGTTTTTCTTTTATATATAATATGACATTAAGTAGATAATGTCAATAGTTTTTATGACTTCCATAATCCATGTAAATTACAATACTCTCTTGCGTATAAGACTTTATCAGGAGCTATATTAAAAACAGCTTCTGGTTTTTCATCAACGCTTAAATATTTTCTATAAACCCTATCTTCTGTATGAAGTTCAATCCACTCAATATGATGTTCTGGTGTCATCGGATGCTCTACTGAACCTATTTTAACAACAACTTTTCCATCCACTTCTTCTAATACAGGAACATGTTTTTCATTAGCTGCATCAGTAGTATTTTCTTTTTTAAGAGTCATAGGTTTACCACAGCAAACTAAATTACCTCCAGCAGCATGTACAACCTCTATCATATTTCCACAAATATCACATTTATAAACTTGTCTTAATTCTGTCATATTAATTCCTCCTTATTTAACAAAAATTGTAATCACTTAATTTTACTATTATTTTATCTTATTCTATAAAAAGAATTATTCTCCTTTTAATTCTATAATTTGTCCAAAATATATTTAGTATTATTTTTTATATTGTAGGCAAAATAACTGTAAGAGTCTGAATCAAAATAACTAGTTAAAGATAAAAGTAATATTTTATATCATGCTAAAAACTAACTTACATCTATAAATCTATCCATATGATAGGGTATAGTAGAAAATTAATTAGTGTAATAGCTAGTTGTTTTTCAAGATGTCTAAACTAAACCATATTTATATAAGGGAGTGATTTTTATGTCAAAGAAGAAAAAAAACTCTTATGGACCAAATGAGCGTGAATTTTTAGAAGCACCATTAAAAGAAGTTAAAGCCTATTCATTAAAGGATTATACAGTTCTTCCTGATAACGTAAGAGATAATATTGTATCAAATAATATCTCCAATCAAGAATTTGACTATACTTATAATAGCGGCTCAGATATACCTGGTTTTAAATCCGAAAAAACTTCAAAGGAAAAATAATTTATTTTAAATACCTTAACCTAGCTTTTAAAGCTAGGTATTTTTATATGGTGAAAAATTCAAAAAATTGTTATAATCGGAATATAAGAAAATTTAAGAAGGCATATTATAAATTTAAAATATTTGTTTTTAGGAGGAAAGTACATGATAAAATCTATTTATCCAACAATTTTTGTAAAAGATATGGAAACATCTACGAATTTCTATAAAAAGCTTTTAAATCTTAAAGAAAAAAGAAATTTTACTCCCCAACCTAATGTACACATAATAATATTAGGTGATGAAAACAATAACCTTATTGAATTTATAAAAAATAATAATATAAACTCTGAAAGCTCATCTAAATCTAATATGTCTATAATAGTCCATATTGAAAATATAGATGAAATGTTAGACATTATTAAGAGTGAAAATATTGAAATTTTACAGGGACCTGTAACCACAGATTTAGGTGCTAAAATCATATTTGTAAAAGATATGGATGGAATCACCGTTGAGCTTATAGAGGAAGATTTTAACTAAAAAAACGTGGTTGATCACCACGTTTTTTAGTTTATAGTTTACATTTAAATGCTAACTTATTATTTTAGAAAAAGGTATATTAATTGTAAGTTACTTCTATATTGTATTGTCCTTCATCAAAGTAAGGGATAAAATTACCTTCAATTTTTCTATCATTAAGATAAATACTATTTTCCTCACCTTTTTTAATCCTAATATTATAAATAGCTTCATTAAACCTATATTGCATTTCATATTGCTGCCAAGGTAAAGAGCTGCAAGGATTTATTGTAAATCCTTTCCCATCTTTAAGTGAAAACCCTAAAATTCCCTCAATAGCTACTTTATACATCCATGATGAAGTTCCTGTGTACCAGCTCCAGCCACCTCTGCCTACATGGGGCTCAACAGAATAAACATCTGCCGTCATTACATAAGGCTCTGTTTTATAAATTTCTGCTGACAAATAATCACTACTATGATTTATAGGATTAATCATATTATAGAGTTTTACTGCAATATCGCATTTACCCATTTTAGCAAAAGCCAGTATAGCCCAAGTAGCAGCATGAGTATATTGGCCTCCATTCTCCCTAACTCCTGGTATATATCCCTTAATATATCCTGGCTCAAGTTTTGATTTGTTGAAAGGAGGAGTTAATAATAGTATCATTCCCTTATCTTCTCTTACTAAGTATTTATAAAGATTATTCATAGCTTCTTCTGATCTTTCTTTATCTCCAGCCCCAGAAATAACTGACCAGGATTGACTTAGTGAGTCTATCCTACACTCTTCATTATAAGATGATCCTAGTGGAGTGCCATCATCAAAGTAAGCCCTTCTATACCACTGTCCATCCCATCCATTTTCCTCTAGAGATTCTTTTATAAACTGTTGCATTTCATCATATTTTTTATAAGATTCATCATCATCTTTAAAGCTACAAATATTTTTAAAGCTGTTTAAGATACTATATAAAAACCATGCAAGCCAAACACTTTCTCCCTTTCCTTTATTACCTACAGTGCTCATTCCATCATTCCAGTCACCACTACCCATTAATGGTATATTATGTTCTCCAAATTTTAATGATTTTTCTATAGCCCTCAGGCAATGTTTATATAAACTTTCTTTTAACTCCGATCTAGGTGAAATTCTATATCTTTCATCTTCACCTTCTCTAAGTTCTTCATCTTTTAAATAATATATTTCTTCATCTAAAATACTATAATCTCCTGTTTTATCAATATAATCACTAACTACATAAGGAAGCCATAGTAAATCATCACTAAATCTAGTTCTGATTCCACTATCTATAATTGGGTGCCACCAATGTTGTACATCTCCTTCTTCAAATTGTCTTGAAGCAGCATAAAGAATTTGATTTTTAGTAATTTCATGATCTAAATAGCATGTTGCCATGACATCTTGAAGCTGATCCCTAAAGCCAAATGCTCCTCCAGATTGATAAAATGCGGTTCTAGCCCATAGCCTACAACATATAGTTTGATACATAAGCCATCCATTCATCATTATGTCAAAGCTTTTGTCTGGAGTATTAACCTGAAGTGTATTTAAACGTGTACTCCAATAATCTTTTACTTCTTTCAAGGAGGCATTTATATTTTCTATACTTCTATACTTTTCTATGGTTTTCTCTAAAGCTTCTCTACTTTCTTCAGCTCCAAAAATAATCACAACTTCTTTTTCTTCATTTTCTTTAAGTTTAATAGTGGTCATTGATGCTAGACAAGGATCTAATCCTCCTCCATGACCACCTCTTAGTTCTTTATATTTCATAGCTCTAGGATTGGAAATTTTACCTTCTGCTCCTAAAAACTCAAGTTTATCTCCACTAAAAGAAATCTGTTCTTCTCCGTTAATAGTTAAATAACATATAGTATCTTCAAAGGGCATATTATAAGGATTCTTACTAGATATATATGAATTTTCATTATCTATTTCAGTAAAGATTTTTTTATAAGTATTTTCTCTAACAACACCCATAGTTAATTCTGCATAATATGCTACACGTAATTCTCGTTCATAATTTTCATTGTTCTTAAGCTTCAGTTTTATTAGCTTTACATTTTTATCTATAGGTACAAACATTGTAGTTTCAGAGGTTATTCCAAAATTATAATGAACAAATTTAGAGTAACCAAAACCATGTTCAATTATATAAGTTTTATTATCTCTTATAGGTTTTGGTGTTGGACTCCAAATTTCCTGTCCATCACTAATATATATACATTCACTGCAATAATCTACAATATAATCATTGTTCCATACGGTTAACTTATTTTCCCTACTATTTTTAAGCCAAGTATAAGATGTTCCACTTTCAGACACTAAGAATCCAAAATTAGGATTACTTATTACGTTTATCCAAGGTGTAGGAGTATTTTGATTATCTTTAAGTATAATAGTGTAATTTTTCCCATTATCTCCAAAGCCACCATATTGATTAAAATACTCTAGTTGTGGAATTTTAATATCTATATCTTCCTTATAGTTATATCTCTTCTTCTCTTTTTTTGTATCATCCTCTAAAAATACTATTTTATTTTCCTTTTCCATATAATTTATTTGTGAAGCTAAGGTTCCTTTTTCTCCCTCAATGACTACAGAAGATATTGCTTTAAACAAGTTTATATCTTCTTCAGGTATAGCTGATGAAAGTAAAAATACTCCACCTTTTTTATTCTCTAGATACTTCAAGCTACTTGAAGATATTAAATCTCTTATACTTTTTTGAAGAGGAAGTTTATAACTTACAGGCTCTTGATTTAATATTACTAAATCAAAAGATATGTGTTTTCTTCTTAGATAACTATGAGAATTAATAACTTGCCTTACAATATCTATGTGCTTTTCTTTTTCTACCACTACTAAAACCATAGGTATATCGCCAGATATTCCATATCCCCATAAATCTCTTTGCCCTTTATTAAGTTTTACAATATGTTCTTCTCTTTCTCTATAGCTAGAATTTAAAAATAATATTTTTGATGCTAATTGCTGATATAAATTTCCTTGAGTAGATTTTATATTTAAGCTTTTCATTTCTTTTTGGCAATATTCAAAACTTAAACTATATAACCTATTTATTGATTCTACTTCACTATATTTCCTCGAAACTTCTATCAACTCTTCTTTATCATAACTAAAAGAAGTTAAAAAATGAACTTTACAACTACTTTTAGGTTTTACTTTAACTCTCTTTCTTAGACTTATAATAGGATCTAGCACAGCCCCTACAGTATTAGTTAGCATTATATTATTTTTTATAGCTTGAGGAGAATTCTTATCATTACCTCTTCCTATAAATTTTGCTCTTGAAGTTTCATATTCTAAAGCACCTATTGCCTCACCTTCCACTACTATATATTGCATCATATAAGGAATTTCTTCATTTTTATGTCTAGGATTTCTATTAGCTATTATTAATTCATCTTCCCCTATAAATTCTGTTTTTATAAACAAGTTTCCAAAGGCAGGATGAACTAAATCTCCGTCATATCCTTGAAGTACAACTTCACAATAGCTTGTAACCTCTAAAATTTTCTCTTCTTCACTATTGTTTTTCAATTCTAAAGTTCTGAGCTCTAGGTTTTCGTCCTTAGATAACACTATAGAAGTTTTAGTAAGCAGTTCATTATCATTTCTTATATACTCAATTTTATCTAAATAAAAATTAGCAGTATACTTTTCCCTATTCTCTCTACAAGGTTCATAAGTTGAAGAAAAATATTCCCCATTATTAATATCTTTCACATAAAAGAACATACCCGTATTATTATTTGTATTTTTTTCTCTGTATCTATAAAGTAGTAATTTATCTATCTTTGAATATCCACTACCACTATTTGTTAGCATTACGCTATAATTATTATTAGATAAAAGACCAACTATAGGATACTTGCTAACTGGAGATTCAATTTTTCTAGGTATAATCTTTTGCACATCATGCATACTTTTTTGAATTGCATATTTCTTTTCTCTATCATAGATTACTCTTTTAGAAATCTTTTCTTGCAATAATAATTCTGTAGCTCGAATCATTGCCATTGAATGAAAGTATTTTTGGAGCACATTATTATTTAATATATTATCTATAGCCATTATACTCATACCTAGATGATGTATCATATAGCATTTTACAACTTGCTTATTCATACCTTTTGAAACTCTATCTAGAGTATAATCTATAGCCTCATAAAAACCATATACTCCTTCTGCTCCCTCTTCAATAAGCTTTCTTATGTTTTTAAAGCCCTTTTCCTCATTTTCCATAAGTGACATTATGGTTGAGTAAGGTGACACAACTAATTCATTTTCAAGACCTCTTTGTAATCCTAATGTTGGCACTCCAAAAGCCTTATATTGATAATTTAAATCCATGTCAAAGTTATAATAAGCACTTTCTGATATACCAAATGGAACTTTTTTATTTTTTCCATATTCTATTTGTGAATTTAAGGAGAACTCATAACTTTCATCCAATAGAGTATTAGGATAATTTTTCATTATAAGTCTAGGCATGTAATATTCAAACATAGTACCACTCCAAGATACTAATCCTTTTCCTACACCATCAGTGGTCATAGATCTTCCAAGTTTAAACCAATGACTTGTTGGTATTTCATTTTTAGCAATAGCTATAAAACTTGCCTGTCTTGCCTCTGAAGCTAAAAGATCATAATAACTATTCCCTCTACTATTACTTTCTAAATCATAGCCAATGGAAAATAATTCCCTATCCTTATCGAAGAGTATAGAGAAATCCATTGCATAAGCCATATTTAATACTTTTTCTTTTACTTCATCTATAGAATTTATTAATGTATTTATTTTATCTATACTATTTTTTAAAGCAGACTTTCCTTCACTTGATTTTATTTTTTTCATTAGCATATTAATCTTATTTTCATACTCTTTTAATGTACTATAGGTAGCAATATCATCTATTTCATCTAAAATATCATCATCATAGCACTCTAAATGAGTAATCCAAGGAAAAATATTATCTATTTCTTTAATATAACCTTGTAAGTCCTCTATAAGTTTGTTAGTCCAATAAGTTGATTTCAAATCTTGGATTTCTAATATTTCTTTTACCCTTAAAAGTAAATTGCAACAATTGTGCCTAAAAGAAATTAAATCATTAGTATTGTTATCAAATTCATCTTGAAGCATTAAATATATATATTGTTTAGATGGAAGACTTTCAATTTCTTCTGCTGCTAAGTTAATCGTATCTTGAATTCCTTTAGTAATAGAAGTAATAAAAGGCTTTTCTTCATAGACATTTAAAGCTTCATAAGTAGTAAACAAATAACTTGCTAAATTTCCGCTATCTACTGTAGAAATATATCTTGGATATAACGGCTCTTTAGTCTCACTATTATACCAGTTTAGAAAATGCCCTCCGTGTTTTTCTAATTTCTCCATACTATTTATAGAGTTTTCTATTCTTTCTACAGCTTTTGCAATACTGATATAACCTAAATCTACAGCAGTTATATTAGAAATAATACTCATTCCCATATTAGTAGGGGAAGTCCTTAGGGCTGCACCTTTACATGGCTCTTCTTGGTAGTTATCTACTCCCAAATAATTACACTCTTCAGTTATAAAATCTTCAAAATATGCCCAAGTTTTTCTAGCTATCCTTCTTATTGTAGCCTCTTCATTTTCTTCCATGGCATATATCTCTTTTTCATTCTCAATACTAATTAACCACGCTATCATAGGACTTAAAAACCATAAAATACAACTTGGTAATAAAGACAATCCTACATTTATGCTGTTATAAAAGGCTGCAGCTAGTATAGCTAAGGAAATTATACTGCCATACCACATAGAGTATATGTACGCTTTTAAACTTTTTCCTGAAGTTCTCTCTACATCTGCTGCTGTTTGCCATTGTAATAGATTTTTCTTAGATATAGCCATTCTATAAATAGTTCTAATTATAGCATCTAGCATTAAACATCCTTGATAAGGTAAAAACACATATATAAAAAATACTTGTTTAAATGCCATTTTTCCATTTTGTATTCTTCCACTTAAGCTAATACCTTTTAATGGTGATACAACATATTCAGTAACATCAAATAGTATAGGAGTAATGAGAGATATAAATGCAGCCATATACCATTTATCAGTTCCATTAGGCAATAGTTTTATTAAAGTTAAAAATAGTAGTATTATCATAGAAGGCGAAATTAGACTTCTCCTAAGATTATCAAAGATTTTCCACTTAGATAATCTATTTATTGGACTTTTCTTAAATAGCCAAGGAATAAGCTGCCAATCTCCTCTGACCCATCTATGAAGTCTTTTTGAGCTTGAATTATAATAAGCAGGATAATCATCTATTAGCTCCACATCTGTTATGAGACCAGCTCTAACATAGGAACCTTCCAATAAATCGTGACTTAATATCCTATTTTCCGGTATTTCATCTTTTAGCATATATTCAAATATATCTAAATCATAAATGCCTTTACCAGTAAAAATTCCTTCTCCAAAAAGATCTTGATATACATCAGATACTGCCATAGTATAGATATCTATCCCTGTTTCTCCAGAAAATACATTAGAAAAATAAGTTTTATTTGAACTTGAAATACTTACACTAATCCTAGGCTGCATTAGCCCATAACCTCTTAATACAGTCTTCTTTTCTTTGGCTACATAGGCAATATTAAGAGGATGCGCCATTGCACCTACAAGTTTTTTAGCTGCTTCTCTAGGAAGTACTGTATCAGCATCTAAAGTTATTACATATTTTATCTTTTTTAACTCCTCGATACTACTACTAAAAATATTATAAGTTGTATTTTCTTCTCCTCTTAACAGAGCATTGAACTCCATTATTTTTCCTCTTTTTCTTTCATAGCCTATATAAAGCTTCTCTCCCTCATTATATACTCGATGTCTACATAAAAAGAAAAACTTGTCATCTTTATTTTTACAGTACTTCTCATTCAGCTCTCTTATATAACTAATTGTATCTTCACCAATTTTTTTATCATCTTCTAATACTTCTCTATCACTATCTCTGAAATCTCCTAATAATACAAAAAACAGATTTTCATCTTTGTTAGCTAGATAATAAACTTCTAAATTATCCACTAATTCTTTAGCTCTCTTACTATCATTTATAATAGTTGGTACTACTACCGCAGTCTTACACTCATCCGGTATATTGTTAAATTTGATTCTAGGCATTATAGTTGGAATACATAAATGAGTAATACTCCAATTCAATATAGAAATTACGACATCACTAAGTGGTATCGCTGTTATAAATAACACTAATATATACTTCCATAATCTAAAATCGTAATCATTTATATAGCTCCAATATACAAAGATTGCAGATAAAATAATAGTTAATAAAATAATAGTTGTTACATAAAATGTAACTGCTCTCCCTTTTATATAGCTTTTTAATCTTTCAAAGCCCTTATAATTAATGTTTAATTTTTTGTTTAATTTTTTTCTTCCATCATCAAATAAATAGTATCCAATATGATTTTCATAAGGCTTTTCTGTATTTTCATTTGAACATTCCAAAGCTTTTTTTGCAATATAAGACTCTGGAATATTGTTCTGCTTTGATATTCTTTCTACTACATGTCTATAATAATCCTTAGATTGAAAATCCATATCACTGTAGATTTTTAATTTGTCTTCTTTTAATGTTTGCTCAACTATAGATATTTTTTCAAAAAGTCTTTTGTAATTTAATCTTTCCACATCCCTTAAAGATGTAATACTATTACCTAATACACTTTCAAATTTACTTTCTCTTTTATAAGAAGTAGCTATTACGGCATCTATATTAATTTCTTTAAATTCTAATTTATCTTCTATCACTTTATTTATTTCATTATTTTCTATTCCATTATCTCTTAAAAGTTTTAATAGATGATCTGCAAAAACAGTAGTTATTTTTTGTTTTTTTACTTCTTCATGAAAATTATATTTTAAACTTCCATCTAATTGACTGTTAATTATATCTTGCGCCAAAATTTCTGCTCTCTTTTTTTCTCTTACTGTAAAAGAAATTTCTTCACAAGTTTTTCCTATATTTTGAATTAAAGCAGCTCTAATCATAATTGGCAATGCCCATAATTCACCCATGGTCAATATAGTTTCTTTTTGATAACTGTTAATAAACTCTTTAATTATATTTTCATTTAAGTTTCCTTCACTATTACTTACAAGTTCTACCGCAATTTGATAAACTCTAGGATACCCCTTAAATATACCCCTTTTAGCTACAGGTAAATGTTTATAATATTTATGTGGCATATTAAGTTTTATATCATGATATTCTTTGTCTAGAATATACATGTTATCTAATATCCATTCTCCACCTTGTATAATGTCGCATTTTTTTTTGTACTCTTCATTTATTTCATCATGGCAAGCAATAATCTTTTTATAGCACTTTTGAATATTATAAATTAGAGACTTTTTACAGCTCTTATTAGTTATATCACTGTACTTTTGTGAGAGTTCTATAGCTATGCTATTTAAATCCTCTTTATTATGTTCACCTATCTTAATATAATCCAATAAATCATCATCACTACATTTTCTTAATGTAACAACTCTAAGTGCTACTAAGAAAACTATTGATAATATAACTATGTACTCCATAAAAATCCTCACTTTCAATATATATTGTCACCTGTATATTATTTCCTAGGTAATCATAATTTATTACTGTATATTAAGTTTTCTGAAATAAAGTTTATTATGGATTAATTCTAAAATAGTTTTTCTATAATGTTATTTAGTGTACAATGTAATTAATATTAAATTAGACGATTAAATTATATTATAGTTCTTTAATTGTAGGGAGGATCTAACTTGAAAAATTTTATTATTATAATATTGATTGCTGCAGGAATTTTACAACTCTTACTGGCCTTATTAATGCCTTGGAAAAAAATCCTTGCAATGTACGAAGAAGATGGAAAAGTTATTTCAAATAAAGGAAAATTTATATTCTGCCAAAGATTTTTATATTTACTTATTGGTGGATATATGATTTTAATAGCTTTTCTTATAAATAAAACCATAATAAAATCAACAGGTGAAATATTAATTATGGGGGTATCCCTAATGATATTAACTTTTTTACCAACACTTAATAAATATAAATACTTTAAATAAAAGGGAAAGTCTAAGCCTTTTTAAGGATAAATGATAAATATTCTTTATAAATATTTGTTTTTTTAACCAAATTCCTAAAATATGTTACAAAAATAATCACCAAATTTATTTTAAGAATATGTTCTCAAAATAAATTTGGTGAATAATTCATGATTATATATTTTTATTTATATACTGCTAATTTCAGCTTGTTTATAATGTTATGTTTTATCATACTAATATTTTACCCTAAATACCCCATTATCCAAGTTCAAGATTTATTTTTTTGCACAAAAATGGGCTGTTGCACTAATTAGTTAGTGCAACAGCCCGCTTATATATTCTTTATATTAATTTTCTTAACTTTTCCTTTATTTCTTCATTAGCAAAAGCTGCATCAATACTATTATGATAAATTTTTTTATAATCTTCATAAGTTAAATTAAACTCTTTAAGTATAGCATTATATTCATTAGTTAAGGTTGTATCTGATACAGTTCTATTATCAGTATTAACTGTCACTTTTATTCCATTAGTGTAAAATTTAAAAATAGGATGCTCTCCATAAGAATTTACTGCCTTAGTTTGAATATTACTAGTTGGGCACATCTCAAGTGCTATTGCTTTATTCTTTACAATATCATAAGCTTCAGGACAGTCTTTTATAAAAACTCCATGACCTATTCTTTCAGCTTTAAGCATTTGTACAGCATCTAACACATTTTCCCCAATTGCTGTTTCCCCAGCATGAATAGTAACTCTATATCCATATTCTCTAGCTAATTCAATAGGCTCTATGTATCTTTTAGAAAACTCCGCTTCTTCATTACCACATAAATCTATAGCTACTACACCTTTTCCTAAAAACTTTCTTCCCGCTTCTACCACATCATAAACAGTATCTACAGGGGCATACCTCAAACAAGATAGTATTAAATTACCTTTGATATCATAACTATTTTCTCCATCTTTAATTCCTTCTAATACACTTGATATTATTTCTTCAATAGTTAATCCTTTTTTAGTATGAAGTAATGGTGCAAATCTAATTTCAATATATCTTGTATTTTCTTTTGATGCATCTTCCATAAGTTCATAAGCAATTCTTCTTAAGCTTTCCTTAGACTGCATAATATCTATAGGTAATTCAAACCTTTCCAAATACTCGGAAAGAGAGGTACATTCTAAAGGCGCAATCATCATATTTCTAATAATATTAATATCTGAACTAGGAATAGTTATATTCTCCTTCTGTGCTATATCAATAATTGTTTCAGGTCTAACACTACCATCTAAGTGACAGTGCAACTCAATTTTAGGTAACTTTATTAATTCCATATTATTCCCCTTTTCTATAATAAATGTTAAATAATAGAAATTCCTGATTACGAAGAAAATACCCATAAGATATCTTCTTCGTAATCAGGAATTTTGGATTCCTGGTAGAGACCCCCAAACCATATTATTGGGGTTATACGAAGATACTCTGAACCTCTCACGACTAAAGTCGTAAGGTTCTTAGGTACTATCCAAACTTCTTTTGGATAGCCGATAATTGCTAAAGCAATATCGGTTGACACCAAATACTGGTTCGGTTTCCCTAAGACTTTATCGGGCAAAGTTTCCCTTGAAACTATTATGGCCCTACGGGGTTCACCATATTGGCTCGGTTCAAAACCATATGCCCCAAAGTAGTATGGACTTTTATAGTCCTATGCTACTTATTTGTTTTTTATCTAATTTTCTAATTCTTTCTATTTCTTTATTATGCAGCTTGAAGAAGTCTTCAAAAGCTCTATTTGCTCTATCTATATCTACTTCTTTTAAGTTATCCTTTGTATTCATTATTAGAAATGCAGAATACATATCTCTTTGGATAGTTCCTTGCTCAAATTTGTTCCAACGTTTTGATAATGGCTTTTTAACATAAGTTTCTGTGAAGTGTTCAAATTGACTTGCTTTTACTTTGTAAGTATCTATTTTCTTAATTGAAAGACCATAGTATTGAAGTTTGTTGTCTATAAGAGTTATAAGCATACTCGGTGCTTTGTTACTAAGAGATTTTCCAAATCTCTTCTTACTATTAATCTTTCCAGTTTTCTCATTTACAGTAGTTTCTTTTGCTCTTTTTTGAAGTCCTTTAAAATTCATAGTTTCAACTCTTACATCAAGGCCAAGAGAAAGTATATAATTAGCAAGTTTATTATGAGATTGTTTTCTCTTATCTGATATTTTCCTTTGAATTTCTGCAAGTGCAAGTTTAGTTTTGATATAATTTTTACTTTGAACCCATTTCTCACGATTTCCTGCTTTAATTGTGCCATCTTCATTGTATTTGTTGGGATTATTTGCTCTACGTTGTCTATCGAGTTTTCTTTGAAGAACTCTTTTAAGTTTTTCGTCTATATTTATATCTTCTGCAAGTTCTAATATTTTAACTTCTTTCTCACTTGCGATAGCAAGAGTAGAAGTACCAATATCTAGACCTACACGAGAATTTTCATCAGTAGAAACCTTACGGTTTTTCTTTTGTGGTGGAACACCCCCAAAAGTCATTTGAACAAAATATCTATTTTTACCACGGATAACTTTTTTGACAAGTTTGCAAAACTTTAATTTATCTAAAAAACATTGATGTGCATACTCATCATTTCTTTTTATGATTACTGGCATTGTTAGCCCAAGCCATTTCATTACATTTCTATCTTCGAAATATCTAAAACCTGTGACATTTCCTTTTTCACGTACAGAATAGAACTCGCCGAAAGCTTTAAATCTGACTTTCTTTGCTTCTCCAAAGATTAATTTTTCAAAAGAAGTAAAAGAACGTTCTGCGATTTCTTGAACCATTTGAGAACCTAAGTTTTGTTTAAACTTTTGCCCCATAGGCTTTACAAACTTGTTTAGGTCAAACTTAGTTACACCAAAGTCTTTTCTAAGTTTATTGAATATTGCATTACGTTTTTTACCTTTTTTCATTTTCATTGCAAGACCATATTCTTTTTGTCTTTGCATTAATCTATATCTTGAAAGAATTTCTCCAAGACAAGCATTGTAGATTTGACGAGCAATATTTAATCTTTTTTCTAATATATCTTCTTGCCACTTTTCCGTTTTCAATGGAAGTGTCAAAACGTAGTTTGCCACTAGAGAAATTCCTCCTTTATTTTTTCTGTTGATTTTTAATGCATTTTCAATCTTTGTAAGTTTCCATTTCTACAATGGTTATTCTATTATTATTTGCAAGTTGATTTATTATATTCTTTAAGTCTTTTTCTACATTTCCAACGAGAAGTTTATGGCACATTCATCTCAGCACTGAAGTACCGAGTATTCTGTGTTGTGTTATAAAATACAGAACTAAAAACGCAGAAATCATGAACTTAAGGACCACAATGCTGTAATATTATAATAATAAATTTATTACTTGTCATATATTTTATATAGGTATATTGTTACAAACAAAAAGACGCTCATTTCTGAACGTCTAAATTAAGAGAAAAGGAGTACCATTTTCACAGTACCCCTTTAATTCTCCACCTTTATTTTCTTGTATCCCCACATTCTATATCAACCACCACAGAAACATTGATATAGTTTTTAATGACCTTATTTCTGATTTTATCACCCTCAGCTGTGAAGATGATATGTTTGGAAAGGTGCCTAAAACAAAGGATTTCTACGTATCAGCTCATTGTATCAACACAATAGTCTCCACATGTGCCGTCTGCGGAAACATATCTACTGGTTGTACTTCTAGGGTTTATATCCTAAGTCATTTAGTATTTTTAAATCTCTTGCTATGGTTGCTGGGTCACAGAAGACGTACACTATTTTTGTGGTGACATTTCAGCTATTGCATGGAGTAGCGATTCTTGGCAGCCTTTTCTTAATAGGTTTAATTCTATAATCTAAATTTACTTAAGATATAATTATGAACCGTCCCTTATATGCTTTCGGCGGGGTATGGTTAAGTTTAAATATTGTACTTTTAGAGGTTTTTCGTATATTGCCTAAAATGAAAGTAATGCCTAATTAGGTACAAAGTCTCTCTTGCATCATATAATATTATGTAAGTTTTTTATGGAGAGATTTGCGATGTATTTTAATGAAAGTAGATCTTTTAATCATCAGTATTGGCGCAGTTGTCCTTTTGAGCAAAATGGTTACTACACTTATGATCCCATGAGGATTAACCCCATACTAGCAGCAATTGCAAGCACCTTTGTGGCAGTTATTGTTTTTGTAATTCAAAAGATAGGGGGAGATGTATATCAATATGGAGACATTGTAGCAAAGTGTGCTAAAGAGCATCCTTATGATTTTGATGCCATTGAGAAATGTTTAAGGGAGAATGGTCTTAATGGCACTGATGCCAGAAGGGTAAGAAATAGAATTGAGATGGCTTATGATTCCTATATGTACGCAATGATAAAAACTCATTACCCTACTCCGGAAGGAACGTGGCAAACCCAATATGGCAAGATAAAATTCAAAATGACAGATATCACTGAAGAGATGCCCTTCCCATTTTTTAAAACTCCAATAGAACAGTATATTACAGGGGTGAAGGTTGAAGGAAATTATGATTGGGCCCCAGGAGGAAAATTAGTAGGTTTATTAACTAATGAAGGCAATACAGGAATACTTAGAGGGTATTGGTCTGAGCACACAAACCCAGAGGTAACTCACCATGCTAATCGTGGTAATTTTATAATGAGAATTAAATGGGATGAAAAGTATAAACCTTATTTTGAGGGAAGCTTTGGATATGAAGAAAAGGTAAATCAAAAAGAGTGGAAAGGCACAAAAATAGAGGAGCATTAAGAGAGGTGGGTAATATGTTTTTTAGATATCCTTCTAGCTATTTTATGCTTAGGCAAGTATCTGTTTTGACTACATTGGCTGCTGCTCAAGTAGCCATAGCAAATTTAGCAGATTCTGTAGCTCAACTCAAGGTGGAGACCATAAAGGGGGCTAAAGCGGAGCAAATTAGAAAGCAGGCTTATAAGGCCTCTGACGATTTTGTGGCAGCTAAAGCTGAGCTAGTGAAAGAAATAAAGAATTTAGAGGTAAACCCAGAGGAAAATAAGGACCGTATAATTCAGCTAAAAAAGGCATTAGCAGAAGCAGATGAGGCTACTAAACGATTTAAGGGATTAATTAATGTACTAAGTTCAAATGATCAAACGATTATAAACTCAGTAACCAGTGGGTTCTTGAGCAGAAGCCTTCGTGAGCTTGAGGCTAGTATAGGGAAGACAAAAAAGATAGTTCAGGAGGTTCATGCTTCCTTAGGCACTATGGGGGCTGAAAAAGCAAGTATGGTACAGATTAATGAAATAAAAGTGCTTCAAGGTAAAATGCATTTTTATATGATTGTCTTTGACCCCGGCAAAGGTCCAGTGCAAAAGGAAATAAAGGCAGGGGAAACTATTTATATTCATGGTTTGCCAGTTACTATTGTCGCTAGTGTAGAAGATGATATGAAAACTAAATTCATAAAAATGAAAGAAGCCGGCACTCTACCTGGAGGCACTTATTTTAATGATACATCAGAGGCTACAGATAGCCATAAGTTCTCTTACACCAACCCCAGTGTAGGCACCACTACATGGGTTTCAAATGAAGAGTATACTTGGGAACCAGATAATATTGGGGATAATAAAAAGAAAATTTTAAGATATAGTCAAAGAAATTCTGATATATCCACAAAAGCGGAAAAGGGTGATACTGTTGATATCTGGACTGTAGTACCTGCTCAAGGGGTAGGTTTTTATGTAACAGGCAGAACTATTAGCTGGAAAAGAATAAGTCAGCTAAAGAATAAAGAAACAATAGGGGAAGAAGTTCCAGGAAATAATGTAGCAAAAGGGTATATTAATTTCTCTGTTTTTCCATAGTAGAAATAATAAGAGCTTGCAGTAAGTCTATCAAGAATTTTGTGTAAACTTCCATAAAAATTTTTAAATTATGTGTTTAAGAATAACTAGGTAAGAATATTATTATGCTGATACCTAGTTATTCTTAAAATGTTGAATATCTTTACAACTAAATTAATCTAATGAAGCAATTTATAAGGTTGCTTCAAGCCACTAGACCACAGTTTATTAACGAACTTTAATAAATTCAGTCAATTTATTTTTTATTTCTCTCTTTACCCTATAATGATTAATTTTGCCTCCGTAGCTTACATTGACAGTATCTTCATCTTGATAAATTCCTATATCAACTTCATCAAGCATTATAGAAATCACAGGAAAAGATTTTTTATTATAATAAATCAGCTGATTCCAAGATCCAACATCAAGTAGATTTCTTAACTTATCCATATCATCCCTGCTCGATATTTTTATAGTATTGGCGCTAATATCAATAACCACCTCATTGATATTATTAAATGTTTCCAAAACTAGTCTTTTGTTATGTGCTTCTATAAACTTATATATAAACACTAGTCCAACAATAGCCACCACAGCAAATAGTTTAAAAAATTTAAACTTCTTCATAATACTTTATACCTCGCTGGATTTATACATAACATAGTATCACATCCCGTTAATCCCCTAGTTCAAATACTTTTTATATATCCTTATTCAAAGCTTTGGATATTTCATTCGCTAATTTCAATTTAGGTTCAGTGACATCATTTCTGTATCTTTTTTCTTTTAATTCTTTTGGATCTTCTATAGTAGTTTGATTAATTTTTAGGAATTGTTCTTTACAGCTCTTTGCCTCATCAACAAAGATGCCTTTTCTTCTATAGTGTTCTGAAAATTTCCTCTCTGAATGTGTTGATGTTTCAAGAAGTACATGTAATTTATCTCAAGAAGTCTATTTGTGAGTTTATTTATCATTAGTTGATGATTTATTACTGTCTTTCTCACTTGCCTTAATCCATTAATATATTCTCATAATTCTTCATAAAGACTTGTGATGGTAACTGTTATAGGTTGTTTTCTGAGGCTTTAAATTCTTTAGCATATGTTATTTTCTTTTTATTATCTTTAGATATAATTATTCTCTTTAAGTTAGTGTCTTAATTCTATTATATATTATTCTTTCTATAGGACAACTATCCTAACGTATGATGAAGTTCTCTACGCCTCATGCGGTAGTATGTCAAATAGACTTCTTCTGTTACCGGGATTAATTGTCCCTCAACTTTAATTCTATACTCTTTCTTTTGTGCCATATGGCTTGTCCTCCATTTTCTGAAATTTCATTAAAAATCGAAGATCAGTTTAATTAATAACTGATCTTCGATTCCTTATAAATGAACTACTCTAATATTTTTACACCTTCAATAAGTTCCTTTTCAAACTCAATACGGTGATGCTTTGTATAAAGTGCGAGTGTTCCCCCGGTATGTATAAGGATAATTTTTTCCCCAGGAGTTATTTTACCCTCACGAATCATATCAAGCATACCTGCAAAACATTTTCCAGTATAACATGGGTCAAGCAAAATAGCTTCTTTTCTAGCCATCAAATAAATTGCCTCTCTTACCTCCTTTGACGGCATATTGTATCCATCTCTGACATAATCTCTTTCAATGTCAAAGTCAGCCAACTCAGCGGTAATATTAAGATCATATTTTTCTTTCACTTCATAAAAAAGCTTCAGAAGGCAGTCTTCCTTGTACTCTCCAAAAGGACTTATTGCAATGCCAGTACAATTGAGTGTAGACTTTTCATTTTTACGNNACATAATCCCATAAATGTACCGATGCTGCCAGTTGCCGCAAACACACGTGCGTCGCCGATTCCCATTGCATTAGCTTGTTCTGTAAGTTCCATTGCACACTCGTAATATCCCAGGAATCCTACATCGTCAGAACCTCCCATAGGAATATAATATACTTTTTCTCCTTGCTCTTCGTATTCCTTTATAAGTTTTTTGACTAGATCATCATATTGTTCTGGTTCCGCTCTTCCATCGTTATTTTTAAGAACTATATCAGCCCCCATAATTCGATCTAGTAAGAGATTTGCCGATAACTCGCCAGGATAATCACCAATCATAGCGATGGTACATTTCAGGCCATATTTTGTTGCTACGGCAGCAGTTAACCGACCATGATTTGTTTGAACACCACCAACTGTCAGTAATCTTGTTGCACCATTTTTTTGTGCTTCATGTAGGATATACTCTAATTTTCGAAGCTTATTTCCACCCATACCCAAATTTGTTAAATCATCACGCTTAATATAAAACTCTACTCCCAATTCCTTGGAAATATTTTCTAAATATTCCAGTGGTGTGGGTGAATTCAAAAATGATACTTTTTCATATCCTAATAACATATTATTTCCTCCAAACATTATTATACTAATTAAAGAATATCATAGAATCCCTCTCTTGAATAATGAAACTATTAGATTTATAATATAACGAATAGTTATATTAATAGAAAAAGAAGGTGGTTTTATGCGATATAGTGATATTGAAGCTTTTCTGGCTGTAGTAAAATGCAAAACACTGACAAAGGCTGCTGAATCGATTCATATCAGCCAGCCAGCACTAAGCAAGCGAATCTTACAACTCGAGACTGAACTAGGGGAACAGCTGATTTCCCGGCGAAAAGGGCAACGAAGTATTGACTTAACCGAAAAGGGAATAGCTTTTGTCCCACTGGCTAATCGTTTTATGGCCGTTTGGAATGATATAAAGAACCTTGATTCCCAAGATTCTTATCCCTCATTTCGAATTGCTTCTTCTGATGGCCCACACCTGTATATATTGCAAAAGGTTTACAATAGCTTGATGTCGATTTATCCGAACCTCACTTTAAAACTTCGAACCTTCAGTTATAAGGAATGTTACCAGCGTATCGCTAATGGTACATTGGATCTAGCATTAGTTGGTGCAAATTTTTATTTTGATAAAATAACATCCGTCCCCGTATATAGTGAAAAAATGCATTTTATCTGCCGAAAAGATTCTGACTACCCATCCTTTGTAGAACCAGGTATGTTAGATGCCGCCAATGCAATTTATTCCTCTTATTCAACTGAGTATGATATGTGGTTCAGCCACTGGTTTTGCGGCAAATGCGATCCATATATTGAATCTGATTTAATCCTTCAGGTAAAAGAATTTCTTCTAAATTCTAAAAAGAATATGTGGACGTTTGTTCCCACTTCTGCTCTGGATGTGTTTTTAAAAGAACCTAATTTATCAATGAAGGAATTCTCTCATGAACCACCAGAACGAATTATCTATTTGATTAACAAAATCGAAGAACCTTCTGAATATATTTCAGCTTTTAAATCTATCCTAAAAACCGTTATTGAGGATATAGAAGGAATAAAGCTTCTCTTATAATCATAATCTGTTCCTGAACCTCTCACGACTAAAGT
>NZ_DKLM01000130.1:0-18340 GCF_002455975.1 Clostridium sp. UBA6640
TAGAAAATTTATTTTCCAGAGTATCCTTTAAGTTTTCACATTGTATCCCTATCGCTATATTCCCTTTAAATACTTACTCTTCCAACATTGTAATTAATAATTAATTTATAAGAATAAAATATATTCTATGTGTAATACTAAGATTGAAATAAAAAGTTAGGAGTGA
Source organism: Clostridium sp. UBA6640 (assembly GCF_002455975.1). Lineage (GTDB taxonomy): Bacteria > Bacillota > Clostridia > Clostridiales > Clostridiaceae > Clostridium_J. The sequence goes on from NZ_DKLM01000130.1 coordinate 167, forward strand.
TTTTATGCAAAACTTAAACCAAATGGAATTACAAAATCTTCGCCATCTTATCGGCGCTCATGGAACAATAGCAAATAAACTTGATGATTTTGCTAATCAATGTACTGATCAAAATTTAAGCCAAATGCTAAAAACTGATGCTCAAGAAGCAAGAGCTGCTAAACAAAAATTAATGGGATTCTTAGGATAGGAGGGTATAAAAATGCAAGAAAAAGATATAATGAATGATTATTTAAGCATGATTAAGAGTAGTTTAACTGGATATGCTACTATGATATCCGAAACAGATAATCCACAATTAAGACAAACACTTCAACAAATGAGAGATAGCGATGAAACTCGTCAATACAAAATTTATCAAGCAGCTAAAGAAAAAGGATATTATAAACCTGCTCAACCAGCAAAACAAGAAGAAATAAGCACAGTAAAATCTGAATTAACTATGGGCTAATATCTATTATCCTAAAGAAATTAACAAAAGATTATTTTTACTTCAAAACTTTTATAAAGGCAGGAATACCTGCCTTTATTTCATTAATCCAATATATAACCTTTTGCCTTTATGATTAATACGCATAATATTAGTGTTTCCTACATCCTAATAACATTTCTAGCCCCCCGTTTACTAATTATGATTTTCACATAATAAATTATTCATTTGGATCTGTTGTCCACCCTTTAGACATAATATCATCATCCACTTTAAAAGCTAAACCCTTATTTCTTACGTATAGGATATTTTCATCAGGATATATAGCAACATCATCCTCTTCTTTAGTTCCAATATCCAGTATTTTCAATATTTCTTCACTATTATTAAAAAATTGATGCGAAATATTTTTGCCAGCAGGCTTTGAAATTACATCTCCAGATTTAACTTCAAATTCTTCATCGTTTATTCTTATGATTCCCTTCCCACTCATTATAACAAAAAACTCTTCTTGCATTGAATGATGATGATATTTTGTGCTTTTATAACCTGGTTCTATATAGTCTATATTTACATATATTTTTTCACTACCTACAGCATTTCCTACATACATTGTTTTAGCACCTTGAAACTTACTAATATATTGATTTGGTATATTATCCATATTGCATATATTTTTCATAAGACACTACCTTTCTTATTTAAGAAGTCTATTATCTTTTCTGTCATTTCAATAGTTTCTAATTCTTTTAAAATTATTATTTGTCTAAAGGCTCTGTTGGAGTAGAATTTACAACTACGACTATATATTGAAAGTAATCAGTAGTTACTCCATCTTTAGCTATTGGTCCAGTACGGTATGGATTCATTGGCCATATTAAGCTATTTTCAAAAGGAGAGTTTTCCCCCTTTAATTTAAAAAGAGTTATAGGCTTCATAAAATATTTATTAAAATCAGCAGATTTGTAGGAATCTATATGCTCTTTACTATGGTCTTCTCTATTCATATACATACAGTTCTTATATAAATAAATTATTGATAATACTTTACCTTTTACAGGAGAATTATTTCCATTCATATGTGCAGCTACCCAAGAAACTCCTCCCTGCTCTCTTTGAAAGGTATGATTTAGCCCCCATTGACCATAATACTTACCTTTTGGTAGGTGATCATAAACCTTAATAAAATTTTCGTATATTTTTTCATCTCTAATTTTATCAAAATCTTCTTCTGAGGATACTATATCTATTCTATTTATTATATTTTCATTTACTAATTGAAATCCAAAAAAATTATCCTCTAAGTATTTTTCATATACATTTTTGTTTTTTTCTATACTATTTTTTAATTCTGAACAAAATCTATATAATCTATCGTCTGCTTTATTCTCATCTAAATATCCACTGTTAATTATGCTATTAAATTCTTCCATATCACTTTTTATTTCATCTGGTACTTTTTTATTAGGTAATACTGAATTCATATATCTAAGTGCATTTACAGACTGATGTTCTATATCAATACCTACAATTTTAATTTTTTTATCATCAGGCAATGTTTTATTATATTCATATACCTTCTTCCAATGCTCATATCCCTGCTTATTCCATGCAAAAGTACCTTTAAGAGGTTTGTACATTTCCTCTAATATACTTTCATCTCCAGTTTTCAAATACTGATTTAAAAAACAGCTGTCACTATATGACAACTCCATTAAATAATAATTAATATCTGCCTTTTCTTTAAAATACTTTAAAAATTTTAGCTCTAACTCTGTGTTGGCCTTTATTCCATGATTTTCCGCCGTAAAAAATATTTCTTTATCCTTTAAGTCGTTGTCTAATAATTGAAAAGAAGAGAAATCATCATTATCTTCTAAGTCTAAAGCTGAATGATTTTTTTCTAAAAAATTTTCTACTTCAATATTCTTTTCTAAATTTTCTTCACTATTTAAAATTTTCACAGTAAAAAAACTTATAATAAAAATAAATATAAAAATAACTAATATTGTTTTTAATGTTTTTCTCACAGTAGTCCCCCTTATTAAAATTCATTTAATATGGAATTTCTCCTAATAATAATTTAAACTAATATTTTATTAATGATTTCTTTAAAGTTAAAAGATAATATAAAACATATGAAATAAAGTAATCAGTCAGAAATGAGAAATAGATGAGTATATTAACTAGTTATTTCTTAAAGATGTCTATAGAAATAGTTTATTTTGAATCTTGAATTATCATCACATAATCAAAATAATCTGTTGTTACTCCACTTTTATGGTATCCATTTTGAGCAAACACAATTTCAGAAATAAAATCTGTATATAATACTTTAGAAAATGGTGAGTTTTTACCATTTAACTTAATTAAAGTATGATTTGACTTTAAATATTTATCTAAAACTTCATTGTCATTATAGGTAGATAGAATGTCTTCTGCTCTTGCAGAATAAGAATTTTTATAAAATAATGCTATAGATAGAATTTTATCTTTTAGCTCTGGAATTTTTTCATTAATATCCTCTGCTAGCCATACTCTATTTGTAGTTTCCTCTTTATAAATATGGCTTAGACCAAATTGTCCAAAATATTTTCCTTTTGGATAATGGTTATAGATTTTTTCAAAATTTTCATACAATTTTTCTTCTCTTTTCATATGAGCTAAATCATCATCAAATGAGTCACCTTCCCATACCTCTATAGTATTTTTTAAATTATCTATTAACATAAAGAAATCAAAAGCTTCCTCTTTTAATATATCCTCATATAGATTTTTATTTTTATATATTTTATCTGTTAACACTGGCAGTTTATTTTTGTATTTATCAAATTGTTTTTTCAATTCTTCAACGGGAGTATTTTCATCTAAATTCATAATTTCATATAGCTCTTTAAGAATACTTAAGTCTTCTTCAACTTCCTCATATTTTTTATCTTTTAACATATCTATTAAATATGATTCAGTTCCAAATCCATCAATACCTATAGCTACAACTTGTATTTTATCCTCATCTTTCAATGTTTTATTATATCTATATATTTCTTTCCACATTTCATATTTTTCAGGTCGTCTTTTTTTATTTACAAATTTATTTAAATAATTTTCATCACCTGTTTGTAGATATTTATTTTTATAAATTGAATATAAATATTCATCCTCCTCTACCAAATATTTAAAATTAGTCTCCTGTTTTAAATATTTTAAGAATTTTATAAATACCTTTGCATTATCTTTAATATCATGAACTTCTCCTATTAAAAATAATTCATTATTTTTAAGATCATCTTTTAATAATTTTAAAGATGAATAATCTTCATTATCTTCTAAATCAATTTGAACGTTATTTTTATCCAAATACTTATAATATTGTTTTAAAGATACTTCATCATTCTCGCTTTTATCAGAATTAGCACAAGATGTAAAATTAAATATCATAATAATTGCAATAATTAATAATACTACTCTTCTTTTCATATCTATAACCCCCTTATTTAATTCATAGTTCACAATGCACAATTCACGATTATGGAAATTTCTCAGCAATAGCTGCAAAATTTAGAATTGATTAACTGTAGGGGAGAACAGTGTTCTCCAGAAAACCCAAGCCCATTCCCATTATTAGATATTTGATATTTCAAATAATCTTTGCAACTACAAAAATCTATTAAAGAAATTAGTTTGATCAAAACTAATTTCAACCTTAATTGTGAATTGTGAATTTTGAATTGTGCATTGTGAATTGCTTTAATATGTTTGTATCTCTAGTAAATCCTCTATTCTATCATTCATAAACTTATACGAATCATAGACTCCTTGGTTATAAAATTCACTTGATAGCTCTTCTACGATAAAATCTAAAATCATTCCACAGGCTAAATCTCCTAATTCTTCTTCTCTTTCTTCTAAAAAATAATTTTTAATTTTAGATATCATTTCTTCTCTTTTTTCTTTACTTACTTTAATTTTACTGTTCATGGTTTTATCCTCCTCAATATTTCAGTGTTACTTATTATATTGCTTTAAGCATTTTAAAGAACCTTTTATTAAATCTACTGTTTCTAAAATTTCTGAAATATTTTTTTCTGTTTTATGATTATTTCTTGTATAATTCATTATATCCCTAGCAGCCGATAATGAATTTTCAAATTTATCATTCATCCATTCATATCTAGGTAAAAGCCATATGTGGAAATGTCCTGATCTCTCTTCTTGAATTATGCTTATTTCCTTAATATCTTCTATACCTTTTAATGCTATTCTTGCCTTATATACTAAATCAAATAATTCTTGGGACTCCTCATAAGTAAGCTGTGATATTGATTTTATATGTTTTTTTGAAGCAATAATTAAAAAAGCTTTTATAGGAATTTCTGGGTCTTGGTGAAGAATAAAATTATTAGTTTCAGCTATTATTCCACCTGGCGGTATTATTTCTCCTAGTGCAATAGAACAACCAATGCATTTACATTGCCACTCTTTATTTAAAATATCTTTAATCATAATAAAGCTCTCCTTATAAATTCATATTAGATAATACTTAACCATATAATAAATCAATATAAAATTATACAATTCATTTATATCTAAATTATTGATATATTGTAAATATATTCTACTAAAAATATTGATAACCTTTTTTCATATAGAGATAAATAATCATAATAACTAACCGATTTTTTAATTGTTGCTGTAAAAAGAATTTTCGTTGGGAAATATCTCATATTTGTTAATTTTTATAGCTTTATTCATATATATCCCTTTTATGGTTTTTTATTGACAAGATGTTTTGGAAATGATATTATTAATTTGGTTAAATTTAGAAGAAACTTTGAAGTGTGTTCTGTATATGGGCATCTAGAGCATATGAAGTTACTGATGCAACCGGCTTCTAAAAATCGCATTATTAGGGGGAATTCTTTATGAAATCAAAAAGAACTTATTCATTAGTAACAATTATGACATTACTTTTAGCCGGAACTATTAATGTAACTGCAAATGCATCTGTACAAGAGAATAACAAAACACTTACTGATAAATTACAAGTTGACATAGTTGTAAATTCAGTAGAAGAAAATAGAACTTCTATACCTGAATGGACAAAAAATACTAGATATTATGTAGGAGACAAAGTTACACATGAAGGTAAAATTTATGAATGTATAGTAGATCACTCTAGATTATCTCCATCAACAAAATATGTGTGGAAACTTATAGGAGAAGATAAGTTACCTGAATGGAAAAGAAATACTAAGTACTATGTTGGTGATAGAGTTACACATGAAGGTAAAATTTATGAGTGTATAGTAGACCACTCTAGATTATCTCCATCAACAAAGTATGTATGGAACCTTATAGGAGAAATCTAGTCCTATATATGTGGCTAGATTATTATAGAAATCTTTAATTATTAAACTTAAGAATAATTAAATAAATATTAGCTTATTAAAAATTCCTCAAATAGAGGAATTTTTTTATATCAAAAGATAAAAAAGATTAAGCTTATATTGCTCAATCCTTAAACCTTAAGTGTATGATACTTAACTTTTCTCTTTAAATTTATTATACTGACTAGTTATTTTTTTGAAAGTGACTTAACTTTAAAGCCTTCATCTATAGTTATTATTTTTATGTTTAAAATATTAAGTAACTCAGATAAACTCTTAACTTGATTAATATATTTAATGTTGTTTTTCTTAACTAACAATTCCACCATTTTTATAATGTCTTCTTTTTGCTCTTTATTAAGTCTGTAATTATCTTTTAAACACAATCCATTAATATAAATTAATGTAGTCCAAATTTGTTCCTCTGCAATTTTATTAATATCCATAAGGACCCATGTAAAATCTTTTCTTCTATAATTTGCTGGATATGCCTTTTTAAAAAATTCTATAAAGTGGTTAATAGGCTGTGGATCTTTCTCCTTAACATACTTTCCTAATTGGGCTTTTAGTTGATTCTTTAAATACATGATTGTATTAGGTTTAATAACATCTTTCATTTCATCTATACTATTATAAATTAATACATATGTATCTTGTATTTGCTCACTTGTTATATTGCCTGCCTTAAGTACTTTTGTAATACTAATATACTCTAATATATTCTTCTTACAATTTAATTCTTTATTATATAGTACTTCCCAAATTTCCTTTGCCCCTAACCCCTCTAGGTTTTTATTTATCTCTAATTGAGTTTTATCATTAATATCCATATTTAAATGTACCATCCTTTTTTTGTTTTCATTATATCACAATTAGGATATAGAATTCTTAAGAGACTTTAGTATTAGGATACGATGTAAAACTTAAAATATACTCTAGAAAATAGTTTAACCTCTTAAAAATTAAGGATTGATAATTAAGAGCGAAGAATTAAGGAAAAAGTTCACTAAAGGTGGATTTCTTAAAATAAAATTTATTTTAAGAAAACTCCAAGGGCTTTGACCTTGGAGTTTTAACCATAATTATTCATCCTTAATTCTTAATTTTTAATTCAAGTATTCTGGGGACGGTTCATTAAAATATATCTAAATACTTTTTTAATTGCTAAAAAGAATGAACCGTCCCTTATTTATATTTAATTTTCTTCAATAATTTTTTTAATTATATTCTTAGAATTTATTATTACTTCATCTTCATCTACAACTTCGAATATTATCTTACCATCAAAATCTTTAAGTATTTTCTCAAAGATATACTTGAAATCTATTTCTCCATTACCAACTGGCAAATGTTCATGAATGGCATCAAAGCTTTTATCTGCAATATGAAGTATTTTTGGTTTTTTAATTTGAATTATATTTTTAAGATGGTCATAACTATCTATATGGGCTATATCTAATAGTAGTTCTACATTTGGATTTTTTGAAAACATAATATTTATTTCCTCAGTTTTATAAAAAATAGGATCTAACTTACTATTGTTTTCCACATATAGAGTTATGCCTGCTTTTAAAAATGCTTCATTTGCATGCGAAATTTTTTCTGCAAGTTTAAAAATTGTACTACTATTTATTTCCTCACTCTCACATATAGGATGTATTATTACTTCTTTATGTGAAAAATAATTTAAAATATCTAAAATTTTTGGTACATGTTCCTCAAATTCATTAATATCTAACACAGCGTGAATTATAACAGGAAATCCATGCTCTTTTATAACATTTCCTTTATCACCTTCAATTTTATCTATTAAAATATCGCCTTTCATATACCAAATCTGCATAAAATCAAAACCATTATCAATTGAAAACTTTACTTCTTTATCATAATCATTAAACCATCTTATGCTTCTTCCATAGTAAATCATAGTATTCTCCTATCTCTTGGGGACGATTCATCAAAATATATAAATATTTTTAATTACTGAAAAAGAATGAACCGTCCCACATCTATTTCTTCACTTCAAATATACAGGCTTTTGTAGTTATGGATATATCTCCATTTTTCTTAATGTAATCATCTATATATTTTCTAAAATCATCTTTCTTTTTTCCTACAAGTACAGAGGTTCCTTTTATACTAGAAGCTTTATAGGAAACAATAGCATCAACATCAGATGTAACAATCTTTCCTTCTAAGACTTCAATCTTAACTTCACTAAAATATTTTTTTAGTAATGCTTGTCCATTTTCAAGTTGGAATCTATAACACATTCCATTATTATGAAGCCCTAAGGTAGGATCAAATTTTTCTATGAGGTTATTTAACTCACTCATAGCTTCACAAGAATTGGCGGTGACATAAAATGTCCCATCTTTAACAAGAACTCTTTTTATTTCTAATAGAGCTTTTTCTATATCTGGAACAAGATAAATCATATGTCTTGCAATTACTACATCAATGCTTTCATCTTCATAGGGAATATTTTGTGCATCAATTTCCTTATATAAAAAATTTTGTCCTACGCTTTGTAATCTTTCTTTTGTACTTTCTAGCATTGAACTAGAAAAATCAGATAAAGTAACATTCCATTCGCTATTTACATTATCTTTATTCTTAATCCAAAGTTCACCAGTGCCACAACCTAATTCTAATATTCTTGCTTTACTTGGAACTTTCATTTGATTAAAACACCAATTATTCCAATCTGTTTTATTGGTATTATAACTATGAAGCTTAGTTCTTAAATTAAAATTCTCAGCACTTTTATACTGTTCTTTTACTTTACCTTCCATATTAGTTATCTTGATAATATCAATAAGCTTCTCAACTTCTAAAAATCCATTTTCTTTTATTTGATTTTCTGCTTTATCAAAAACAGTTATAACTGATTCTAGATGTTTTTTCTTTTCTTCTAAAGCATTTTTTTGAGCACTAATTATACTTTCTAAATTTTCTTCTCTTTTATATAAAATTTCTTTTATCTCATTTAAAGATAATCCAATAAATTTTAAAGTAATAATTTGCTGAAGTTTCAAAAAATCTTCTTCACAATAAATCCTATATCCAGAGCTAGTTTTATATGATGCTTTTAATAATCCGATTTTCTCATAATGAAGTAATGTTTTTGCAGTTACCCCTGCTCTTTTAGCAAACTCACCGATTTTCAAGATATTACCTCCCCTCATAGTCATTCTAAGCTCCTACCTTAGGTTGGAGTCAACCTTTTAAAATACACTATATTAACTTTATTATAATTTAGCCTGTAAACTATAATTTTTCTTTACAGATTCAAAAATAAATCCTATAGAAAAAATTATAATCATAAGAATGTAAGATACTATTAAAATAATATTTCCATCAATTGTATCAGTAAACATCATCATTATTTTTGTTGCTATAGGTACTATAAGTATCATATAATTTTGAGATATTCCTGCTATTATAAGATTTTTATTTGTATCATCTAATAATATAAATTGCCAGATATAAAAGAGAAATGATATCGCCCACAAACTATTACCCATTAAAAAGCTTTTTACTTTATTCTGTTTCGCCCTTGCAAATACTTTTCCAGCCCAAAACCAAAATACAATAAAAGCAATAACAAATATCCATGGGACCATAGAATATATTTGCAAAATGAAACTAACTCTGTTTATAATAATCCCAATTATTAAAGGTATTAATATTATTAATATATATTTAGATTTATTTTTACAGCTCATAAAAATCCCTCTCTTAATTTTCTAAATGATTTAAGAACCAATCCCTAGTAAGATTGATTAAAGTATCATAATATTCGAGAAAACTATGATCAGCACCATCAATAACTTCTAATCTACTATCCTTAGGAAGCAGGTCCATTGCTTTTTTAGAATTCTCATAAAGAAGCTTTTCTTCTTCATCATTATTACCATGTATTATCAAAATAGGACAATAAATATTCTTCATAAGTTCACTTTGATTTGTTAATTCAAAGTCCATAAGCATTTGTTTATCAATTATTACTTGTTTTCTTATTCCTTCAGCTATATTTTCAGTGATATATCCTTTTTCATTTAATTCTTTAATTTGTTCCTCTGTAAAATGCTCGCTCCAATTATATTTCATTGGGCCAGTTAAAGCTCCTGATAAAACCATTGCATCTATATCTAAGCTGCAACAATTTGAGCAAATAAGACTTCCAAGACTATGCCCATAAAGTCCTATTTTTTTATACCCTAATGACTTTACAAATTTGATTGCAGAGTTCAAATCATCTATTTCTTTAGAAACAGTTATGCTATCGTCATCGCTTTCCCCACATCCACAAAAGTCAAATGTCAAAACATTATATCCACATTGATTAAGAGCTTCTGCAAGTCTAGGAAATCTTCCCTTTGAACACTTGTCAGAAATAAAGCCATGAGCAAATATAATTATTGACTTAGAATCTGTAGGAAAAAGATTCCCTACTAATTTTAAATTTCTTGAATTAATAAAAGTTATTCTTTCCATATTTATCCCCCTTTTAAAGTATCTGAAATAAAATAACTAGCCAAAGAGACGACGTCTATTTTATGCCAGATAAGAAAACAGGTTTCGCTCATAGTTTAGCTCTGTCTACGCGGTATGGCGAAAAATAGATTAGTATTTTTTTGAAGATGCTTAAAATACTTCTTAATATTTCTCCCTGTATAACCTTTTAAATTTAATGAACCGTCCCCCAATTACAAACATAGTTTTTAATATCTTCCATGTTAAACCATAATATCCTTTTTTATTGCATAAAAAAAGCGTGACTGCTGTCACGCTAATTAAAATTATTGAATTCACAGTTAACAATTATTATCCTATTAAAAAGGACTGGCGAACACTATTCGCATCTACAATAAAACACTAGCAAATGTAGCCTCTCCATAGTATTAGTTAAATTTATTAGTATTGTTCCGACCTATACTGCACCTCAGGGGAACNNTAATTTCCACCTTAATTGTGCATTTTGCATTGTGAATTAAAATACCATAGATATATACATTAAGTTTTAAGGCAATTTATCTATGCATATTATCGTCTTCTATTTTTTCCACTGTTTTTATTATTACCTTTAACTCTAGCTTTTGGATTACTTTGTTTCAATCTTTTATTACTTTCTTTTCGATTATTTTCCTTTGTGTTAGGTTTATCTTTAGCCTTAGATTTATATGTACCTATTTTCTTATTTTTATTATGTTCTTTATCATTTTTGCTACCTTTAGGCCTAATTAAGCATTTTGGTCCATATCCAATTAAATCTGTTCTTCCTGCTTCAGTTAATGCCTCATGCACTAAATTGTAATGCTTAGGATTTCTGAATTGAAGTAGTGCTCTTTGCATAGCTTTTTCATGTCTAGTTTTAGGAACATAAACCTCTTCCATAGTTAATGGGTCAAGTCCTGTGTAAAACATAACTGTTGATAATGTTCCAGGAGTTGGATAGAAATCTTGAACCTGCTCTGGTTGATAATTGATATCTCTCAAATACTCAGCTAATTCTATTGCTGAATCTAAAGTACTTCCTGGATGGCTTGACATTAAATATGGTATTATGTATTGTTTTTTACCTAGCTTTTCATTTATTTTAAAGAACTTCTCTCTAAATTTGTCATAGGTTTTTCCAGCTGGTTTTCCCATATATTTTAAAACATTAGCTGATACATGTTCTGGAGCAACTTTTAATTGACCACTTACGTGATGTTCTATAAGTTCTTTAAAAAATTTATCATTTTTATCTGCCATTATGTAATCATATCTTAATCCTGAACGTACAAATACTTTTTTAATCTTAGGTAAACTTCTTACCTTTCTAAGTAATTGCAGGTATTCACTATGATCTACATCCATGTTTTTACATGGGTTTGGATATAAACACTGTTTATCTTTACAAGCTCCAAACTTTAATTGCTTTTTACAAGCAGGACCTCTAAAGTTTGCAGTTGGTCCTCCAACATCATGAATATACCCTTTAAAATCTTTAAGATTTGTAATTTCTTTTGCCTCTTCTAATATTGAATCTTCACTTCTACTTTGTACAATTCTTCCTTGATGAAAAGTTATAGCACAAAAAGAACAGTTCCCATAACATCCTCTTGAGCTAACTATACTAAATTTAACTTCATCTATAGCAGCTATCCCGCCTTGTTCTTCATAAATTGGATGATAACTTTTTTCATAAGGAAGAGAATATACTTTATCTAATTCTTCTCTATTTAATATTATCTCGGGTTTATTTTGTACCAAATATTTATTTGCATGTTTTTGTACTATAGTCTTCCCCCTAATTGAGTCCTGCTCCTCATATTGTACCTTAAAAGCTTCTGCATGCTTTTTCTTATCTGCGCAAACTTCTTTATATGAAGGTATTTCAATATAATCACTTATGTTTTCTAAGTCTTCTGCTACATAACAGGTACCTGGAACATGTGTGATATACTTAGCCTCCAAACCATCATTTAAATTGTTAGCAATTTCAACAATTTGCTTTTCACCCATTCCATATACTAAAAGGTCTGCCCCACTATCAATAAGCATAGATTTTCTTACCTTATCACTCCAATAATCATAATGAGCAAATCTTCTAAGACTTGCTTCTACACCACCAATTATAATAGTGACATTTTTATATGCTTCTCTAATTTTATTACAATAAACAATTGTTGCTCTATCTGGTCTTAATCCCATCTTTCCACCAGGAGAATAAAAATCTTTATCTCTTAGCTTTTTACTTACAGTGTAATGGTTAACCATGGAATCCATATTACCTGCATTCACTAAAAAGCCCAATCTAGGCCTGCCTAACCTTTTGAAGTCATCAGCGCTTTTCCAATCTGGTTGAGCTATTATCCCTACTTTATAGCCTGCATTTTCTAAAATTCTAGAAATAATTGCAGTTCCAAAACTATGATGATCTATATATGCATCCCCTGTAACTAAAACAAAATCTAATTCTTCCCATCCTCTGCTTTTCATATCTTCTTTACTAATTGGTAAAAATGTATTTTTCATTCGTTCCACCTGCTCATCTCTTGTTAATCTAAAATAGATTATACCATTAATTTTTTGGTTTTTACTAAGGATTCCTCATGTTAATTTTTTCATATGCCTAATTAAGTTTCTGAAAAATAAAATATAAAAAGATATGCTAAACTATCAAATTAGCATACCTTTGTTGTCGTAAAAGTTACTGCAAAAGCCTTTGCAATTTTAAATTTTGTTGCCATAAAGCAAACCTATTACACCTTAGTATAATGAGTTTCATCCGTAAAGGCGAATACTAGCCTTAAAGATATAGTTTTATATTATATAAGCACTTTATTTTCTCATATATAACTATACTTACTGATGTAATCCAAATCCTGTTATAACTAATGTCGCCCAATCATCTTCACCATTGTCAATCCAATGATATTCAATATCAAGTTCTTTAAGCCATGCATTAAGACCATTGGTTCTTTTGCTTACATTTGGTGATTGTCTTCCAAATTTATCTTTTATAATTTCAAGCAATTCTATTTGCTCATTTTTACCTAGATCTTCATCTAACATTTCTGATATAACTTCACAGCACTCTCCATAAGCTTTATGATCTTCATAATACAGCTCATTAGCTAATAGCTGCCTTTTCTTATTTAAATCATCTTTTACAGTATTAATTTCGTCTAAATTTGATAAGTACCTTTTAGCTATATTCATCGCTGCAATGTCATTATCTATTTTAATTATTGTTTTCTCTAATTTTGCATTTCTCATTTAATTTTCTCACTTTACGTTTTTTTATTTAATCATTTATTAATTATATCATTAATACCTTATGGCTAACAGCTTTATTATTTAAGTATGAAAATAAAATAATTACTTAAATATGGAATAAATATTTTATACCAAGTAATGAAACAATTTCCACTCATAGCATGGCTATGTGCGAGCTCTTATGGCAGAATATCATGAAAAACAAACTAGCATACTAACTAGCCCTATGCATCTTTTGAAGATGCCTTATATTATATAGAATTATTAAACATTCTTTATATCTTGCCATATACTCTCTTATTTTATCCCAATTATTTTTATAGTATTGTCTAGCTTAAAGAATTATTTTTCGCCAAAAGCATATATTACTGGCATATTAAAATGAAATCCATCTATCTTTCTAAATTTTTCAAGTCCATTAAATACATCTATTTTAAATTCTTCAACCTTATTCTCACCAAGTTCTTCTACTCTTTCAAATATTGTTCTTACTGCATTAGACCACATTTCTTGCCACCATTCTTCTTTGCTTTTATAAATGACATCTGCATCTTCCTCATAAATTTTTACATTTCTAAAACCTGAATCTTCTAATGTCTTTTTAGCACCATTTAATGTATTAAACTGTGGAATATTTGATTTTTTATTACTATTTTCACTAGTTGAACCTGTATTCAAATATTTATTAACTATTTCTGTCAGCCATTTTTGATCTTCTTGTACTCCCCATATGCTAAATCCAACTTGTCCATCTTTTTTTAATACTCTTAGTACATCATTTAATTTATTATCACTAAATAAAAGATATCCAATGCCAAATCCACAAATGACATTATCAAAAAAATCATTATCAAAATCTAAGCTTTCTGCATTCATCTGTATTACTTCTACATTTTTTATATTTTTCTTTAGGATATCTTTATATGTTTCATTGACCATAACTTCTGAAATATCTATGCCTACAGCATGTCCATTTCCCCCTATTTTATGTATCGCAGCAAACAACGAAGCTCCCCTGCCCGTACCAATATCTAATACCTTTGCACCTTTATTAATGCCTGAAAGTTCAACTAATCTATTTCCAAATTGATTCCAATAATCAGGTCCAATCTTTCCGAAGGTAGGTGCAACTTTATCGCATACTTCTATAAATTTTTGTTTTTCTTTATTCATATTTTATTTACCCTCTCATTTTGTTTCACAAATATCATTAATCTTAATAGTAATTTTGCAAAGTAGATATTATAAGCTTTTTAAAATTCTTATGTTTTTCTGGTAAGTCATTTTCTCCATTAATCATTTGAATTAAATTTACTAAATCCCTTAACTTTCCGAGTTTATACCAATTATCTGAAAGCTTTATCTTAGATATCTCCGAATAACTTTTTTCAAATACTGATATTAAATTTTTATCTAAATATTGCTCTTCTCTAAAAAATTGGCCTATATCAGATATTGGATGACCAGCCATGACAAACTCCCAGTCCAAAATACAGCTCAATTTTCCATTATAAACTAAAATGTTAGTTGGCCTAAAATCTCCATGAACCAAAGAAACTTGTTTACCCATCTGTTCTAAACTTTCTTTGTTTGATAATATCAATTTTTCTATATTTTTTACCGCTTCAGCTCCTAAACGACTTCTTGCATTTTCACCTAAAAACATTCCATACCATGTTTCTAAAGGAGGTAAAAAACTTTTCACTTCTAAATTATCATCTAAGAACCCAACTTTTGTATAAACATGATTATGAATTGATGCCATTGTCTTTCCAATATCCTTAATTAAGTTCTCTTCTAGAACATATCCAGAATTCATAGCACTTTGCAGGGTTATTCCCTGAGCAAATTCATAAATAGCAAAAGTTCTTAATTCAATGGATTCATCTTGAGATAAAAAATATAATTTCTGTACTGGTATTTCATTCTTTAATAGAGTTAATAACTTCTTTTCTTTTTTCCATGATTCATCATTAATAGGAAATATCCTAAGCAAAAACACTGAAGCATTATTCTTTATACGTACAACATAATTTGTATTCCTACAGCCTTCTAATAGTGGTGTAATACTTTCCACCACTAAATTTCTATCAAAAAGATAAAAAAGATGATCAACGATTTTTTTATCTATTTTATAAAATGGAATAATTCTCTCTAGCTTACAATCCATATTCCATCACACTCCAACTATTAAATGCTTTAAAATAAACCTCAAAACCCCTCATTTAAAGGTGACATAATCTTTCCTGTTTAAATATCATCTTTTATGTTTGGCTTTAATATTCTTTGATAATATAATATTTATGACTCTTATATTTTTACTATTTCTAATGAACCGTCCCTATGCTTCATCTAGCTTTATTGCTTTTAATACTGGCTTTGGCACATAAGAAGATATTTCTTTATTATACCTGTAAAGCTCCATAACCATAGAAGAACTTACATGACTTAAACTCCCTGCTCTAATATATATAGTTTTAAGTCCAAAGGATTCATTAATTTTTGCTAAATTTTCTTCATACTCATAATCAATTCCATTACGAATTCCACGAATAAGATATTCTACGCCTTCTTTATTTGCCAAATCTGCAATTAATCCATGAAAATTTAAAGCAACAATTTTATTACTATAAGGTAGATCTAAAACTGTCTGTCGTATAGCTTGGAGCATTATATTAGAATTAATTCTGCGATTTTTATCAGGATTATCAGCAATTGCAACAATTACCTTATCAAATAAAGATGTTGCTTCTATTAGTACATTGAGATGTCCAATTGTAAAACGATCAAAAGTGCCTGCATATATAGCTTTTGCCAAATTATTTCTCCCTCCTTAATTTTATTACTCATTATAATTTGAATTTGCTCAGTTTAATACATGCTTTTTATAAAATACTATTGTCATTTTATCATTTATTATTTTTCTTTCTTCACCTTGGCAATAACCCATTTTCTCATATAAATAGCAATTTCTCTTTTCCTGTAAAATTGTATCAAGCTCCCAAGTTGTAGCTTGTGGATATAGTTCCTCAACCATGTTCATTGCTTGCTGTGCAATACCTTTTCCTTGGAATTCTGGTGTAATAAATATTGGACCTAGTTTATATCTTGTTGTGTCTTCCCACCACATAACTCGAATTCCACCTGCAACCATGTTATTAAAGATTATCTTATAATAATCACCTAATTTGTAGCTAATCCTACTTATAGTTTTTTCAAGAGTTTCATTTGCAGGACTTGTTTCATAGTCTTGATATTTTTCAAGTAAAGGCATAAATGTTTTAACTTGTAGATCAAATAATTCTTCAGCATCTTTTTGAGTAGCTTTTTTCAACTTCAGATTCATTTTATTTTCACCGTCTTTCTTATACTAAAATAGCGCATATATAAATTTAATATGCGTCTTATAATTAACTAAAAATCATGCTTATTTTGATTTATGATACCAATCAATTGCTTTTCTTTCCAAATTTTTTACGAATGAATCCTTACCTAAACAGTATGCTTCAATATCCGATGGATATTTATTTGCAAGTTCTTGCTTAAGCTCTCCATACTCATATAAGTCTTTTGGATGAGCTCTTAGATAATCCCTAACTGCAAGATGCCTTTCAATATCACAAACATTATTAACATCAAATACATGAACATGATGTGTTCTATTTTCTAAACCTTTTCTAAAGTATCGTCTACCTATAATCCCATATTCCCCCATAGGTTCGTATCCTAATTCTTTAAATTTATCGTTATATTGATCTACTTTTTCAATGTCACGTACCACTGGCATAATATCAATGATTGGTTTAGCCTTTAAATCTTCCACTGAAGTACTTCCGATATGATGAATTTCTATTAATTCCTTTTCAAGTATATCCTTTATCTTCTTTGCTTATTGATTATACATCGAAGACCATTCTTGGTCATAATTAACAACAACTACTTCCATAATTTATTTCCTCCCATCACATATTTAATTTTGTATTCCTGCTCAGTCATTAAATATGAAGGATGACTGAGCCCTGTTGGGGGATAAAATTCATCATGTGTATAAGTAAATCCAAGTTTTTTAAGTAATTGAGCAGATGCAATATTTTTAGGATTGTGGCCAGCAAAAATTGCCTTAGCATTAAGATTAGTAAATGCATATTTAATTACAGCAATGCATGCTTCTGAAGCAATGCCAGCTCCCCAATAATTATCCTTTAAATGTATGCCTATCTCAAAAATCTTATTTTCATAATCATAGGGTCTCAATCCACAACAGCCTACATTTTCATTAGTTTCTTTAAGGTATATTGGCCAATATTGAATATTATAGTTTTTATACATTTCTATCTCTGTTTTT
Source organism: Clostridium sp. UBA6640 (assembly GCF_002455975.1). Lineage (GTDB taxonomy): Bacteria > Bacillota > Clostridia > Clostridiales > Clostridiaceae > Clostridium_J. The sequence continues at coordinate 18,099 of NZ_DKLM01000130.1, forward strand.
AGTCTCTCATAAACTTGTTTTTCTGACATTTCACCATCTGCAACAATTAATTTTGTTACCTTAGCATTTCCCCAAAGTTCTAAAGCATCATTTAAGTCTTCTTCACTCCACACTGAAAATCCTAATCTTGCTGTAGTAAGAAAAAAATCTCTCATTCTATATTCCTCCAACAGTTATAAAACTTTGTATATCTATTATATCACTGCCCTAATATAGGGTTCCTTAATGAAAATTCAACTTAT
>NZ_DKLM01000130.1:18438-25021 GCF_002455975.1 Clostridium sp. UBA6640
TTTCACATTGTATCCCTATAGAAGATATTATAGACTTACTTTTTAATATGTATTTACATTAAATTTCAAAATAAGAATACTTTCAATTAGCTTTAAAGTACTAATTCATGTAAATTGCATTCATGAACTCTTTTAAATCTTTTTTTAATTTCTTCTTTTTCTTCCCCTACATAATGTGCAAAGCAATTACATATAAATAACTTTTTAATTTTAGATTCAGTAATCTCACTACATTCATTTCCTTCAGTGTAGACATGTAGATATGATTCTTTCCTNNTCCTCTATTTTTATACCAATCATTTACCCACTTATCATCCCTTGTCCATGCTTCAAGTTTTTTTATACCTTTATTCTTTAATCTATTTACTGCTTCATTTAATAATAAAGTTGCAATTCCAAGGCCTCTATATTCTGGTAATACTGCTATATGCCATATAACTCCCCCTAATTCATTAGGATTATAGCAAACTTCTCCTTTTTCTGTTTCATACTCTATATCAATTAAACCTACTATCTTATTATTTACTTCTGCTACCAGCTCAATTGAAAGATTTTCATAATGTTCTTTTTCTCTTAATACATTATCAAAATATGCACTATCTAAAAAGGATAAGACTCTACACCTTACCCATTGGAGATTATCCCTATCATTATATTCTCTTATTATCATTCATATCCCCCCAAGATAATTAGATTCTTAATGATTTTATCTTCCATTTATGCTTAATAAACAGACTTGCAATTAATTTATTTCCTTACAATAAAATGATGATATCCATCAGAAATATCTTCTTTTACAATATGAAACTCTAATTCTTTAAGCTTTGCTTTAACTTTTTCAATATCAGGATAATAATGATACCCTCCTGTATGAGCAACTTCTCCTTCTACAACTGGCAGCTCCATTTCAATGCCCTTTTTAAATGCTTCATCTCTTTCTGCTTTATCAATTGTTTCTACTGAAAAATATAAATAACCATCCTTTTTTAGTGCTTTATAAAAGTTTCCAAGCACAACTGTCCAATCTTCTGGAAATACATTCTCCATTGCATCAATACAGATAATTCCATAAAACTCGCTAATATAATTTATCTCTTGTAAACCTATTTTTTCAACAGATACATCAGTGTATTTAGCAGTTGCATTCTCTAGCATTTTTTGTGATTGATCAATACCAAAAACATTGAAACCTTCTGAAGTTATCATTGACCAATACTTTCCTGTTCCACATGGAGCATCTAAAATCTTTGAGCTACAGGGAATTAAATTTAAAAAGTATATTAAATTTTTTCTATGAATCTCCTCTATTTTGCCCCAATTTTTATCATAATCCATTGAAAAAATAGTATCATATCGCTTTTCTGCCAGTATTCTTTTTTCATTTATCCATTCTAGCCTATTCATTTAAATTCCTCCCATCGTATCTAAAGAAGAGTAAATTTTAGGGCGAACACTGTTCGCCCCTACAACAAATATTTTTTATTTTAGATATATATTATAGATATTCTAATACATTTACTAACTCCATCTCTTTATAACTTGAAACAAAATCTTTTAAAATTTTGCAATGTCCCGCTCCATAAATTATTAGAATTCTATCTCCTGGCTCTGATATTGCTTGTAGATTAGCAAAGATCTTTATATTACGTTCATACCATGCAGTAATATAATTTGCTCCATAATATTTATCTCCTGCTCCAACTTGATTTAGAGCCAAATATGAATTACTATGCTCCATTTCTATTCGACTTTCATTATTAAGATAACTTAATATTTCACCAACAGTATTATTCTTTTGTAAATTTTCAAATTCTTTTACTGTTTTAGAAACTTCTTGATAGAGTTTTTCGTGCAATTTAGGTAAATTCTTTTTAGCGTAGTCATCAAGTGGTTCAAAAGGTAGAAATGCTGGATCATCTATTGGATAAACCTTAGGATGATTAAGTCTATTTGCTAAACGAAACCCTAATTGTACTATTTCATTTCGATGCCCAATTGCACTACTTTTTATCTCACCATTATTTGAACAATATTCCAGATAGGCATTATTTAATTCTTTTGATGAAGTGACCTTTGCTTCAACAGCAATTTTGTTGGGCTTAAATTTTGATAATTTATCAACAACTTCAATAATCTCCAATTGCTTTTTATCACTCATTACATCTGCTACTTCAACATTTACAAGATGCTCTCCTCCATTACCAAAATGATATGACCCCAATATCATAACCTGTGCTTTGTTTAAATCATTTTCTACTTTCATAAATTCTTCCCCCATAAATAAAACTTTTATAATAATATATTACACAAAATATATATTTTTCCTCCTTTTATATTTTTATTTTCTATTTCTAAATTTTGAAATCTCTTCATCGAAGTTATTATTAGCATTAAGGATTAACCTTAACTTCCTTTGTAGATAGATTTACAATTCGTGTTCGGGTGTCTGATTTTGAAATGTATATAGCTTCTCCATTATTATCAATACAATATGAAATAGGGATTGATACTCCACAATTTCTATATGATCCATCTGCATGGCTTGTTCCAATTATCATTGTTTTATATGTTTTTGCAATATTTTTCGCCTCATTTATCCACTGGTCAAATTGCTCATCACTAAACATTCCAACTCCAATTGGATGTGCAATGAAATCAATTGTTTTATTTACACTCTTTAAATCTCTTACACCTTTTAAGATTTCCATGCAAAGTAAATATCCAATTGTTGTTTTATTATAGTCTACTACCAGTGGGGTATGTAGCTCTACATCTTCATTTGGTGGGGTTTTAGCTCTTTCTAAAATTTTCTCCCCATAATTATTTATTACTATTGCTCTATCTTTATTGTTACATCTGTATGATGTAATAATAGCCACATTATATTTTTTAGCTATTTCACAAGCTTCTTCTAAAATCTTTTCATTTGATAAATATCCTTCTGGAAATAATACTATATCTATTTCTCTATTCATTTTTATTTCATTTTCAAGTTGCTCTATATTTTCCTCATGAATTGGTTGCCCTATTAAAACTTTCATATTAATCCCCTATCTAAAATTAGATTAACTCCCTTATTTTCTTATAATTATTTAGATTCATATTGATTCTTTCAAAATTTTTTCTAAAACGAATGCAAACCTCTATCTTTCAGATATAGGAAGTATTTTATACGTTATAAACCTTCCTGGTATACACTCATCATCTGGTGAGTAAAATAAGGCTATTTCTTTAACAGTAAATCTTAAATTTGAATCCTTATCACAAAGCTCTCTTTTTATTTCTTTAAAATCTTTTTTCTGATTATATCCAAAGGATAATGTTGAATGAAAATGAAAGTTCTCTCCATCAAAACCTGCTTTAGGTATTTCAAATTTTTCAAGCAGTTCTTTATTAAGTTTATTGTGTATGTCTCTTAAATATTTTGTTTCATTGACATCAAGCCATAAAATTTCCATATCATTTTCATTATCTTCTATTTCAATTAAATCAATTTTTGAAAACTCTAAGTCAAAAGACTTTAAACTATCTGCCAGATTGTCAAAATATGATTCTATCTTATCAATACTATTTACTTTAAAAGATTGTTTTAATGATACATGCTGTGGTAATAGTGCTGGCTCAATAGATGCCCCATATTTATTAGTAATATCGTAAACAATTCTTCTAGCATAATTACTAATTTTGTAATCGACAAGTAATGCAAAGCATATAAACATTTTTTCTCCTTTCTAAATGCATAGCTTTGAATCTTTTATACATGAAATATTATATTTTTAGTTAATTAATTTTTTTCAAAAACAAGTTGCATTCTTGGTGTATTTTCATCTATAGCTTGTCCTTCGTCATACCAAGGGCATGCCGTTTTACATATTAAACTATACTCTTTGCATAAGTTTGTTATTTCATCCTTTGAATATAAATACCAATTAAATTCATCTATTGTATTTGTATTATCATAAGTGAGAGTTACATTAAATCTATTTCCTTCTTTTTTCACTTCTTCTTTTATTAGTAGATTTTCTTTAGTAAATTCTCTCTTTCCAACATTCTTTTCAAAAAAATCTTTATTGTAAATATCTAATATAAATCTACCATTCTTATTTAACAAACTACTTATTTGTTTAATGATACTATTATTAACCTCATCATTAAAGTAACCAAAGCTATGCCACATGCTAATTATTCCATCAAAAGAATAAGGCAGTTTCTCTATATTTCTCATATCATAGGAAAGATATTCAACATTTTTATTAGCTGATTTTTTAGCCTTTACTAAAGCATGCTCATCTCTATCAATTCCTAATACATTATATCCATATTCCCCTAACATATTAGAATGTCTACCATAACCACAACAAAGATCCAATATTTTTTTATAATTTGATATTGGAAGATGTTTCTTTAAAAAATTCACTTCTATCTCAGTATCAGATACATTTTTACCTTTCATAAATACCTCAAACCATAATTTTGAATACTCGTTTGCCATTTTTTATACCCCCTTATACAATTGAGAATTGACGATTGACAATTTTATTCAATTCACAATGCACAATGCACAATGCACAATTCACAATTGTGGATATTTCTCAGTTAGTACTGAGAAATTTTAAATTGATTCTGTAGCGGCGAACAGTGTTCGCCACAATAACTAGCAATTGCATTGCTAGTTAGAAATACATTTTAGAAATTATTTTTCTAAAAAATAATTTCAACCTTAATTGTTAATTGTCAATTTTGAATTCTCCATTGATAGAGCCCCTTAGGTGCAGTATGATATGGCACAATGTCTGCGACATTAAACAATATTTCAATAATATTGCCTATCTCCATAAATTTAGTATAATCTCACTGATTCTTGTTCCGAACTATACTGCACCTCAGGGGAACCCTAACGGGCTTCACTACTGTTCCCCAGNNAAAGAAATTATTTTGCTAAAAATAAATTCCTCCTTAATTGTGAAATGTGCATTGTGCATTATTTAAAAGTATTTTCTACAACTCCTGGTAATACACTGTATAGTGATTTTCCCATCTTTTCTTCAAAATATAATTTAGTTTCAAAAACTGCCTTCCATTTATCAATAATATGCTCATGTATGCCATGCCTTAATGCTACATCAACCATTCTTTTCTCCATTAAACAATATCCACTTGGCAGCGCCAGTGCATCGCATAATTGTATTAGCTTATCATAATCATCATATTTTGCAGTTTCAATATAATCTTTAACAAAATTATACTCTTCATCACTGCAATAATCCCATCTGCCAAAGCAGCTTCTTATGTCATTACAATTAAATGAATGAGTTAAGCAAATTCTTGCTACTTTATGGTAGCCTTTTTCCATGGCAAAATTATAACCATGTAAAGTATGTTTCATATATGTTACACCGAATCTTACCCCAATATCATGTAACATGCCTAAAACTAATGCAACCTCTGGATTTAAATCCTTGCAATTCTTTGCTATTAATTCTGCTGCCTTTCCTGTATTTATCGAATGCTCTATCCATGGACCAGGATTTAGTCTTTGACCTTCTTCTAGCAATAATCTTGCTTCCTCTATAGTTGGAACCCCTTCTTCTAAATAATTTTTCATATTTTATCCCCTTATTTAAAATTATTTTATAAGCATAGTTTGTCTATTTGTGTCTATATTCAATATAAATTAAAATGAAGGATTAATAATGAAGAATGAAGAATTTGCTGATATTTCTCAGCAGTAGCTAAGAAATTTAGAATTGATTTAATGTGGCGACGAACAGTGCTCGCCACACAGCCACTAGCAATTGTATTGCTAGTAAATAAACAATTAAAGAAATTAGATTGATTAAAACTAATTTCCACCATAATTCTTCATCCTTCATACTTAATTCTTAATTCTTGTAGTCTCTCAATTGTTTAATCTATTCCCTAGATATGAAAATTTAATGAACCGTCCCCTTATTCCATGTTCAATATTTTGTTGATTGTTTCTTGAATAATAGAGCCACAACATTTACCTAAAGGATTATTAATTTCACATTTTCCATTCTTCATTGCCCCTGTAAGCCTAATAATATCCTTTATATCTTTCGCTCCATCATTAAGAACTGCATTAATAATTTGTTCTTCCGTCACATGGTTGCAGTAACATATGTATTTAGGATTGGCGTCTTTTTTATACCAAATAGGAATCTTCATATCTTGTTTTTTAAATATTATATTCTCATCTAAATTATAATAAACAACTTCACAATTTTCATTTAGGCAAATACGATAATTACTCTCATTCACTCTATCTACAAGACTATCAATTACAAAATGCCTAACAGTTATTCCCTTTACTTCTTTAGTCTCTCCATTACATGTAGGACATGCATAAAATTGTTCTGCTAGACCAGCAGAGTTTTCTTTACTTGCTCAACAAGATATCTTTATGTCTTTACTTTTCATCTTTTATCCCTCCAAAATTAAGCCATTAGGACGTAATATATGGATACAATGTGAAAATTTAATATATACTCTGGAAAATAAGTTTTCTATAGAAACAGTTTAATCCCTTAAAAATTAAGAATTAATAATTAAGAATGAAAAA
>NZ_DKLM01000130.1:25084-25742 GCF_002455975.1 Clostridium sp. UBA6640
AAAAGATTTTTTGTTATGGAAAGTAAAATCATGCACAAGTTAAATTTTCATTGCGGGATCCTCTATTATTAAGCTTTCCTATAGCTTTCTTCAAAATTTCTAATTGTTCTTTGAATTTTTCTTTTTCTTTAGCATCAAAAATCTTTATATCATTCATAAATATTTGAAACTACACTTTATACCTCTTTTTTCTTTGAAATCCATGAATGGAAAGAAAAACTCTTTGGAACCACATACTTAACCCATTTTACTTCTTCACTTGTAATATTATCCATTGATAACTCATCTCCATAATGTTCTGAAGAAAAGAATATCTCTCCTTCTCTTTGTAGAAAAAGAGAAAACCACTTAGGTCGTTTATTTTTCTTGAATCCATTATAAACTATCTCATTAATTGTATTGTCATTAATATCAAAAGTAAAAATTGTCATATCTTTGAAGCTATCTCTATCTACTTCTTTGCTTAATGGTAAAAGTTCCTTAATAATCTCTTCCTCACCATTCCAACAATCTATTCTTATACTATCTGCATCTTCTAAAAAATTTAAAACTAATATCCTCCAAAAATCAAATTCTACTAATAAACTTGTATTATTAAAATGTACTCCATATGTTCTCATATACTCACCCCTTCTGCAATTGAGAATTGACAATTGAC
>NZ_DKLM01000158.1 GCF_002455975.1 Clostridium sp. UBA6640
CCCTGAGGTGCAGTATAGTTTGGAACAACATCAATAAATTCAACTAATACTATGAAGAGACTGCCTCACTTGAAAAAATCAATTAAAAAATTCTCTTTTATAAGAGAAGTCCTAATAATTCCTCATTCTCAATTGTATAACGTAGAAATTTAAATGATTCAAAAATAAAATTATAAGTACCTTATTATCAATTCAATAAAATATTCCATTTATTATAATAAAAATTCTTTCAAATTTTATTATAAAGTTATCCATAACGACAGCTTTAACTATAAAAGTTATCAACATATTGAAAGATAAAAATATGAGAATTGTGGATAAAAAAATATAGTAATTCTTTGAAAATAGTAAGTTATGGTATAAAATGGTAATTGTGTAAAAGAAAAGCTTCTGGTTAAAAATTGGTAAAAATATACATTTTGATGTCATAAAGATTTTATAATCTCATTCCATTAAGTGACATTTATTTCCAGAACCCTTTGTTATAATTAACTTACAAATTTAAGGGGTAGGTGGTTATAAAATGCAATATGGTGCAGAGATAATTCCATATAAAAGAATTAAAAATACAAAGGAAAAACAAATTAAAGAAGAACAAAGCAGTAGAAAATTGATTATAAAAACAGGAACATTGTTTTTTTTATGCTTTTTCATTAGTAGAACAATGATTATAAATAATACAGCACCATTTGGGATTGCATTTTTATTAGTCATACTAATGAAAGAGGACAATAAAATATCTTTATTATCTGCTTTTGGCAGCTTGTTAGGGTATATTACCATGCAGAATCATGTTAAAGATATAAATATGTATTTTGTATTGGTTCCATTATTAACTTTTCTTTCTATGGTTTTAGGAGATACTGTGGAAAGTAAGTTGAAAAAAGTTGTACTAGCTATTACTGTTACCGTATCAATTTTTGCTTATAGCATTTTAATAAATCAATATGGCTTTTCAGTGTCATTAATTTCAACTTTTACAAATATTTTTTGTATCTTCCCAATATATTTTATTCTGAATATAAGTAATTCATGCTTTGAAGAATTAAAAACAAAACATTTATTTAGTAATGAAGAAATAATTTGCATGTCCTTATTATTCTCAGTAGTTGTAGCAGGAACTTGGGGAATTAAAATATTTAACATTTCTCTTACAAATGTATTGGCATTGGCAATAGTAATAATATTTAGCTACATAAGTGGAAGTGCAATAGGAGCTGCATCAGGAATAGCTATGGGTGCTATTATAGGAATGAGCAACGAATATTTATTATTATATGTAAGTGTACTAGGGATTTGTGGGCTTGTAGCAGGGGCTTTTAAAGATGCTGGAAGGATATTTGTGTCATTAGCATTTTTAGTAACATTTTCCATAGTTAAAGTTTATATGTCAACTTCTAATATGATAATGTCAAATAGCTTTATTATAATAGAAGGGATTTTGTCAGTGGGTATATTTTTAATGATGCCTACTAATATATATGAACGTGTATCAGCAGAAATAAATTCTGAAAAGAAAAAGCAAAGTTTAGATAGAAATTATTTAAATAATATAAGAAATATGTATTTAGGAAGACTTGATAACTTTTCAGATGTACTTACAAATATGTCAAAAATACTAACTAATTTAGTAGACAATGATAAGCTTGCACTTCAAAGTAAAAGTAGTGCCTTAGTAGAAAATTTGGCAAGTAGGGTATGTAATGATTGCAATACTAATTGTATATGCTGGGCTAGAGAACATCATGTAACTTATAGTGCATTTGCTGAACTTATAGAAAATGAGCAGAAAAAAATAAATAAATTTCCATTTGAATTAGAAAGAAAGTGTCTTAGAAAAGGTGCGCTAATAAGAAATGTTGAGGATGTGGTAAACAAACATATTATAAGTGAAATGTGGAGAACTAGATTAAGTGAAGGCAGGGAACTTTTAGCAAGTCAAATAAACAATATGGCCCAATCTGTTGAAGAATTAGTGAAAGACTTTAATGAAGAGATTAAAATGGATGGAGAAGTGGAAAGAAACATAATAAAATTATTTGATAAAAATTATATAGAATATGATGATGTATTTTCCATTGAGGATAAAAAAAGGAGGTTAATAATTAGAATTTCATCATCAGAGTATGCTTCAATTGATATGTATGGAAAAGAAATTCTTCCTATAATTAATGAAGCTGTGGGAAAAAATATGATTATTAATGATGATGCATGTTATATAAATCCTGAAACTAATAAGTGTACTATTGTTTTAGAAGAAGCGCCTAAGTTTAAGGTTGTAACTCATGTAGCAAAGGCAAGTAAAGAAGGATTTAATATACATGGAGATAGCTTTAGTTTTGGTAAATATGCTAATGGTAATTATATGATGCTTATTAGCGACGGTATGGGATCAGGACCACAAGCTGGACGAGAAAGCGAAGCAGCAGTAGAGTTAATAGAAAAATTTACTCATGCAGGATTTAGTAAAACTACAGCTATAAACACGGTGAATTCTATTATGACTTTAAAATTCTGTGAGGAGGAAAAATTTTCAACAGTAGATTTAAGTAGCATAGATTTATATACAGGCGAAATAGACTTTATGAAGGTAGGGGCAGTTGCTAGTTTTATAAAATCTGATGACACCATTGATATAATAAAATCAAAGAGCTTACCAATAGGTGTGCTTGATAAAGCTGATATAGAAAGACATAAAAAATCTGTATCTCATGGCGATTTAATAGTGATGGCAAGTGACGGTATACTTGATGTAGAACCTTCAGGAAGAGTGGATTGGATTTTAGATTATATGATAAGAAATGATGATACAAATATAGGCGATCTAGCAGAAGGAATAATAGAGGAGGCGAAGAAGATAAGCAAAAACAAGGTTAAGGATGACATGACTGTATTGGTATCGAAAGTGTACAACCTGTATAGTTAGATTATAAAAATGAAGAATTGTAAAGTGGAGTATTTTTACATTTCTTCATTTTTTTATAGCTCTTTAATTTAAGAAGTTAGAAATATTTAATGATATTTTTCTTTTATTAAAGGGTAATATATGATAATATGAGGTAATGAATATGGTATTCTAGGAAGTGGTAAAAAGTTGAAAGATAAAGTTTTAAAAACTATAGCGGAAAATAATATGATTAATGATGGTGATAGAATAATAATTGCATTATCTGGTGGACCAGATTCTATATCATTATTGCATATTTTGCATACTTTAAAGAATAAACTAAATATAACTATTTATGCAGCTCATGTAAATCATCTTTTAAGAGGGAACGATGCATATAAAGATGAGGAGCTTTGTGAAAAATATTGTGATGAGCTAGGAATTTTATGTTTTGTTAAAAGGGTTGATATTAATCAATTATCAAAAATAAAAAATATATCTCATGAGTTAGCTGGGAGAGAAGCTAGATATGAGTTTTTTGACGAGCTTATGAAAAAATATGATTGTAATAAAATTGCCATTGCCCATAATTTAAATGATCAAGCGGAAACTGTATTAATGCGTATGATGAGAGGTACAGGTATAGAAGGCTTAGTAGGGATTAGGCCGGTTAGGGATAATATATTTATAAGGCCGCTTATTGAGATAACAAGAAAGGAAATTGAAAAATATTGCGAGGAAAATGAACTTCCAGCAGCAATAGATAAAACTAATTTTGAGAATATTTATGCTAGAAACAAAATTAGGCTTGAGCTTATTCCGTATATGGAAAATAATTTTAATAAAGATATAATCCATACCTTAAATAGAATGTCAAATATTATTAGAGAAGATAGTGATTATCTTGAAGAAATATCTGATGAAATATTTAAAAAATACTGTTATAGAAAAGGCGATAGAGTTATAATATATAAAGATGCTTTTAGGGAACATAAAACTATTATCACAAGAGTATTAAGAAAAGCAATTCTCCAAATTAAAGGTGATTTATATAATATCGAAAACAGTCACATTATTGACATAATTAAGCTTTATAATCAAAACACTGGAAAGACGATTATGTTACCTGATAGCTTAATGGTTGATAATGTTTATAAAGATATACATATATATAAGGAAATAAAAGATCATAATACTAATGTTCATGAAATGATACCATTTAATGATGAGTTTTATTGTGAAAAGTTACATATAAAAATTATAACTAAAATTTTTCATAAGAATAATGATATTAATCTAACGGATTCTGATATGGCAAAATATTTTGATTTTGATAAAGTTAAGGATAATATAGTATTAAGGTATAGAAAAGATGGAGATAGATTTACATCTCTAGGAATGAAGGGAAGTAAAAAGTTAAAAGATTTATTTATTGATCTTAAAGTACCTAGGCATGAAAGAGATATTATTCCATTGATTTGCTTTGGAGATGAAATTGGATGGATAGTGGGTTATAGAATAAGTGAGAAATTTAAAGTTGACAATAATACAGAAAGAATTTTACAGATATGTATAGAAAGGTAGGAATTTTATGTATAATGATATAAAAGATGTATTATTAACAGAAGAGCAAATTAAAGAAAAAATAAAAGAATTAGCAACTAGAATAACCGAAGACTATAAAGGGAAAGATTTATTAGTGCTAGGAATATTAAAAGGATCTGTGATATTTATGTCAGATCTTTTAAAAGAAATAAAAATACCTTGTATAATGGATTTTATGGCAGTATCTAGCTATGGAAATTCATCAGAAAGCTCAGGTATAGTTAAAATACTGAAAGATTTAGATTTTGAGCTTAAAGGAAAACATGTATTAATAGTTGAGGATATAATTGACTCAGGAATTACATTGAAATATTTAATGAAATACTTAGGTGCTAGAAACCCTGAAAGTCTTGAAATAGTATGTTTATTAAATAAACCTGAAAGAAGAAAAGAAGAAATGGAAGTTAAATACTTAGGATTTGACGTTCCAGATTATTTTTTAGTTGGATATGGATTAGATTATGCTGAAAAATACAGAAATTTACCATATGTAGCTATTTTAAAGGAAAGTGTATATAAAAAGTAGAATAATTATAATGAGTTATTATTCACAGTAAGATTTAATATTATATTCTTTATGATATAATATTTCATATGTTAGAATTTTAGAAAATCATAACTAGAAAGAGAGGGGGGCCTTTAGTGAAAAAATTTTCAAGTGCAACGGCCTGGTTGTTAGTTTTATGTCTTGTAATCTTTTCGGCATTAACACTATTTAAAGATGGTGGAAATGTAGCTAAGATTAGTGCTGATAAATTTGAAAAATATTGGAGAGAAGATAAAGTTAAAACCGCTACTATGAGGGAAGATAATGTAACAATAGTAGGGGAATTAGATGATGGAACACAATATAATACAGCTTTACCAAGGGATGACTTCAAAGATTTAAGAAAAGATCATCCAAGCAAAACTGCAGTGGTTGATTTTACACCACCAACAAGTATTCCATTCTGGATTCAAATGCTTCCAACATTCTTAATTATAATAATGCTTGTAGCATTTTGGGGAATGTTTATGCAGCAGTCTGGTGGAGGTGGCGGTGGAAACCGTGGAGTTATGAATTTTGGTAAGAGCAGAGCCAAAATGGCTACACCAGATAAAAAGAAGGTTACATTTAAAGATGTAGCTGGTGAAGATGAAGAAAAAGAAGAATTAGAAGAGATTGTTGATTTCTTAAAAAATCCTAAGAGATATATAGAAGTAGGTGCAAGAATACCTAAAGGAGTTCTTTTAGTAGGACCTCCAGGAACAGGTAAAACATTGCTTGCAAAAGCTGTAGCTGGAGAGGCAGGAGTACCATTCTTTAGTATTTCTGGTTCTGACTTCGTTGAAATGTTCGTAGGAGTGGGAGCTTCAAGAGTAAGAGATTTATTTGAACAAGCAAAGAAAAACTCTCCATGTATTATATTTATAGATGAGATTGATGCTGTGGGTAGACAAAGGGGAGCAGGACTTGGCGGAGGTCATGATGAGAGAGAGCAAACTCTTAACCAATTACTTGTTGAAATGGATGGTTTCGGAGTAAATGAAGGAATTATCATGGTTGCTGCAACAAATAGACCTGATATATTAGACCCTGCGCTTTTAAGACCAGGTAGATTTGATAGACATATTGAAGTTGCATTACCTGATGTAAGTGCTAGAGAAAAAATAATTAAACTTCATTTAAAAAATAAACCTCATAAAGATATAGATATCTTAGATCTGGCTCATAGAACTTCATATTTTTCTGGTGCTAAACTCGAAAACTTAATAAATGAAGCAGCTATATTAGCTTGTAAAGAAGATATTGGATATATCACTAATGAACATATAGATACTGCATTTTCTATAGTTCTTGCAGGTTATGAAAAAATTGATAAATCTGCTATTAAAGAAGAAGATAGAAAAATTACTGCTTATCACGAAGCTGGACATGCTTTAATCTCATTGTTAAAGTTACCAGAGGAAAAAGTATCTAAGGTTACTATAATTCCTACTTCTAAAGGTGCTGGAGGATATACTCTAAGCTTACCTGTAGATAGTGCATATCAAAACCTAGACTATTTAAAGAAAAAAATAATGGTACTTTTAGGTGGACGTGCTGCCGAAGAAATAATTTTCGGGAAAGAAAAGATTACTACAGGTGCTTATAATGATTTAAAACAAACTACTAATATGGTTTATAATATGATTGCTGAGTATGGTATGGGTGAATCTTTAGGTCTTCTAAGACTTTCAGAAATGCCTAGTCCGCTTCAAGGATCAAGTTCTAAAGATATATTAGACGAATGTAAATCTACTGTTGATAGCCTTTATGAAGAAGTAAAATCTATACTATTAAAAGAAGAGTCTAAGTTAGAAGCTTTAACTAATTCATTATTGATTAAAGAAAAGCTTTCTTACGAAGAAATTTTGTCAGCAACTAATTTTATATAGATTCGCAGTTCATCATCTCTCTTAATAAAAGCCTAGAAAATATATTTTCTAGGCTTTTATGCTTGTAAATGTATGATAATAGAAACCGATTTAAGTTTTCTGGAGAACACTGTTCTCCCCTACAATTACTCAATTTTAAATTCAATAGTTCTAATTATATTCTTTCTAAAGATATATGATTAAAAAATCACCTTAAAAACCTTATGTCTTGAAATAAATCCAGCTTTAACTAAAGCTTTATTGGATGCTATATTATCAAAATCACAGGAACAAATTGCCTTGTGCCCTCTTGTAATGCTTTTTTCTAGAAGCTTGTACATGATATAGCTTCCATACCCTCTATTTCTATAAGATTTATTCACAACTATTCCTAAATTAACAGTCCCGGGAAAGATATTACTTTTACGATATTCTCCAACTCCTAAAATTTCGTTGCCATCACAAAGTACAAATAATTCATCATTAGCTACTAATCCTAGTAAATAACTATCTATGCTTTCATCTTTCTCCTCCAAGTTTTTCATATAAAATACTTTAATTTTCTCAATTTGCTCTCCTTTAGCGAGTATAAAATTTAGACTGTCATATTTTTTCATAAGACCATTAAGATTAAAGTCATAAAACAGGTAAGAATCAATGCTTATCTCTTTAGCAACTCCCATAGCTAAGGATAAGAAAATAGGTTCAATACTACATACAATAGCGCCTTCTATAGATTTTTCCTCAATTATCATTGAAAAAACTTTTTCATTTAAAGTTTTATATTCATCAATTATATAAAATTGAGATAATAAATTATTATTATTACTAATTGAATAATATCCTATTAACACATCATTTGAATATACTCCAAAATAACTTGCCGTAATAATGTGCACAATATCATGATAATCTTCCATAGACCTTAAAAGACTATTATAGTATTGTTTCCTTAAAGGTAAAATATCTTTTACTGAATTTAATTTTTTAAAATTTATCATTTAATTTCTCCTTAATAAGCTTTTAAATGTATTTAAATAACCACTAAACACCCTTAAGTATTTAAATAATTTTTAAGATTATTAATTGCTTCAATTACTTTAGTTAAATTCTCCTCAGAATTTAAATTATCTCGTGCATGTAATAATGCTGGTCTTAGAGATTGAACAGAGTGTCCAAAGTTATACATCCACTTATACCTTGGAACCATCCAAGTGTGGAAATGATGAGTAGTATCTTCATTATAGAAATAATACACATATTCGATATCCAATACCTTCCTCTGAGCTTCTCTAATTTTTGTTAACAGTGTTATATAGTCAATTTTTTCTTCTTCTGTTAATTCATCAAAACATTTAATATGTCTTTTTGAAGCTAATATAACTAATCCTTCTATAGGATATGCCACATCTTGATGTGCATGAAAAAATTCTGTTTCAATAATTGTTCCTCCATCAGGCTCAATCTCTCCACTTGTAATAGCACAACTTAGACATTCCACTTCGATGGTTTTATTATTAGCCAATGTAATTTTCCTCATCAATCCATCCCCCTTGTCTAATTACAATTTTTACTCCTATTCTTATATTAACATTTATAATCACAATAATATGTTTTTATAATATATATTCCCTTAATAAGTTTATCTCTTCACTTATAGTTTCTCCATCTTAGGTCTCATTGACTATTTTAATTCTTACATTTTCTTTATCCTCTAGGTGCATTTCCCATTTATGCTGATTAGAATTATCTTTCCAAAAAATAAAGAAATTAATTCTTAAAGAATTAATTTCAATCATGATTGCACATTTTTCATTGAGAATTATTTTAATTTATGCTGCTAAATTGTTTCTATTATCTTTGCTACTCTTTAAATTTAAACAAATTATTATTGTAGCTACTAAACCTATATAATCAGCTACTACTGGTGCTAAAAATACTCCATCTACTCCCATAAAGTAAGGTAAAATAAGCGATATAGGTATTAGAAGTACAAAAGAACGTCCTACAGAAATTATATTAGCAAATAAATTTCGCTTAGTTGCTTGAAAATAACTTGCAAAGGTTATTACTATTCCAACTGTGGGCATGGATGCCAAATAAATAATAAGTCTTTTAGATGCTAACTTAATAACTTCTGGATTACTATTAAAAATACCTACTAATTTATGTGAAAAAATATATACAAATATAAATGTAGCACTTCCAAAAATAACATCTGCTATTAAACTGATTTTTAGTATTTCTTTAACCCTCCCATGTTCCTTTGCACCATAATTATATCCTATAATAGGTTGTATTCCTTGCGCTATTCCATATAATATTTGAATAAACATTATGGAAATATATCCCACAATAGCAAATATTGATACATCTAAAGTTGTACCGTAGCTTAACAATATTTGATTTTGAATAAATATTATAGATCCTAAAGCTGCCTGCATAGCAAAAGACATAAAACCTGAGACACAAGCTTCTTTTAGAATATTTATCTTTATTTTTAAATGAGATAATTTAATCCTAACATTAGCCTGTTTACTAAAGAAATAGGATAGAAGATATACGGAAGATCCTATTATACCGCTAGCTGTAGCACATCCTGCACCTATAATTCCTAGATTTAATTTAATAACAAATAACCAATCTAAAAATCCATTTAAAATTGAAGCAATGATAAGTATGTTCATGGATAATTTAGGATTTCCATCTGATCTTGTAATAGGATTTAATCCAGTAGCTATTACATGAAAAGGTGCTATTAAAAATAATATAGTTCCATATTGCTTACTTAATTTTAAGACTTCTCCTTCTGCTCCTAGAAATCTCATTATCGGTTCTAAAAACATTAATCCCATTAAAGATATAAAAGCTGAAACTAAAATCATAGCTAAAATGGATGTTCCCAATATATTTTTAGATTCTTCCTTCTTGTTCTCACCAAGTCGTATAGATATTAAGGTCGCTGCACCTGTTCCAAATAGAGAACCAATTGCCATATTTACACATGCTGCTGGAAATATAAGATTAATACTAGCAAGTGCAAGCTCTCCTACACCACGTCCTATAAATATTCCATCAATTATTAAATAAAGAGAGTTTACTAATATTCCTATTATTGATGGTATAACAAATTTAAAGAAAAGACTTAGTGTATTATTTTTTATCAAATCATTTCCCATTATATTTTCTCCTTTGGCTACTTATTAATATTAACGATTTATAGATAAATTTTACCTCTAACATACTAACTATAACAAATATTTCAACTATTCTTCTTAAAATAAGTAAGACACACTATATAAGATGTTAATACAAAGTTAAGTGAATTTCAAATTAAAAAAATCTAATGTTTCTCTAAATTAGTTTTAAAAATATAAATGATTAATTATTTATATCTGCAGTACTCATATTATAAGCTATTTATACATTATATTTTATTAAAATTACGAATTAGTTATTAATCTCTACAAAATTCTAATACATTTCAATAAAGTATTTTTTACGCAATAAAAAAATAGTCATATTTGACTATTTTTTTGGAGCGGGTGAAGGGAATCGAACCCTCGTAACTAGCTTGGAAGGCTAGCACTCTACCATTGAGTTACACCCGCATATTGGAGCGGAAGACGAGATTCGAACTCGCGACGTTCACCTTGGCAAGGTGACGCTCTACCACTGAGCCACTCCCGCATAATAATATTAATACTTATCCAATAGCTTGTACTTATCTTAAATATGGGGTGACCGATGGGATTCGAACCCACGACACCCAGAGCCACAACCTGGTGCTCTACCAACTGAACTACGGCCACCATATTTGGTGCGTTTTAAGGGATTCGAACCCCTGGCCCACGCCTTAGAAGGGCGTTGCTCTATCCAGCTGAGCTAAAAACGCATGTATCTTGTCGACTACTGCCGACGAAGATTATAATACCATAGCTAGAAAAATTGTGCAAGTATTTTTTGCAAAGTTTTTTTAAAAATTTAATTTAAACTTAAAAAGATATTATATTTGAGCAAATTATACTCTACTAATTGCCAGTTCTCCATTGCATAAAGTTGTAAAGTAAAACTAAAAAGTATTTTTTAATTCCTATATAAATAGTATAGCCAATATTATATTATTATAGTATTGGTTATAATAATTTTGCATACTAAAATTAATTAAAAAGTAGGTGATACTTTGATAGATGTTTTACTTTTAGGTTGTGGTGGTAATCTCCCTACTCCAGATAGAAGCTTAACCGCTCTTTTACTAAATATTAAAGGTCGTAAAATATTAATAGATTGCGGTGAAGGTACTCAAGTATCAATGAAAATGGTAGGAACAGGTTTTAAATCTATTGATATAATATGCATTACTCATTTTCATGGAGATCATGTAATAGGACTTCCTGGACTTCTTTTAACTATAGCTAATTCTGGTCGACAAGAACCATTAACTATAATAGGTCCTCTGGGGCTGAAAGAGGTTATATTAGGTCTCTCTGTACTCTTTCCTATTCTCCCTTATGAAATTAATCTTATAGAGACTAATGAAAATGGAGAAGCTTTTAATTTTGAAGATTTTATTATATACACTAGTTCTTTAGATCATACCACTTCTTGTAATGGTTATTCTTTTTATATAAAACGCAAAAGACGCTTTGACCCTATAAAGGCAACAAAAAACAAAGTTCCTAAAGACCTGTGGAGCAAATTACAAAATGAAGAAAAAGTATTTTTTAATGGGATATGCTATAGTAATGAAATGGTATTAGGAGAGGAAAGAAAGGGAATAAAGATTTGTTATGCCACTGATACTAGGCCCTGTACTAATCTTGAAATACTTTCTAAAAACTCAGATCTTTTTATTTGTGAAGGTATGTATGGAGATGATAGTTATTTAGAAAAAGCACTTTCTAATAAACATATGTTATTCTCAGAAGCTGCACATTTAGCTAAATCTGCAAATGTAAAAGAACTGTGGTTAACTCATTTTAGTCCTAGCATGATAAATCCAGAAGAATATTTATATATAGCAAAAGATATATTTGATAATACAATTTTAGGCGAAGACAGAATAAAAAAAACATTACATTTTGAGGATCAATAAAAAATTTTCATAAAGTTATACATTATTTATATTACTAAGTTATTTAGCTGTATTTTATTTTTGTAATAAAATTGTTTTTAAAATGTGCAAAATGCAAAAAAATAAAGTGATAGCTAACTACCACTTTAAGAATATCAATAAATTGTCCCTTGGAATAAAGTAAATTTCCATACTTACCATAGGGATACAATATAAAAACTTAATATATACTCTGGAAAATAATTTTTCTATAAAAACAGATTAGCCCTTTAGAAATTAAGGATTAATAATGAAGAATNNATTCACTAAAGGTGAATTTCTTAAAATGAAGTTTATTTTTAAAAAACTTCAAAGATCTTAACCATGAAGTTTTAACCATAATTCGTATCTTTCATTCATAGAAAAAAATTTTTATTAAGGAATCCTATATATATAAACTACCTTAAAAATTAAGAATTAATGATTAAGATCTCTTAGTCATTTCTTTAGATTTATTCATGCAGTCAACAATTGCTTCTATTACTGCTGTTCTTAGGCCTTTTGACTCTAAAGTTCTAACTGCTTCTATAGTTGTTCCTCCTGGAGAACAGACCATATCTTTAAGCTCTCCTGGATGTTTCCCTGTTTCTAAAACCATCTTTGCTGATCCTAAAACCGCTTGTGCTGCAAACTTATAGGCCTTATCTCTTGGCATTCCGCCTATAACTGCTCCATCAGCCATAGCTTCTATAAACATGAAAACATAAGCTGGTGCTGAGCCACTAACACCTATAACCGCATCTATTAAATACTCTGGAAGTATTTCTGATTGTCCAAAGCTATCAAATATACTTTTAACTTCTTTTAATTCTTCTTCTGTAGTATTTTTATTAGCACACAACACTGACATTCCTTCATTAACTAAGGCTGGAGTATTTGGCATAGTTCTAACAATTTTAGTATCTTCGCCTAAAATCTCCTCTATATCTGCTATAGTTTTGCCTGCTGCTATAGTTACTACCAATTTTTCTTTAGTGATATCCTCTTTTATAGATTCCATCACTATATCATAAATATTTGGCTTAACTGCTAAAATAATTATATCTGCCTTTTTTGCTACTTCCTTAGAATCTGTAGTAGTTAAAACTCCAAATTCATTGTGTATAGCATCTAATTTCTTCTGATCTAAATCAGAAATTATAACTTTTATTGGCTCTACAAGCTTTGATTTAATTATCCCACCAATCATAGCTTTTCCCATGTTTCCTGAACCAATAAATCCAATTGTCTTATTCATATTTAGTCCTCACTTTCACTAAAAACTTTGTTCTGTTCTTTCAATAATTTCATCTTGAAGTACTTTACTTAAATTATGGAAATGATCGCTATAACCAGCAACTCTAACAATAAGATCTTTATGCTCCTCAGGATTATTTTGAGCATCTATTAAAGTTTTTCTATCTATAACGTTAAATTGAATATGATGCCCATCCATATTAAAATAAGCTCTAATCAATGAAGACATATTTTCAAGACCTTCATTTCCACTGACAACAGATGGAGTAAACTTTTGATTTAATAATGTTCCTCCCGTCTTTAAATGATCCATTTTAGCTGCTGACTTTATAACAGCTGTTGGCCCATTTCTATCAGCACCTTTTTCTGGTGAAATCCCCTCTGAAAGAGGTTTGGATTTGAGCCGTCCATTTGCACTAGCTCCCATTACTTCTCCAAAATAAACATGACAAGTTGTAGGAAGCATATTTATTCTATAAACTCCCCCTTTAACATTTGATCTTCCTGCTACTTCTTTGTAAAAAGACATAAATATATCTTTCATTATACTGTCTGCATAGTCATCATCATTACCATATTTAGGAGTTTTATTTAAAACTATATTGTGAATAGCTTCATATCCATTAAAATTGTTATCCATAGCTTTAATAAGCTCTTTCATGTCAATTCTTTTTTTATCATATACATTATATTTTATTGAAGTTAAACAGTCAGTAACTGTTCCTATTCCAACTCCTTGAATATAACTTGTATTATATCTAGCTCCACCATCATTATAATCTGCACCTTTTGATATACAATCATCAATTATTATTGATAAAAATGGTGAAGGCATATGTTTTGCATATATAGCTTCAATTACATTACTCCCTTGAACTTTTATATCAATAATATAATGCAACTGGTTTTTAAAAACTTCAAATAGCTCATCAAAAGTTTTAAAATCTTCGGCATATCCAAGCTCTAACCCAATTTGCTTACCAGATATTTTATCAAAACCATTATATAATGTTAATTGGAGAATTTTAGGTATATTTAAATATCCAGTTAAATTATAAGATTCTTTTCCGAAAGCTCCTGTTTCAACACAACCACTTGATCCACCTTGTCTAGCATCTTCAATTGATTTTCCCATTTCCATAAGTTCTTGAACTATTGCTTCAGTATTATAGAAAGCTGGCTGTCCCCATCCTCTTCTAGATATTTCGCAAGCCCTTCTTAAAAACTTATTAGGGGTTTTTCTACTGATTTGAACATTTGAACTTGGCTGCAATAATTTCATCTCATCCATGGCATCTAAAATTAGATAGCTTATATCATTAACTCCATCATATCCTTCTTCAGTAATTCCACCTGTATTAATATTAACAAAATCTGTATAGGTACCACTTTCTTTTAGTGTTATTCCAACTTTTGGTGGTGCTGGCTGATTATTAAACTTAATCCAAAAACACTCTAATAGTTCTCTTGCTCTTTCATAGGTTATTTTTCCCTCTTCTAACTCTTTTTCATAAAATGGATAAATGTGTTGATCCAATCTTCCTGGAGAAAATGCATCCCAAATATTAAGTTCAGTGGTCACACCAACATGAACGAACCAATACATTTGCAATGCTTGATGATAAGTTTTTGGTGCATGAGCTGGAACCATATCACAATTTTCTGCAATTATTAATAAATCTAATTTCCTATTTTCGTTAGTTTCTTTATTAGCAAGTTCCCTTGCATATTTAGCATATCTCTTTCCATATATAATTATAGCATCACAACATATAGCCATCGCTTCAAGCTCTATTTTCTTATCAAATGCTTTTTTATCATTTTTATAGTCTATCTTTTCAATAGATTTTTTTATATCTTCTTTAAAATCTAAAAATCCTTTTATATATATTTTTCCATCAGCAACGGTATGCCCTGGTGCTCTCTGCTCCATAAATTCTGTAAATAATCCACCTTCATAACAAGCCTTCCACTCTGCTGTCATATTAGCTAATATTTTTTCTCTTATTGAACGGTTACACCAATATGGAATAATTAATTCTTCCTGTGTTTTTCTAACTTCATCACTAACATTAAAAGATATTTTCTCTCTTGAATTCATAACCTCTAAATCTTCCATGGTGTGACAACAAAGTTCCGGAAAAGTTGGTGCACTTTGAGGCCCTTGGCCTTTTTCTCCAACTATTAATTCATCTTCATTTATACAAAGCTCCCTGTTTTCCATAAAATATTTAAAAGCTAATGCTCTTAAAATAGGAGTTTCAACTGAGCCTTCATATTTTTTATAAGCTTCTGTAAATAACCTCGCCCTTTCAATAGAAATATGTGGAGCTATAGTTGTACTTTGTCCTCTCAATTTCTTGACCCTTTTATTTATACCTCTTTCCATAATATTTTAACCTCCAATTTTAACATGGTAATTATACTTTTCAAAAACCTTTTTAATTTCTTCAACTTTTTTCTCGCTAGGCTTTGACATATGTTCTTGTTTATAGAACATATTAAGCTTTGTATATTTGTGCATGCCAATATCATGGTATGGTAATAAATTTACTTCTTTAATGTTTAAACTTTGGAGAAATTTTATTGTTTCATTGATGTTGTCCTCATCAGTATTAACTCCTTCAATGAGTGGTATTCTTATATTAATCTTTGCTCCATATTCACAAAGCTTTTGTAAATTCTCTATTATAAGCTTATTTGGCTTTCCTATAAACTTCTCATGCTTTTGTGAATTAATTAATTTTAGGTCATATAAAAATATATCTACATAGTCTAATATTCTTTTATAATTCTCAAAACTTGTATATCCACAGGTATCTACTACCACGGATATACCTTTATCTCTACATCTTTTTACAAATGCTTCTACAAACTCAATTTGCATCATCACTTCTCCACCAGATAAAGTAACTCCGCCACCAGATTGCTCATAAAAAATCTTATCTTTATCTACTTCTTTAATTAATTCTTCTACTGTATATTCTTTACCTATAACTTCTCTAGCATTATTTACACAAAAATCCATACATTTTTCGCAAAAGTCACACTTTTCTAGATTTGTGCATACTATTTTTTCACTAATTGAAATAGCCTTATTAGGACATCTTTTTTCACATTGCCCACAAAGTGAACATTTTTCATTGCTGTACATAATATCTTTTGTATATCTTTGTGTTTCAGGATTATGGCACCATAAACAAGTTAATGGACACCCCTTAAAAAATACAGTAGTACGTATTCCAGGACCATCGTGTACTGAACACTTTTGTATGTTTGTTATTAAGGCGCTCTCCAATAACATCACTCCTTGTCTTTAAAATGATTTGGAGTACTTACTTCCAAAATTCTCACCATCTTATTTGTGTAGTTAGCATAATTATGCATAATTGATGAGCTATAATGAGCACTATCTCCTGGATATAAGTCATATTGTTCATTATTTATAAATAAAGTTAATGTTCCTTCTAATACATATATAAACTCTTCTCCTTCATGTTTATATTGACTTAAGCTTTCGTTCGTATTATTAGGAAGTACTTCTATTAATCTTGGTAAAAGTTCTTTATCGTGGCCATCAGTAGTTAAGTTATAATTTATAAACATACTGTTATCAATTTTAAAAACCTCTTTTTCATAACTTCTCAATATCATCCTTGGTTTACGTTTTGGACTTGAAAAAAAGTAATTTAAATCTACATCTAAAGCTTCTGCAATTTTCATCAATGAATCTGTAGCAATACTGGTAAGTCCCCTCTCAAGCTGCGATAAAAATCCAATAGATAGACCTGTACCTTCACTTAATTCCCTTAGTGTCATCTTCTTGTTTGCTCTTAATTCTTTTATTTTATTTCCAATATCCTTTTTCAACTTCGCACCTCTTTATTATCACTGCAGAATTTTTTAACACTATTCTTGATTATCAATATACTCTAACTTAATTAACTTGTCTATAGTTTTATAAAATTTTTCACTATATTTTTTATTATAGTGAACAAGATACCCTTTTAATACTTACTTTTTAAATATATTAAAAATATTTTATAATATTACCATAAATCAAACAAGGATTATGTAAAAACATAATCCTTGAATTATTCTAGTATTTTAAAATACACTACATATTTACTAAAAGTAGCATATTTTTATACTTTAATACATATAAACTAAATTCTGCAGCTTATATTTTTAACAAATTAAATATATTAACTCAATTTTAAGCATAATTAGATGTTATTTATGTAAACATTATAACATCTATATGAATAAAAATCTTATATTAAAATTCTAACTTTATTTAGCATTTTTATCTTCTTTTGAGTGATTCTCTATAATTTCAGTATTTTCATTATTTAGCTTCTCTGTCTTTTCATCTTTAATTATATTATAAGGACAAATATATCTATTAACAATTACAGCTACTATAATACCAATAGCAGTTTCAATAAATCTATTAATACCATATTGAAGTGGCGATATAGTTTTAAGATTTATCATTATGGCTAAAAATACTACACAAGCAATATTAGCAGATTTATTTTCATGAAGAATATTTGTGATATATATAATTAAGCTCACTCCTATTACTGTTAATATGCCGCTATGGGGTGCAATATAAGAAAATATAATGCCAATAATAGCTCCAATAGTTGTCCCTATCAGTCTATTCTTTCCAGTTTGAAAAGAATTTTCAACGGTGGTTTGCATTGTTATAACTGCTGCAATACAAGCATAAAAAGGTGAATCAAACCTCAATATTCTTAAAAGAATTATACATAGTCCTACAGATAATGCTGTCTTAATATTTCTCATGCCTATTCTTTTCATCAATAATTCTCCTTAAAATCCCTCTCAAAACTCTTGAAAAATACCTATCCATATGCTAACCTATTCTTTCACATCCTTTATATTAAATTTAAAAATTATAATTTATTTTATAATACCATATTTTTTTATAACAGGTTACTTAAAATTCTTTATAAATACAATTACTGAATAATTTCTTTTAAACAAATCTTTAAATATTAATTTCATTTTAAAAGGCACCTACAAAAGGTGCCTTTTTATCTTCTCATTTTCTGTTGTTCTTTTAATATATCTTCTTCTGATAGTCCAGTAATATCCATGATTTCAGTGATTCCTACACTTTGTTCTAAAAGGTTTCTAGCCTTCTTCATAGCTTTTTCATGCATACCTTTCTCCGCCTTTTTCACCATATAAAAACACTCCCATCTACTTTTTATTCTTATTATTTCTTTATCTATAGTAAAATATTCCTAATATTTTACTATAGATATCATATTTTATTTTTTCTCATCCATAAATTATTTTTAACTTGACTTAAAATTTCATGATTTATTAAAATAGCATGAAAAATTGTATCTCTTGATGATTTAAGTTAAAATAAATTATAAATAAAAGATTAGGGGGACATCATGAAAAACTTATTTATAATTAATCCAATTGCAGGGAAAGGACGTTCTTTAGAATATATAGATAAAATTAAAGAGTACTTCGATGATTTACAAGAAGAATATATTATAGAAATCACCGAGTATAAAAATCATGCTATAGAAATAGCTAAAGAGTATACTTCAAAGGGCACATATAGGGTTTTTGCAGTTGGTGGAGATGGTACCATCAACGAAGTTTTAAATGGTTTAATTGGAAGTGATAGTGTTCTTTGTGTCATCCCTACAGGTACAGGTAATGACTTTGTAAGAACATTATATAAAAATAAAGATTTCGAAGATATTTTAGATTCCTTAATAAGTGGACAAGAACACTATATTGACCTTGCTAAATCAAATGATAGATATTTTATTAATATAGCTTCTGTAGGTTTTGATGCTGAGGTTGTCTATAATGCTAGAATGTTTAAAAATAGAAGATTTATTCCTAGTTCCTTTGCCTACATATTAAGTATAATTTATACAGCCTTTAACTTTAAATCTATAAATATGAGTATTAAAATCGGAGAACAATATATAAAAGAGTCAACATTTTTATTAGCTGCATGTAATGGAAAATGCTATGGTGGAGGAGTTATGATAGCACCTAAAGCTGATATGAAAGATGGACTACTTGACATTTGTATCGTAAAGCGTCCAAATTTATTTACTATACTTAAATCTATCCCAAAAGCACTAAAAGGTGATCTTGAAAACATAGAAGAAGTAAATTACTACTATGGCAAGAAAATAACTGTTAAAGGCGACAGAGAATTTATATTGAATGCTGATGGAGAACTTTTCAGACAAACTGAAGCAGAGTTTGAGTTAATTGAAAATGGCATGAAGGTTATTGTACCATTATAAAAGCGTGACTTTTAGTCACGCTTTTATAGTCATATAATATAAAAACTTAAAATATACTGGGAAAATAAATTTTCTATAAAAATAGCTTAACACCTTGAAAATTAAGAATTAATAATTAAAAATGAAAAA
>NZ_DKLM01000157.1:0-29775 GCF_002455975.1 Clostridium sp. UBA6640
AACCTTGATATGCCTATGGTTTAATGTATTTTTATTTTTTGTTCTAAAGTAGGTTTAATCTCCATCTTGTAAGCTCTTTTCAATTTCCTTATCCTCCTTTGGTTTATAATTTGTAATATGGTTCATTTAATATACTCACATCCTTCTTATGAGTATATTTCAACACATTTTTACACTGATTTTAATAAATTTAGTAACTATTTCTCATCTCCTTAAACTCTTCTAATACTTCACATAGCATTGTATGGAGCATAAACTTTCTATACTCAGAGGAACCACTAATATCATTTGTTATATTATCAGATATACTATTAATAATTTTACTTGTTCTTTCATCTGCAGAAAGCAAGTTGTTATTTAAAATGTCTTCTATTAGATAATTTCTAAATGGATATTCACATAATCCACTAAAAGCAATATTGATTCTATTATCATTTTTTAATGCTGCTATTGTAATCAAAGGATAGTCTATCTTTTCATTTTTTGTTCTTTTTACATGTATGCATGGAAGCGAAATAAATTTAGATTTTATAATTACTTGCACAATGAGCTCACCTTTAGTAAGTTCAATTCTTTTATTAAATATGTCTTTTAGAGGAATACGCCTTTTTCCACTAATGCTTGCTACTACTATCTCACTTTCCGATACCATAAGAGGTAGCATAGCTTCTTTATATATAATAGTTCCAGCTAAGTTTCCTCCTAATGTTATCTTATCCTGTATTGTATGGTCAGCTATCCTTTTAACTGTTAAACTAAGCAATGGAAAAAGGTTTGATTCTGCAATATTAGTAAGTGTCACAGCAGAACCAATTATCAATTCGTCATTTTTCAATTCTTGTTTAGTACATTCTAAAATACCTTTAATATCAATGACTGCTCCTGCATATACATTATGCACTCTTGCCATGCTAATAAATTCAGTTCCTCCACCATAATATATTGGTTCTTTCCCTATAGAATTTAATTTATCGAATAAATTAACAGCTTCTTCTACAGTTTCTGGTTTATAATATTCAAAATCAAAGGGGATCATATTTACCTCCAGTCTTAGTTTTCCATATTAATTCAGGTGATATCGGCAGTTTATCAAAATCCGATTGTGCTGCTAATGATACAGCATTAGCAAAAGCAGCTGATATTCCTAGAATACCATGCTCTCCCATACCACGAGCACCAAAAGGAGCATCTATTTGAGGAGTTTCTATAAAATCTACTATATATTTAGGATTTTGCCCATAGTGAATTGGTTTATAAGTACGTAAAGAAGTATTTTCTAATATGCCAGCATCATTGTATAAAAACTCTTCTCTAGTAGCCAATCCTAAGCCCATACTCATACCGCCCATTATAAGTCCTCTAGCAGTTTTAGGATTAATTACCTTGCCTACATCAATAACAGTTGCAGCTTTTAATAATCTATAAGTATATTTCTTAGGATCATATTCTATTTCTACAGCTTGAGCACCTACCGTCCATGATACTCCAACCTTACCTTTTCCTGTCTCTTTATCTAATTTGGTCAAATGTTTCATAATGTAACTACCACGTCCAACCATTTGTCCTCCTATAGATGTTCCTCCAGGATATTCATATCCATAAACTAGATCTTTAAATGATACATATATTTCAGGATCATCTCTTAAATATACCTTTTCATTTTCGACTTCTAAATCTTTTGGAGTACATTTAAGCACTATAGCTCCAAGCTCTCGTAATTGTTGCATTAGATCTTCTGCAGCATCAATAGCTGCATTTCCTATCATAAAAGTTGTCATACTTGCGACTGTCTTCCAATGCTTAGGTGAAGTTTGAGTATCTACGTTCATAACTACATGAACTTTGTTTATATCCATCTTCATCTTTTCTGCAAATATCTGAGCTATGGTAGTCTTCATTCCAGGTCCAATTTCCACTGCAGAGAAATTAAGATTTGCACTACCATCAGTATTTAGAGTAATAATAACACCAGATGAGGCGTTGGTTGGCGCGGTAGATGTTTTCCAAAAGCAGCTCACTCCTTTAGCCCTTATCATACCGTTGTCTACTTCTAGCCTTGTACCTTCCTGCCAATTAATTACCTCTTTTAATTTTGATATACAACTTGCTAAGTTACCTACATTACTTAGTGTCATTTTATCTTGTGTTGGTGAAAAATTTCCAGGACATATAGCATTCTTCATTCTCAATTCTAAAGGATCTATCCCTATTGAAGTTGCTACTTTATCTAAAATTCTTTCAATACAAAAAGTGAATTCTACATGGCCAAAACCCCTATAAGATGTAACATATGTATGATTAGTATATATTGAAAATGCATCACACCATACATTTTCAATATTATATGGACCAGTACAATCAACAGCTATTGCTTTTGCCATACGTGGGCCAGTATCAGCATAAGCACCACAATCTACATGGTAAGTACACTCTAAAGCTTTTATTAAACCATCTTCAGTAGTACCTATTTTAAGTTTAGCCTCAATTCCTATTTTGCATGATGATGTAGTTATGTCTTCTTCTCGAGAGTTTGCTATTTTAACCATCCTTCCTCCAACAGCTTTTGAGGCAAGATATGCTATAATTTCAAGTTGAACAGTAGCTTTTCCACCGAAAGCTCCTCCAACTAAAGGAACTCGAACAATAATATTACCTTCAGGTATATTGTAAAGTTTACTTAATCTCTTTTTCACCGAAAAAGGCTCTTGAGAAGAGGTATATATTATTACATTTCCATCTGGTAATATTTGAGCTTTAGCATTTCGAGTTTCCATAGCAATATGGTCGCATTGTGGAAGTGAAAAACTTGATTCTATAATAACATCGCTTTCTTCCCATCCTGTGCTCATATTTCCTTTTCTAATCTTCACATGGTCGGCGATATTTGAATTAGGCTTAGGGGATACATTATCAATTGTACGATGATATTGTTCCAGATTTTCATGTATTAGTGTAGCAGATGGTTTTATAGAATCACCTATTGAATTTACTACAGGCAATGGCTCATAAACAACCTTTATAAGCTGTACAGCTTTCATTGCTTCGTCCTCACTATTTGCTACCACTACAGCTACAGGTTCACCAAAATATCTTACCTTATCTTTTGCAATAGGAGGCCTGTCTTCAATTACAGAACCACTTAGTACAGGATAATACTCACCAGTGATTATAGCTTGAACGCCAGTAGCTTTTGATGCCTGTGAAGTATCAATTGATTTTATAATGGCATGAGCATGAGAACTTGTAAGCATTTTAGCATGTAAAATATTGGAGGTTGTTGTATCATCATTATATTTTGCAGCACCAGTAACCTTAGCCCAAGCTTCTTTTCTAGTGGTATTTACTCCAATTCTCGATATATACTCCATGCGATTCTCTCCTTTATATAAATCTTTAATAAATAAAATTCCACTTATATTAAGATAGTTTTTCCATATTTATCTACGATATTCATAAATAAAGAAAATCAGCTAAAAAATAAGTATGTATACTATTAAAGATGTGGAGGAGATTAAAAATCATGTATTTTTAAAAAATGATTTTATTCTAAGGAAAATCGTGATATAAGTCATTGATATTGAAACTATATATGAATATCTAATAATACTTTTTATTTCTTCTTTTTTATATAAATAAAATGTCTCAAAAATTATATAATACATATTTATCACATGGTGAATAAGATATTCATAAAAAAATAAAAAAGTAATTCTTTAACGAATTACGCTTTCAATTAGGTTAAGTAAAATATATATTGAATATATTTATTAATGATTTTTCAAAGTAATTTTATTGCCTACCTTTACTATTTCTGCTGTTCCTATAATATTTTTATAGTTATTATTGACAACAAATTTTACTCCATCTTGTTCTACTATTAAATCATTTTCTTTTTGTTCATCCAGAACAATATCAAATTTACTCCCACTTCAGCAGAAGCCAGTAGCTACAATCCTTATAGCAGTTTTATTTTGCTTGTTTAAAAGAATTATAACGTCATTTAATACTGTAGATGATATTATAATGCTAAAGTTTGACTTTTTCTCTTCTTGTACCTCTTTACTTTTTTTAATAAATGAAAATATCCCCATTTTATACCTCCATATATAGGCTATTCAAAAGTTAATGTACAACTTAGTCAATGGAAAATTGACGATGGACAATTGACAATTATGGTTGGTATTAGTTTTAGTTAAACTAATTTCTTTAATAGATTTTTTAATAAAAATCACTATACCGCTTCAAAAATAAATTAGTCTTAAATTTCCAAACTTTTGCTGAAAAATGCCCTCAATTGCGGATTGACTTAAGTCGTAGATTCAATAGTTTTAATTATAATGCTAAAATCATTAATTATTTTTATTTCTCTGATTCTAATAATTATTATAAAGAGCACATGTGGAGATGTTATGAAGATAGTGGAAAGTATTAAAATGCATAAATAAAAACTGCTGGCATATTTATTTTGCCAGCAGTTTACTAATTACAATTAATTATTTTGTTCCGAAAAGCCTATCTCCTGCGTCTCCAAGACCTGGTACTATGTATCCTTTATCATTTAATTTTTCATCAAGTCCTGCTATATATATATCAACCTCTGGATGAGCCTTTTGAACAGCTTCTACTCCTTCTGGTGAAGCAACTAAGCACATAAGTCTTATATTCTTAGCTCCTCTTTTCTTTAATGCAGAAATTGCATCTATAGCTGAACCGCCAGTAGCTAGCATTGGATCTGTTACAATTACATCTCTTTCTTCTATATCCTGCGGTAATTTGCAGAAATACTCTACTGGCATTAATGTTTCTTCATCTCTATACATTCCTATATGACCTACTTTAGCAGCTGGTATAAGTTTAAGCATTCCATCAACCATACCTAATCCCGCTCTCAATATTGGAACTATTGCAAGCTTCTTACCTGAAAGCATTTTACAAGTTGTTTTACATATTGGAGTTTCTATCTCAACATCTTCAACTTGTATGTCACGAGTAACCTCATAAGCCATAAGCATAGCTATTTCTTCAACTAGCTCTCTAAAGTCCTTCGCACCTGTATTTTTATCTCTTATAATAGCTAATTTGTGTTGTATTAATGGATGTGTTATTTGTGTTACTTTACTCATGAATTTTGCCTCCTACTTGTTGTATTTTTTTTCTATTTCTGAAATTTTATCAATTCTGTTTTGATGACGATTGCCTTCAAATTTAGCATCTAGGAAAGTATCGACTATATCAAGAGCTAAGCCCTTGCCAACAACTCTCTCCCCTAAAGCTAATATATTTGCATTATTATGCTCTCTTGTTGCATGAGCACTAAAAGTATCACTGCAAAGAGCTGCTCTTATTCCTGGAACCTTGTTTGCAGCTATACTTATTCCTATACCTGTACCGCAAATCAATATTCCAAAATCAAAGTTTTTAGCTGCTACTTCTTCAGCTACTTTTAATGCATAATCTGGATAGTCACAAGAGTCTGATGTGTTAGTTCCAAAGTCCTGTAATTCATGCCCCTTAGCTTGTAAATGCTTTATAATTTCATTTTTTAAGCCCAATCCACCATGATCACTACCTAATGCTATTCTCATATTTGCACCTCCGAACTTTATTGTTTTCTATTTATTATTATAAAAAAAAGATATTAGTTAAATACTAGTATCTTTTTCTATTTTCTCAATAAGTAATAGAACATTCTCCTCTAATTCATTAAAGGTTTTAGAATATATGTCAATATCTCCTCCAAAAGGATCAATTACATCTCCTGACTTTCCTATATACTCATTGAAGGTAAATACCCGATTCCTAAACTGCTGTACCTCCGTAGTCAAATAAGTTTTCATATAGGTTGTCATGGTTAAAACCAAGTCAGCTTGTTCTAATATATCAATATTCAATTGAACTGCATCTCTGCTACTAATATCAATTTTATACTTATTTTTCAAAAGATTTGAGGTATGCATTGAGGTTTTAGAAGAAGGATTAATAAATAAACCTGCTGAAATTGCAGATACATTTTCTAATTTGCAATGATGATTGAAAAGCGCTTCTGCCATATTACTTCTACAGGTATTTCCTGTACAGATAAATAATATCTTCATAATTACTCCTCCTTTTAAAATTTATACAATTATAATCAATAATCTTAAAGTAAATCGAAACTTTAAGATAACTTTTATTCTTACTCTCTAATCTCAATTATTTTAATCATAGATTTATTATATCAAAACCAGCACTTTTGTTTAATCTATTCATAATTGCAAGGCCTACACCTTCTTCTGTAAATGCCTCACAAAGTATAACATCAACATCACTATGATCAAAACTTCTTAAAACTTTAAATAGGTTTTTTGCTACATCCTCTAAATTTTCTCTACTTCCTAAAGATACCACAGTACCTAACTTATAATTTTCTATAGTTTCATCTGTAGCCATTACTCCTACCTTTTTATTATTTTCTATATAATTTAACATCATTTCGTTGATTTTTGCAATAGTTTTTTTAATATCTCCATTAAATACTTTTACTGGAGCCTTAGGTGCATAGTGTCTATACTTCATTCCTGGCGCCTTAGGCTTAAATTCTTCTGTAGGCTTTGAAGTTACACTAGGATCTATATAGACATCTTTATCAATCTCTTGAAGCATTTCTATGGTTATGCCGCCTGGCCTTAATATACAAAGCGGTGATGATGTGCAATCTACAATAGTAGATTCTAAACCCACTTCACTTCTAGTCCCACCTAAGATGTAATCAACTTTTCCTCCTAAATCCTCTATACAGCTTTCTAAATCAGTAGGGCTAGGTCTGCCTGAAATATTAGCAGAAGGTGCTGCTATAGGAGTGTTAGCTGCCTTTATAAGCTTAAGTGCAATTTCATTTGACGGCATTCTTATGCCTATAGTTGGAAGATTTGCACTTGTAGCCTCTGGAATCATATCACTTTTTTCAAATAGTATAGTTATAGGTCCTGGCCAAAACTTATTCATTATCTCCTTAGCAACCTCTGGCACATTTTTGACATAAGGAGATATATCAAAATCTGCTACATGAACAATAAGAGGATTATCTTGAGGACGGCCTTTAGCAATAAATATCTTTTTTACTGCTTCTGTATCTAATGCATTTGCCCCTAATCCATATACAGTTTCTGTGGGAAAAACTACAGTTCCTCCATCTTTTATCACATTTCCTGCTTCCTTCATTATATCTTTATCTATATTTTCTTCAACTAAATTCGCAACCTTTGTTTCCATACGTTTATTCTCCTAAATTACATTTAACATTATAAATCCTAAAACTATACCACCAAGTATTGATAAGGTAGTAGTAAAATTATCTGTTAGTTCATTACTTTCTGGCAACATTTGACCAAAAATAACATAAAGCATTACACCACTGGCAAAAGCTAGGCACTTTCCTAATATTGATTGTGAAATGGTTCCTAAGATAATTCCTAGCCATGCTCCTATAGTTGTCGGTAATGCAACTAAAAAAGCGTAGAACAATATTTTAGAAGGCTTAACTCCTGAAATAATAAGAGGAGTGGCCATAGCAAGTCCTTCAGGCATATCATGAATTGAAATCAATATGCTCATCTTTATACCTAAATCTGCTTCTTTTAAAAAGCCAAACCCCATAATAAGCCCTTCTGGGAAATTATGAAGCATAATACCTAGCGCCATTAAAAAAGCAACTTTCATATGTGTATCTTTATGAAGGCTTGTTTCCTTACTTAGCATATCGGTTAATAATATAATTATTATACCAAACGAAACAAACAATAAAGTATCAATAAATCCATTATAATTTAAGGCTTCCGGTATTAGCTCTAAAAAAACTATGGATACCATAATACCTGTAGCTACTCCTAAAATTGTTCCCATTAACTTTGCAGAAGGATTCTTTATAAAGACTCCTAGTGCTGCACCTAAAAGTGTTCCTGCAAGTGACACTAAAGCAGAAAATAAACCTATATAAATTACAGTTTTCATGTGCGTCCCCCTAACCCCATAACAATTAATAATTTACATTTCTAATACTTTCTTTATAATGTATCTTTAAAAGTAATTAGTATATTAGTCTATTTTAGGCCCTGATATAAAAATATAAATCAGATTTTTAAATGTAAACTATAAACTATTATTACCAATTCTATTACTATCAATTTATTTTAGGTTAGGGAAATTTATTCTTATCTTCTGCATTCTTTTATTATTTCTACTGCACTATCAGTGAAAACCGCATTTACACACATCTTATATAAATACTCAAGTAAAATATACTTTTTAATTCCACCTTTTCTAATTATAAAGTAAAAATATGGATCTTCCTCTAGCAATCTTACTCTACTATAATATTTTGCTACTGTTCGTTGTTTTCGCAAAAATTTAGGACCTATTTGATAAACCCTTTTATTTCTAACCCTTGTTTTGGTTATAATCATAATATTAAAATGTTTATCACTTGGAATAGCATGAACTATTGCAATCTTATCTATTAGGATACTATATTTAATTTTTAATATTCCTGTTTCAATAAAAAGTCTATCATCCTTCCGTCTAAACTCTAAATAATTTTCATTACATCTTATTAACATAGCTTGAAATATTAAAAATTCCGTTACTAATAAATATATAATAAAAAAGATATTAAACTTTTTAGAGTAAAATAATACTATTGGCAATAAAATAAAAATAAAGCCCATAGACAGCATAAACCTTTTATAAGATTTTTTTTGCTTCTTAAGAGCTTTATTTATGTCCATAATCTCACACCCCATAATAATAAATTAATTTAGCTAATTAAAACATAACAATTTAGTAAGCATATTGCTAGAAATATTCTATTATATAAAATATACTAAAATATCAGCTAGTTATTTTTAAGATATCTAATTTTTAATCATTATTTCCCATTGCTTTCATTTTTTCTGCTTGGTCAGTTGTGATCAATCCGTCTAACATCTCGTCTATATCTCCATCAAGGAATGCTTCTAATTTATATAGTGTTAAACCTATTCTATGATCTGTTACTCTTCCTTGAGGATAATTATAGGTTCTAATTCTTTCACTTCTATCCCCTGTACCAACTTGACTTTTTCTGTCTTCAGCTATACCTGCAAGTCTTTCAGCCTCTGCTGCTTCAAATAATCTAGCTCTTAGTATTTTAAGTGCTTTTTCCTTATTTTTAAGCTGAGATTTTTCATCTTGGCATGATACTACAAGTCCTGTTGGTATGTGAGTCATTCTTACTGCTGAGTCAGTAGTATTAACGCACTGTCCACCATTTCCTGATGCTCTAAACACATCTACTCTTATATCGTTCATATTAATTTCAAGATCAACATCATCAACCTCAGGAAGAACTGCAACAGTAGCTGTTGATGTGTGAATTCTTCCACTTGACTCTGTATCTGGAACTCTTTGTACTCTGTGAACTCCACTTTCGTACTTAAGCTTACTATAAGCCTTATCACCTTTAACCATGAATACAACTTCTTTGAAACCGCCAATATCAGTTTCATTTGCACTCATCATTTCAACTTTCCATCTATTTCTTTCAGCATATCTTGTGTACATTCTAAAAAGATTTGCAGCAAATAGTGCAGCTTCGTCTCCACCAGCTCCTCCTCTTATTTCTATAAACACGTTTTTATCATCATTAGGATCTTTAGGTAATAATAAAATCCTTAATTCTTCTTGTAATGTTTCTATTGATTCATTAAGTCCTTTTATTTCTTCTTGAATCATTTCTCTCATTTCTCTATCTGATTCTTCATTTAACATTTCTTTATTAGTATCCAAATCTTCTACAGAAGTTTTATATTGTCTATATTTTGTTACAACAGCTTCAAGCTCAGAATGTTCTTTACAAAGCTTTTGCCATTCTTTTTGGTTAGCCATAACAGATGGGTCACTTATCTTGTTTGAAAGTTCATCATATTTATTTTCAATAAAATCCAATCTATCTAACATAAAATTATCACTCCGTATAATCAATTTAAATTTATCTAAAATCTAGTTTAATTTATCGTAAACATCTAAACGTTATTATTCTACATCATATCATTATACCAATAAAATAATTTGTTTGCAATTTGTGAAATAAAAATTTCACTGTGATTCTAAGCTAAAATAATTAGTAAAATATACTAGAAGTTTTCTAAAATACTTGCCCAATTACAACTCTATCATTTTGGTATAAGTCTTTTAAAGAATAGATATTTTCAAACCCATTTTCCTTTAAAATTTTTATCACTGCTTCTTTCTGGTCATGACCTATTTCAAAGGCTAGATATCCTCCACTTTTTAAAGTATATTTACTTTCTAAAGTAATTGTTCTATAAAAATCTAAACCATCATCTCCACCATCTAACGCTAGATGCGGTTCATAATTTTTAACATCCTCCATTAAAGTTTCAATTTCATCCTTTCTTATATAAGGTGGATTAGAAACTATCATATCAAAGGTTTTCTTTTCTTCTATTCCTCTATTTAATAAATTGCTATAATAGACTTTACATCGCTCTCTTACCCCTAACTCTTCTATATTCTTCTCTGTTATCTCTAACGCCACTTCACTTATATCATAAAGAATAACATTTGAATTACTTATGTAATGTGCAATAGAAATTCCTATTGCACCACTGCCCGAACAAACATCGCATATACATTTAAGATTATTTTCTTTTATAATTTTTATACATTCTTCTACTAATATTTCCGTGTCTGGCCTTGGAATTAAAACTCCTTCTTTAACACGAAAATCTAACCCCATAAATTCTGAACTTCCTAGTATATATTTTATAGGCATTTTTTCACTTCTAAGCTTTATGAGAGATAGAAATTCCTCTTCATCTTCTTTAGAAACCTCAATATCTCTATTCATCATTATATACAGTTTTTCTACCTTCAAAACATGGCAAAGTAAAAGATTAGCATCTATCATGTAACTTTCAATTCGATTGTCTTTTAATATTTCATAACCTTTAGTCAATAATGTCGCTATTTTCATAAGCTACCTCACTTAATGCTTCATCTTCTATTCCTTCTGCTTTCTTTAAAGCTTTTATTGCTACCTCTATCATTTCTAAATCTGGCTCTTTAGTAGTTAGATTTTGGAGCATAAGCCCTGGTTTTGCAATAATTCTTGATAATTTACTTTCGCTTTTTCCCAAAAATCTTATAATTTCATAAGTTACACCAGACACTACTGGAAGCAATAATATTCTAGAAATAATTCTTTGTGATATTGATTCCCAACCTGTTAATGAAAATATTAATATGCTTATAATCATAACTAAAAATAAGAAGTTTGTTCCGCATCTTGGATGTAATCTGCTAAATTTCTTAGCATTTTCTGCTGTCAACTCTTCTCCGCTTTCATAGCAAGCAATTGACTTATGTTCTGCACCATGATACATGTAAACCCTTTGTATATCCTTCATTTTTCCTATTGCTACAATATATATAAAAAATATAGTTACTCTTATTATTCCTTCTACCATGTTTAATATTAGAGGACTATCTTTTATATAGATTTTGGTAACATTAGCTAAAAAAGTTGGGAGTATAAAAAATAATAGTGTTGAAAAACCAAGAGATATTATCAGTGAAATTCCAAGTATTATATCCTGCCCTTTATCCTTAAAGACTCTGTCAAACCATTTATCAAATTTACTTTCTTCCTCTTCTTCTGTTTCAAATAATGATGCTGAATAGTTAAGGCTTTTTATTCCTATAATTAAAGATTCAATTAAAGATACAAATCCTCTTATTATAGGTAGAGATAATAGCTTATTTTTTTTGGTATTACTTACATAACTTTTACTTTCAACTTCAATTTCTCCGTTAGTAACCCGTACAGCAGTAGCTATGCCTTTAGCCCCTCTCATCATAACTCCTTCTATTACAGCTTGCCCTCCCACGGAAGTTTTTCTCTTTTTTAAGCTTAAATCCTTATTCACATAAACACCTGCCTATTTATTTTCTTTATTTTATAGTACTTACTTAATATACATAAAGTTCTACGATACTTCGTTTAACTATTTTTCCTTCTCGTATTTACCTTTATATTCAAAATAGCATTTTGGGCAAAGTGCCTCATATCCTATATTGTCTTCTTTATCTATAGCAATCTGCTCACCTTCAAAAACGAACTTTCCATTAATCATTCTTCCATTTAATAGAGCTTTCTTCCCACAATTACAGATAGTTTTTAATTCTTCTAAACTGTGTGCTAAAAGTAATAATCTCTCACTTCCCTCAAAGCCTCTCATTTGGAAGTCTGTTCTTAATCCATAACATATAGTTGGTATGTCCATTTTAACTGCAATCTCAAAAAGTTCATCAATTTGTTTCGCTTTAAAAAATTGCACTTCATCTCCTAATATGCAATCTATAGGGCCCTTCTCTTCTATATATCTACCTATTTCATCATATAAGTTTACATCACTTGGTACCCAAAGGTCCGCTTCTCTTGTAACCCCTAATCGTGAAACTACCTTATTTCCTCCTTTAGTATCAGTTTTAGGTTTTACTATAAGTATTTTCATACCTCTTTCTTCATAATTATGAGCTACCTGTAATAAATTTGTTGATTTTCCACAATTCATAGCACCATATCTAAAATAAAGTTTGCTCATTATAACTACCTCCACTTTTTAGCACAAAAACATAACTATAGGGCCAATAAAAAATTAGTTTATACTTGATTTTAATTTCCATAACAAAAGTTCTTTTCTATGAATTAAAAATTAAGAATGAAAAATGAAGAATTATGGTTAAAACTCCATCGTCAAAGCCTTTGGAGTTTTCTTAATAAATTTCATCTTAATTTTTCACATTCGATCCCTATATATTATGATGTTTTCATTATTACGAAATCGTATAATTTATTTTAATCCATAATTAATTGTAAATCAAATTAAGCTTTAATAAATATTGTTGGAAATTTCTACACTAGGCTTTAAATTTATTGACTTAAAGTTTTAAATTATGCTATAATCAAGTAGTTGACAATACGGGTAAGTATGTTCGAAAGAGGTGAAGATAATGAGAGAAGGAATACATCCAAATTACAATCATGATACAGTGGTTAAATGTGCTTGCGGAAACACTTTCACAACTGGTTCAGTAAAAGATGAACTAAAAGTTGAAATCTGTTCAAAATGTCATCCATTCTACACTGGAAAACAAAAGATTGTTGATGCTGGTGGAAGAGTTGATAAATTCATGAAAAAATTCAA
This sequence comes from Clostridium sp. UBA6640, assembly GCF_002455975.1. GTDB lineage: Bacteria > Bacillota > Clostridia > Clostridiales > Clostridiaceae > Clostridium_J. The sequence continues at coordinate 13,245 of NZ_DKLM01000157.1, forward strand.
CATTAAAAGCGAATAGTAATGAATATATAAGGCAAGAAAATGTAGTTTCTTGCTTTTATTTTTTTGTGGACAGGCTTATATATATAAAAGTCGTGATAATCTATCACGACTTTTTACTTCATAATGAACAATTTTTAATTGTTCATCTCCATATTATTGCTTTAATAAATCTGTATTTTTACTTAAAACATCAAAAAATTCTTTATTGCTCTTAGTTTTTGATAGAAGATTTATAAGCTTTTCAGTTACTGCTTGAGAATTTCCCTCATTATACATAAGCTTTCTAATACTATATGTAATCTCTAATTCTAATTTATTTAGTAATAAATCTTCTCTACGAGTTCCTGACTTATATATATCTATAGCAGGGAATATCCTTCTCTCTTGAAGAATTCTATCTAAATGAACTTCCATATTTCCTGTACCTTTAAATTCTTCAAAAATCATATCATCCATTCTGCTTCCAGTTTCCACCAATGCCGTTGCAAGTATAGTTAAACTTCCACCTTCTTCAACATTTCTAGCCGCACCAAAGAATTTTTTTGGCATTAAAAGGGCACCAGTATCTAGTCCTCCAGATAAGGTTCTTCCTGTTCTTGTTATTGTAAGATTATACGCTCTTGCAAGCCTTGTTAAACTATCTAATAATATTACAACATCCTGCCCCTGTTCAACCATTCTTTTTGCTCTTTCAAGTACCATATATGCTACTTTAGCATGATGTTCTGGCTCTTCATCAAAAGTTGAGTAAATAACATCTCCATGAATACATCTTTGCATGTCCGTAACTTCTTCCGGTCTTTCATCTATCAGTAAAACTATTAATTTGGTTTCTGGGTGATTTGTGGATATGCTTTGAGCAATTTTCTTTAAAAGAGTCGTTTTACCTGCTTTAGGTGGAGCAACTATAACTCCTCTTTGCCCTTTTCCGATTGGCGATATGATATCCATAAGTCTGGAAGATAAATCATTAGAATCGGTTTCAAGTTTGATTCTTTCTGTTGGATATATTGGAATAAGCTTTTCAAAAGGTGTTCTTCTAGAAGCTTTTTCTGGATTTTCCCCATTAATACTTTGAACAAACAATAATGCTTTATATTTTTCGCCTTCTTTTGGTATTCTGACTTTTCCTTCTACTTCATCTCCAGTTTTTAAATTGAATCTTCTTATTTGCGATAATGATACATATATATCATCTGGTCCACTTAAGTAATTGTTAGATCTTAATAATCCAAAATTTCCGTTATCACTTATCTCTAGTACACCTTTTGCTGTGTCTGATTCATTTATTAACTCCCTAAGTCTCTCTTTTTTCTCTTGAACTGTTTCAGTTTTTTCTTCCTCAAAATCTGTAGAATCTTCTTCTCTTTGAAGTTCCTTATTAGCTACTTCTATTCTACTATATTCAGGTTCTACTACTTGTTGTTCAGTTTTACTTTCCTTAGGACTAATTCTCTCTCTTAAAACAATTCCTGATCTTTCTATTGACACCGGCGACACTTTTTTTATTTCTTGTATAAGTTCAGCTTTTTTAAACTTAGAAATATTTTTTATCCCTAAGCTCTTGGCAAGTTCCTTAAGCTCGCTAAGATTCATTTCATCTAAGTCCTTACTCATGAGAATTTCCACCTCCGAATTCTTAAATTATCTATTTTAAGTACAAAATTATTCTCTATGATACGTATGTAAATATTGTTAGGTTAAATTATATCCTATTCAAAGAGTTTTATCCATATTTTTCAAGAAATAATTGGAATACTTTTAATATATATTATAAATACTTTGTGTTTTATGTATTTCTAAAAACAACAACTATTAGCAAGGTTACAGTGCCTTATTATACATATACCATATATCTTTTGCAATATTTTTTCAAATGTTTTATTTGTTTTTTCTATTTTGATATTTTAGTTTAACAATTTACTCTATTTTAATTATACTCCTTTTGCATGGAAAATAAATTTATCTTAAAAATATGTTGGATTTTATTACATAATATGAATAAAATGTGATTATATTGTACATTTGTTGGAGCTATTTTTTATTTAAGAGGGGAAATGAGAATAATTTAAATTTCCAAAAGTGATCTAGAATATGAAATTAAAGATTACTTAAGCATAAATATGGATTCTACTGAAATGAATCTTTTTAGCTCATATAAAGATTTATTTAATGATTACTGAAATAGCCGGTTAGGAATTAACGAAAATTTAAAACAAGGAAAACCCATATCAAGTAGTAAAATAAATGTTTTAAGTAACGTAGGAGATGATCTATAAAACATTTTAGTTTGCAAATTTAATCAATGGACAATTGAGAATTATTGTAGAAATTAGTTTTAATCATAATTCTCAATTGTCCATTGTTTTAAGTTCTTATCATAAAATGGGGAGCTTTTTATTTATCTTATTTTTTTTCTTTAAGAGACGCTTTTATAAAATTACTAAACAATGGGTGGGGTTTATTTGGTCTTGATTTTAATTCTGGGTGGAACTGAGAAGCTACAAACCACGGATGTTCTTTTATCTCAACTATTTCTACTAATCTTTCATCAGGGCTTGTTCCACTTAATATTAATCCAGACTCTATTAATTGTTTTCTAAATTGATTATTAAACTCATATCTATGTCTATGTCTTTCGTATATCACTTCATCATTGTATGCTTCATAAGCCTTTGTACTTTTCTCTAATCTACAAGCATATAAACCAAGTCTCATAGTCCCGCCTTTTTCGTCTACTTCCTTTTGATCCGGCATTAAATCTATTACTGGATAAGACGTTTCTGGCATAAGCTCTGCACTATTGGCACCTTTAAGCCCTAATACATTTCTAGCATACTCTATAACAACACATTGCATACCTAAACATATACCAAGGAAAGGTACTTTATTTTCTCTTGCATATTTTATTGATTCTATCTTGCCTTCTACCCCTCTATCGCCAAAACCACCAGGCACTAATACTCCATCCACATCTTTTAAGTGATCTTCTACATTATTACTTGTAACCTCAGCTGCATTTATCCATTTAATTTCTACTTTAGCATCATTATTCAATCCACCATGATTCAACGCTTCAACAACTGATATATAAGCATCATGTAATTCTACATACTTACCTACTAAGGCAATTTTAACATTTCTTCTCAAGTTCTTAAGTCTATTAACCATGTCAATCCATTCACTATTATCTATAGAAGTTGAATTTAACCCTAACTTTTTACATACTAACGTATCTAATCCCTCATTATGCAACATCAATGGAACCTCGTATAAATTATCAGCATCTAAGTTCTGTATTACTGAAGAACCGTCTATATTACAAAATAGTCCTATTTTATTCTTTAGATCATCGGAAATCTCTTTTTCAGAACGACAAACAATTATATCTGGCTGAATTCCTATTGATCTTAACTCTTTAACTGAATGTTGAGTTGGCTTTGTTTTAAGTTCACCTGCTTTTCCTAAGTATGGAACTAATGTAACATGTATAAAACATACATTCTCCATTCCAACTTCATATTTTATTTGTCTTATTGCTTCTAGAAATGGCAGTGATTCTATATCTCCAACGGTGCCACCGATTTCCGTTATAACTACATCAACATCTTTTTCTTTTGCAACCCTATATACCCTATCTTTTAATTCATTTGTGATATGAGGAATTACTTGAACAGTGCCACCTAAATAATCTCCTCGTCTTTCTTTAGAAATTACTGACCAATACACTCTTCCTGAGGTTACGTTATTATTTTTACTTAAGTTTTCATCTATAAATCTTTCATAATGTCCTAAATCTAAATCTGTTTCTGCACCATCATCAGTTACAAAAACTTCTCCATGTTGATATGGACTCATTGTACCGGGATCAATATTTAAATAAGGATCAAATTTTTGTATAGAAACTTTTAGTCCTCTATTTTTCAATAACCTTCCTAAAGAGGCTGCTGTAATTCCTTTTCCTAAAGAAGAAACAACTCCACCTGTAACAAATACATATTTTGTGCTCATAATAACTCCTCCTAATTAATTTTAGCTACAAATTAATTCACCAATATTTTATAATATAGAAGCAAAAATGATGATTTTAAAAGTAACAATAATTTTTCTATTAAAATATGTTGACAAATTAAAATAGTTTTATTATAATAGGAATTACCCTATCATACAATGGGATATTTGTATTTAAAAAACAAGTACTATACTATCATAATTATTTGATTTATGCTAGTGTTTTTTTGCTTTTTATTTTTATATATTTTCTTTTGGGTTAAATACACAATTACAAACAAAATATAGCTATTTCAGAATTNNAATTCTGAAATAGCTATATTTTTTCATAAAAAATAATATAAGCTATCCTAAATAAATAGCTTATATTATTTATTAATATTATTTAAATAAACTTCTTTTACAGCTTCTTTATATTTATATCTAACGTTGTATATAGAACTTCTTGACCTTGAACTACCATCTCATATTCTATATGTACATTACCCCCATCATTAGTAACATCAATCTTTAAAGCTCTAGTTCTAAGTTTTAAAGATAATCCTCCATGAGGAGTACTATATAAAATATCTTCTTGATGATTTTTTTCAAAATTCATATTAGTAGTTATACTACCTTCTCTTATAAGAGAAAACTTTTCTTTTTCTATTTTAAATATAGTAGTAGTACCTTCCATACCTGAAACTTCTGTTTCTTCATACTTTGCATGGAATGCACCTTCTTCTTCATAAAACACTCCTGGAGTTACTACCTTAATTTCTTCTTCATCATTTTGTTTACTATTTAAAGTTATTATAGCATTATCAACCATATCTCTTCCTCACTAATTAATTATATATTTTTCAAGTTCACTATCGTTTACTGTTTTTACTTCTATTATATTATTTGATGGCTTACCATACTTGCCGTATTTAACAGTAACAAACTCTTCATCTTTTCCTTTACTATAACGTGCTGTTACTTTTGCTGCTAATTCTATATCATCTTCTGTAGGTTCACCAACTATAACTACCATTGACCCTTTGAAATCTGCTGCTAAAAATATAGTATCATTCTTACTTAAAAGATTTTTTATAATTTCTGCTTCGTCAGCTGTTCTTGTAGAAATAATCTTAGAGTTAGTATCTATCCTAAAATGTCTTCCTATTTTTAATAGTTCTAACTCTCTATCAGATGCATCTCCTTGACTTTCTAATATATCTTTTAGTCTTCTGGAATAGTTAGGCTCTGTAAGCTTGCAACCTCCTGCTGGCGATGGATATTCAACTATATTCCACTGCTTAGCAAGTTCCATTTGAACTTTTCTATTCCTTCCTTGAATGTCTAAAAGATTTTCTCTGTTTACTAATCCCTTTTCTTCCATCTCTGTAGGTGGAAGATTTTTAGCGCACAGTGGTCTTAATATTTTAGCACCTATTCCACTTTCATTTTTAACCTTATCTAAAGCACTTCTATTTTGAGACATAGGCCTTTGGTTTAAAACCTCACCTGTTATTATAAAGTCTGCATTAAACTTTTCTAACAATTCTCCACAATATCTCATCATCATTGCATGACAATCTATACATGGGTTCATATTCTTTCCATATCCATTCTTAGGTTTTTTCACCATTTTAAAATGTTCTTCACTAAAATCTATTACTTCAAGTGGTATATCAATTTGCTTAACCATCTTTTTAGCGTTCTCTTCATTAAAAAAATGTGACTTAAAGCAAATACCGATAACTTCCACGCCTTGATCCTTCATTAATTTTGCAGCTAGTATACTATCTAAGCCACCTGAAACCATTGCTAAAGCCTTTGTCATGTTCTTTCCCCCATTTAGTTCAATTTATACTTTGTCATACCTCAGTTCACAACTTCTTTTCAATTCACAATTCAAAGTTCACAATTAAGGTTGAACTTAGTTTTAATCAAACTAAGTTCTTTAATAGATTTTTTAATAAAAGTGACTGTGTCACTTTAAAAATAAATCAACTCTAAATTTCTCAGCTTTTGCTGAGAAATATCCATAATTGTGCATTGTGCATTATGAATTGTGCATTATTTAAAGTTATCTATTATTTCTTTCCACTGCAAATTCTATTAATTCACTAATTAAATTGCTATAAGATAATCCTGTTGCTTCCCACATTTTAGGATACATGCTTATACTAGTAAAACCAGGTATTGTATTTACTTCATTTAAATACACTTCCTCAGTATCTTTATCAACTAAAAAGTCTACCCTTGCCATTCCTGCACAATCTAATGATTTATATATTTTCAATGACTGTTCTCTTATAAAATCTAACTTCTTTTCATCAAGTGCTGCAGGTATCAATAATTTCGAAGCCGCATTTTGATATTTTGCTTCATAATCATAGAACTCTTTAGCAGGTATAATCTCTCCTGGTATTGAAGCCTTAGGATTATCATTGCCTAAAACTGCAACTTCTATCTCTCTAGCATTTAACCCTTCTTCTATTAATATTTTTCTATCATGTTTTAATGCCTCTTTTAAACCACCTTCAAGCTCTTCTCTGCTATGGGCCTTAGTTATCCCTACAGAAGAACCACTGTTTGAAGGCTTAACAAATACAGGATATCCTAATTTTTCCTCTATCTTCTTTATATATTCATCCTTTGATGTTTCATAATCATGGCTAGTTATAACTACATAATCAGCTTGTTTTATTCCAGCATGCTCTAATATATACTTTGTATATATCTTATCCATACAAAGAGCTGAGCTCATTACCCCTGGTCCAACACAAGGTATGTTAAGCAATTTACATAAGCCTTGAACTGTTCCATCTTCACCAAATTGACCATGTAGAACAGGGAACACTACTTCTACTTCTTTATTGAAAACAACTTTTTCCCCATTAGGGCTTTTATGAAACTCATCCTTTTCCCAATCTCCATTTTCAATATTATCTATTTTTCCTGAGTATTCAAACCATTTACCATCTTTTGCAATTCCTATTGGATATATATCATACTTACTTTGATCTATATGTCTTAATACAGAAGAGGCAGATACTCTTGAAACTTCATGTTCTGTTGATTGCCCACCAAATAATACTGCTACTTTTCTCTTCATTTAACATCTCTCCTAAATTGAAATTCATATTATTATAATACTCTTTTGTTTTAATTTGGAATCTCTATCATAATTACCGCTACAATATAGTTTATTTATTTTCACTAACTTTATCAAGGAAAATCATTAAAATTATATTTAACAATTAAAACTTTTGCTAAACTTTTGCGCTATAGCAGAGATATAGCTAACTTTCAATTATAATTTTACATACATTTCCTATAACACAAAATTTTTCACAGCATATATGCAAATAGAAAGTAGTTTACACATTAAATTTAACAACCAAAAGTGGCATGCACAATTAAATCAATTGTGCACGCCACTTTACTTTCTATATTATATTAAACTTGGGGAGTTTACTTAAACACACTTTCAAATACCTCAAAAACTTTAGATTTAATTACTATATTATTGTCATTTGAGTTATCTATTAAATCTACACCTTGGTTGCCATTAACCAAATTATTTACTTTATTATATTCTTTTTCGCTTAAAACTTCTTTCATTTGCTTTTCAGTTTCCTCATAAGCAATTGAACCCTTAGTAACATCTACAAAACAAAGTGGAGGGAACATTACACACCACCAATTTTGACCTTCTCCGCTACCTATAATTATCCTATAAGCCTCATACTTTCCTTGTGGCAAGGTTATGTTTCCATAGGTTTTAACAGGAAAATATTCATTTGATAGCGTACTTTCCACATCATAACTATACCCATTTTCATTTATTACTTCTTTTGCTATATCTAATATATTTTCATTTTCTATGTTTAATATTTCTCTCGACTCTTCAATAGATTTTGAATTATTTAATTTTGGTGATATATATTGTAAAACTCTATCCCTGACTTGAAGTTTTAATGCTTGATCATTTTCATTATCACTATTTGCTATTACATGAAATCTTATAAGCTTATCAGATATCTCATCTGTAGATACATCTGCTGCTTTAATAGAATTTGATTTATAAGCTGAAAATATTGTAATAATCACTGTTAAAGTTAATAAAATTGATATCATTTTTTTCATATTTAAATCCCCCTAATTGCTTTTATCATCATGTTACAATTATTTCCAGTTATATTTTTTATATACAGCTTTTCCCATTTTTTAATATTTATTTTTTTCAAGAGATTTAAAGCAAAATAACTAGTAAAATATGCGATGAGTGTTTTATGCCTAAATAAACTTTATACTTTCACAACAGTCAAGCTATTAGTATAAAATTATGACATAACATTTTACAAAGCATATAAACTAGTTATTTTTAACAATCAATTATTAATCTACAACTCCTACATTCATTATCTTATTATTTACATCTACAGTTATCTCAGCATTTTCGTATAAGATATTCCACTTATCTTTTATCTCTGACCATAATCCAGGTTTATATCTCTTAATATGTTCTCTAATTTCTAGCGAATCAGCTTTTATATCTTTCTGAAGATTTGCTGCTACTTTCTCTAATTCTTTTTTCATCGCCACATTTAAATCTTCTTTAATCTCATTAATATCTTTTTCATTTGAGACTTTAGCCCCTTTGTAATATCCCTTAATAGTTCCTTCATTTGTTATATTATAATTTACAAACAATTTTCCATCTTTATAATCAACCTTAACTTTACTTACATTTTCATCTATATAATAGTCAATTGGACGTCCATCTCTATATACAACTCTTTTTCCTGCCCCTAACTTGCCCCTAAGTATTTGAATATCTTGAGTTTCAACATCATTAACATATCCAATTATGCCAAAATTTCTAATTATAGCCATTCCTGAAAGTGACAAATCTTGTTTGGCTTCTAACTCTTCTTCATTTGTACTTTTCTTTTTCTTCTCTTGCATCATATCTTCTTTTTCTTTCTCTTTTTCTTTTTTCTTTCTTTCTCCTTCTGGTTTTTTTTCTTCTTCTAGTACAATATAAGGTATCATACTATCTTGCTTTTTTACATCCTCTAAATAATTATGTAAAGTAACAGGAATAATTGCTCCATACTTACTATTATTACTCATAATGCCTGAGATATAAGATTCTATATTTTCTTCCATTGTGGGTTTATAAGAAACATAATCTTTAGCCATATCTTTTACAATGACTATCATCATTGATCTATTTAAAGTAGCATCTCTTTCCACATAATCAAATACTTCTTTTAACACTTCTGGATAGCTAAATAATCTATCACTTATAACTAATAATTTCGTATGTCCAAAATGTAACGACCTACTGCTTTGAGCAATAGCTTTAAAATAAGTATCTGTCATAGAGTAACCACTCGCAGTTATAGCTATCTCCTCTGCAGTTCCTTTTTGCGGGTTTAGATTTCTTATATCAGGAAATCCATAAGTAACTTCAATAATTGATAATGGCTTTTCTGAAAAAGCTTCTTCTGACCCTATATGCTTTAGCTCTTTTACTTTATTAATATCTTCGCCTATATCTATTGCAATAGTTGATACAAAAGCCTTTCTATCTATCTCAACATTATCCCAACAACCTGTTAAAAGTAAGCACATTATAAAAATTATGAAAAATTTTTTAACTCTCATTTTCTATGCTCCTTTTCTTTTTAAGTAAACTTATTAAATAAGATATAATAATAACCACAATTATAGATATTATAAAAATCATTTTAGGCATACTAATATCTCCACTACGTATTCCTATTATGTTCTCAGGATATAATGCAGCTATATAAATAACAGGTATGAATAGTATAGATGAAATTCTTATATGCTCCAAATTTAAGGCTTTCTTTACTATATAAGAAGAAAAATAATATGTATTGCAAAAATTAGTAAAATAGAATAATATCCATAATGCCATAACTAATCCATCCCAACGTTCTAATATTCCGCTCCTTGTATTTATGGATTTAAGCATAGTTATTGTAGGAAATACCCTTTCTGCTGTTTGTTCAGCAGATAGAGTGGAAATTACGAATATAAAGGTTATAGCATAAAATAACGCTATAAAAATACTACTACTTCTAAATATTTTAGTTATACTTTCTTTTCTTTTAACATGAGGCAGCAATACAAATGCTATGCAAAAACCATTAACTAAAAAAAGTATATCCAAAGCTCCCTTTACATATGATATAGGCCTCTCCTTTAGCATTGGAAGTAACATAGTGAACTTTGAGTTTGGAATATTAAGTAGTAATATGAAAACAGTTGGAATAATCATAATCCAAAATGTAATTTCATTAAAATGTACTATATTGCTAAGTCCACCTCTTACCAAATAAACCCCTAAGAAAATCATAATTGCTATTATAAATCCCCTTGGTGTCTTTTGAAGTAAGTACATATTTATAGCATCAGCAAAAGCCCTAAGTGAAATAGATAATATATAGATCATTACAATTGCATACGCTAGGGATATTATATTTCCTAATACTCTTCCATAAGTATTATTTAAAATTGTTACAATATCTTTATAGTCATTAAGTTTCATAAGATGATTAATCATATAAAGAAGTAAAAATAATACTACTCCCATAATTAAAGCTGAAATCCAACCATCGCGGCCTACAATCTTAGCAAGAGAAGATGGCCCATAAAATACCCCTATTCCTATCATTGAAACTATTAAACTGGTAAATAATCCATGTTCTCTTATAAAATCATTGTTCTTCATTTTTACTCCTCCAACCTTAGTAATTTATTTTTGCCTTATTTTATCTTGAGGCTTCATAAATTCTGGTCTTTGTTTAAATTTTATAAAAGGAAGTCTAACATATAAGTCTTTTATATCCCTAGTAACAAGATTTACTGCTGGTGATAAATACGGTATTCCAAAACTTTCTATTCTTGTTAGATGTATTAAAAGGAGTATTATTCCAACCATAATTCCGTACAGACCCAATATGGCAGATAATATAGTAAATAATATTCTAAAGCAAGCAAAGGCACTAGTTAAATAATAGTTTGGTATTAAAAATGTGGTAGTGGCTGTTATTCCTACAACTATAACCATTATAGGGCTTATAAGCCCTGCACTTACAGCAGATTGCCCCATTATTAGCCCTCCAACTACCCCTATTGTAGAGCCTACAGGTTTAGGCAACTTTATAATTGCTTGAATCAAAAGAGCTAAGGCTAGCTCCATAAATATTACTTCAATATAAGATGGGAAAGGAACTCCCTCTCTTGAAGCTGCTATAGCATAAGCAAGCTTAGTGGGTATTATCGAAGTATGAAAAGATGTAGCTGCCACATACATTGCTGGCATAATCAATGAAATTATTATAGCAATTAATCTTATAATTCTAACACCAGATCCATTAAGCCATCTATTATAATAGTCATCGGGAGATTGCAAAAATGTGGCTAGTACTGCTGGAACTATCAATGCAAAAGGAGAACCATCTACTATTAAGGCAATTCTACCTTCGTATAAAGCTGCCGCTACCACATCTGGTCTTTCAGTACTTTGCACCTGTGGAAACGGAGTAAAACTATTATCCTCAACATATTGTTCTATATATCCACTGTCTAAAATAGCATCTAAATTTATCTTATCTAATCTCCCTTTGAGTTCTTCCAGTACTTCTTTATTTACTATGTCATCTATATACATTATTGCAACACCTGTTTTTGATCTTACACCAATCTCAGAAGATTCGATTCTAAGCCTTGTATCTTTTATTCTTCTTCTAACTAATGCAGTGTTAAATCTTAAAGTTTCAATGAAACCTTCCCTTGAACCTCTAATTACTGTCTCTCCTGAAGGCTCTCCTATACCCCTATTAGGCAATGCTCTATTTGCTATAGAATAACAAACATTCAGCCCATCTATAAATAAAATGGTGTCTCCAGATAAGACTATATCTAATCCATCACTAAGTTTATCAATTTCTTTTATATCAGAAATGGTAATCAGTTTATCTTTTATTTCACTTGGAGATTGAACTTTTATATCTCCAGTCATAAGTGGTCCCATAAGATATTCATTAAGAAGATTTTTTTCTGACATTCCATCTATATAAACAATAGCAGCTTTGTATTTATCACCTATATCAAATTCCCTATAAACAACATCTGTTGCATTTCCGAATAAATTTTTAACATACTCAATATTTTCTTTTGCACTGGTATATATGGTATCATTTATAACTTCTTTCATGCCTTGTTCTTCCTTTCACTATTTTTTAATTTATAACTTATAAAGCATTCTTATTAAGTATACAGACACTGCAAAAACCATAAGACCAATTCCTATATATTTTGCCTCTTTATAAGCTTTCATCTCATTATTATTTTTAAAATAGTCTGTATCAACGAATGCTACAATGCCACCATTTAAAATACATAAAATTAATATATATATATCAAAATTTTCCAATATCTTCATAAAACACCCTCACTTTTGCATTTTTATGTAACCTTATTGTCTACAGTAAAGGAAAAAAATATACTTTTTCTGAACTATATAAGCTCTCAAAATTAGAAATAAAAAAACATGAACTTAAAAATTCATATTTTCAAAGATAGTCTTAAATTAATCTCTAGGTATCTTAAATAAAATCACTATAAAATAAAAACGTGGATATTATCCACGTTTTTATATAGTTCTTGTTATAAAGCATTCCTTATATTTAATTTTTAGCTTTTCAAAACATCTTTGAGCTTTTAACATATCATCAAAAAAACCAAATACCGTAGGACCACTTCCGCTCATCATTGATCCTAATGCCCCTAATTTTACCATCTCTTCTTTTATATGCTTTAAAAAAGGATATTTTTTTATCGTAACATTTTCAAGTAAGTTTTTCATATTGTTACTCACAAATTCTATATCATCATTTTCCATGGCAGAAATTAATCCTTCTGTATTAGGATGCTTAAATATTTTTTTTATATCTAAAGCTTTATAAACTTCCTTAGTAGAAACTCCAAAGTTAGGCTTAACTACAACTAGTATATGATTATTGAAAGACTTTAATGGAGTTATAACTTCTCCTATACCTTCACATAGTGCAGTGCCACCTAAAATGCAGTATGGTACATCAGCACCTATTTTAAGCCCTAACTCCATAAGCTCCTCATTGCTTACATCATTTTTGTATAAATCCCTCATAGCTTTTAAAGTTGCTGCAGCGTCAGCACTTCCCCCTGCCATCCCAGCAGCTACAGGTATATTTTTAGTAATATTTATTTTAACTCCCTCAGAAATTCTATATGTATCTTTAAATAACTCTGCTGATTTATAAACTAAGTTGTTGCTATCTACAGGAAGAAAATGCTTATTACATTTAATATGTATTCCATCATCACACTTTTCAAACTCCAATTCATCATATATATCTATATTCTGCATTATCATTTTTAATAAATGATATCCATCGTCTCTTTTCCCTACTATATCTAAGGATATATTTATCTTTCCATAAGCTTTAATCTTCATCTAATTCACCACCATAAAAATATTTCTCATTAGTATAGTATAACAATTATAACAGATATATAAGCTTTTTTTAAAGAACTATTAAGTTTTAAGCATACAATTCTATCCAGTAAATATGTATTTAAAACAGTATTTAACTATTTTACTATGCTAGAATCTAATAATAATCAAAATGTAGTATTCATATCAATTCACTCACTAAATTTATAGTGGTGAACAGTGTTCATCAAAAAAAACTAGCAATTATATTGCTAGTCAAAGATAAATTCGAAGAAATTATTTTTTCTAAAAATAATTTCATCCTTAATTGTCAATTGTCCATAGTCAATTCTCAATTGGTAAAGCCACAAGGAATTATCCTTGTGGCTTTATTTTACATTACTGCTCTACCTGGGATAATCAATTTATCCATAGGTTTAATATCATTCTCTTCTTGTAATTCATTAACCTTCATAATCTCTTCCTTAGTGGTGCAATACTTTTTAGCTATTTGCCACAAGGTATCTCCTGGTTGAACTACATAAATAGTTATACTAGCTTTCTTTTTAGGCATTTCACCTTCTATAGGCATCATCTCTATCAAGAATTTTTTCTTAACTGTATATAATACCTTACAGTAACTTCTAACTATTGCTCTTACACAAATATTGCCTGCCTCAATACTAGCCTCTAACATCTCAAGACACATTTTGCATATAGCATTCATGTCTATCTTAGCACCATTTACATCAGTACTTGTAGTAAATGGTATCTCATCACTTACAGAAGCTACATAATCTTTCTCATCACTAGTGGAATATAATACATCTACCTTAAGTACTCCATCTAAAGCTACTTTATCTTCCATAATTTTTTTATCAGTAATATTAACAGTACCTGTAGCCATTATAATCTTATTTGGTCTAGGCATCTCGTTATCTAGCTCAATATCACCTTTAACTAGTGTTTCATTTCCAATATTTCCTTGGACTACGTTCATGTCAAAATCTTGCTTTTCCATTCTAATTATTTGACTTGGGGAATAAGCATCTTCTATCATTTCAACTTCATCCTTACTCATAACATTAGTAGTAGTCTTAACCAAAAATTCTACTTCTAATATTCTATTCTCTCCCATATCATCTTCTTTAACTTCACATTCAATTGGATGAATTAAAAAATCTGTATTATGTTCCATTCTTTGTGATATTTTTTCTACGTCTAGTTCCTTTGTTAATAGCACATTTTCACTTACACATATAAGTTCTCTAGAATTTTTAGCTTTATATAGTACTTGAACGTTAGCAACACCCTCTATATGAATTCCACCATCATAGAGTCTAATATCTTTTTTACCTAGTGTAATAAAGCATTTAATTATTCTGCCTATCTCAGGCTTATCCATATCTATCTTAAAGTCAGTTCTACCTATAATTTCCCCGTGAAATTGTCCTACAACCTTATCTACTATCATAGGATTTTTTAAGAATTGAATGTCGTTATTGCTATCAACATGCTTAACTATTTCAAAACTGTTCTTTTTAATAACTTCACATTCAACATTCATAACACCTTGAATACAAATTTTTCTCTCATTAACTATTATGCAATGAATATGTTCCATATCTGCCTTTGCTTCACAGAGCATATCGCCTGTTGCATCTGGAGCATCAAGATTAGTATTAAATTTAGTATTATAAGTAATTGCATGAGCTTCAGTATTCTCATCTTCCCTAGCCATATATAAAACATTAAACTGAATTTGACCTTCTACTACTACTTTTCCATTCATTACTTCTCTACTAGTAACTAACGGCGTTGCATCAAGCATCAATATTTCAGTTACATCTGGAAGAGTATCTGGTACTACGTATTCTTCTTTTATAACTATATCTTGAGATTTTTCACCTAACGATTGTTCATAGTCTATATTGTCTTTAACTAGATTCAAATCCATAACTTAATCCCTCCTATAAATACCTACTAATAATTTATATATTTCTCTCAATAAAAATATGACTGAAATGCAAAACAATAAACTCTCATTTTCGTCATATTACGATAATTTAAATATTTTTTTTAATTTTTTTTATTATTTTTGTTGACATTTGTCGATATTTGTTTTATTATAAAGATGGTTATTGACCATATAACCTCTCATAAATTCTCAATACCCTTTTATACCATAGCTGAAAGATGGATACCCCATCTTTCATTTTTTATTTAGATATAAATTTCAATTTGTTTATATTAACATATACTAAAATAAGATGGCTACTTAAATATGTAGCAAATATACAATAATGAATATAATTTAAAATCTAATCTAATTAACATAAAAAAAAGAAAAACGATACATAAAACATGTATCGTTTTTCTTTATTTATGTCTAAACCTTATCCAGCAAATACTAATTGAACAGTCTTTGTTAGTACATCCGAATAACTGTATGTAACAGTCCTCTGAGATCCGTTCTCCAATCTGATGACAAAAATACTATCATAAGTTTTTTCTAAAATTCCATCATTTATTAGTATTTTCCTTCTGCCACCATTAGCTTTTAATGTTACCTTCTCGCCAACATGACGTTCAATATCTTTCTTAATTGAAGTCAGTATATCCCTTCTTTGCATGGTAAACACCTTCTTTCATCTTATATTATACGCCCAAAATACATTTATGTCAAAATAAAACTTATAATTTTATCACTTTTAATTAATCGTTGTCAATAATAATTATAGGGGAAATTCTTTGATAATTTTATAACTAAATTATGTTTGCTAAAGATTGGTTTAATTTTCATGTGTTTTTAAATATGAACTCACTTGTGTAACTTTAGTATGGCTGTATTTGAAGATTACTATACTTATATAATTTTTATTCTTAAATTATTAACAATTAACAAAATTTATGTTAAAGCCGTCTTTAACATAAGAACAAAAGTAAGAGTACAAATAAAAATTGAAAATGAAGGCTTCATATAGGGATACAATGCTAAAATTTAATATATCCTCTGGAAAATAAGTTTTCTAT
>NZ_DKLM01000157.1:29833-33747 GCF_002455975.1 Clostridium sp. UBA6640
GCATAAGTTAAATTTTCATTAAAGAACCCTATATTTCTCCACTGATTCAACTGCTATTTCATCAAAATTACTTAGTAATTTCTTATAAAAAAGAAAAGTGACTAAATCACTTTTCTGAAAATAAATTTATGACACAAAAACTTTTTTGGCTTTTTAAACAGTATATTCTTTTAATTATTTTATATATTGAGACTTAGGAAATCCTTCTCTATATTTTCCTCTAGTTTGAAGTCCTCCAACTCCTTTTATCCCTGTTATACTATTTTGAACTGCATCCTGAATGTCTACTATAGTGTCGATACTTGTATAAGCTATCTTTTCACATATAAGCACAGGATCTAAACAATGAATTAAAACTCTATTAGGTGAGCTAGCAAAGTTTGCTCCTGCATCCAAAAGTGCTTCATAACATGATTGACAAGCCCCTGCAAAAATAACTAGGTCATCATAATTTGATTTGTATTCTCTTAACTTGGATACACACTCTACAAAATTTCTAGAATTTCTATAATTATCTAAATTCATATAATCTGTTACTCCCTTTGTCATACCATCATGGCCTGTAATAACAACTATATCTGGATTCACTTCCTTAACTACTTCTAATATCTTACTTGGCTGCTCCTTTTCAGCTATTACTCTACCTACAGCCTCTATTGAAAGTTGTTTATAGGTTTTAAGGCATACCTGAAGATAATTGGGATCTCCATCTACATGAAGTACTTTACCTGGCCTTCCAAAGAATAACTCTCTATTTTGTACTACTGTTTTCTCTCTTCTTACATAATCATAATAAGATTTATCTAATACTTCAGCTGCTTCACCCCTATAATTAGAAGTTCTAGATAGTAATATTTTTTTAATAGAAGAATTTATTTTTTTATTGAAAACTTTATCTATTTCTCCTAACCTATCCCTAGATACAGGTTCCAAATCTTCTTTAGAACAATCTGCCTCGATTCTTATGTTTAATCCCTTTAGCACATAAACCTCTTTTCCATTCTCTTCTTTAATATCTATAATTTTAAAAGCTATATCTCCATCATAAGACTTCCTTACTACAACATCTCCTATTTTCATATACAATCCTCTCCATATAACTAGCTATAGTTATATGATATGGAAATGTAAAATTAAGGTGATAAGCTTAGACTAATGCACAATTCAAAATTCACAATTGAGAAGAAAATTAGTTTTGATCAAACTAATTTCTTTAAATAAATTAAAGCTATGTAATTAATGCAATTACATAACTTTAATTAACTACTATAGATAAATTATTCCAAATTATAAATGTTACTAAACTCTTTAATAAATGCTGTAAATTTTTCCTGTTCAGAGATCAACTCCTCCATCTTCTTGTTAAAGGTGTTCTGAATCCAATTTACTTCGTTATAATAATATCTGTTGCATAATCTCCAATAACGCTGAGGAAATAATAAAAATGAATATAAAACTTTATATTCCTCTTTTGTAAGTGGACTTATACTATTGTATGCATCTATTATTAAATTAGCATATTTAATATCCCACTCTCTTCTTTTTAGTACCTTAATTAAAAAATTTGATATGTCATAAGCCCGTACTTCTCTTTTACAGTAATCAAAGTCAATAACATTAACCTCATTATTATCACTAATTATTATGTTATGATATGTGTAGTCATGATGACAAAAGCTTTTGCTCTCCTCTGTTTGTCTACAAATTTCAAAGTAATCAGAGGAATTAAGATTGTCTAAAGCTTTTTTACTCAAATTTTTATAATAGTCTACTGTTTTTAAATAGTTAATGTCAAATTCATATTTATGATTCTTCTTTTTCCTCACCATTTCCTTCATCTTATCAAAGGATTTAATTCTTTTTTCAATAAGATGTGGCCATCTTCCTAAATCTGATTTCAATTTACTATTCTCAGGTGGTTCGTATCCTTTAGAAGCAATATGCATATGTGCTAAATTTTTTGCAGCTATAACTAAATCGTCATCATTATAAAAGTCGCACTCTCTACCATCAATCCACTGAGATAAAGTATAAATATCTTCATTTACCAGTGCATAAGGATTCCCTTCTTTATTTAAAAAATACCTATCTATATTTAGAAATCCACTCTTATATAAGTGCTCTTTTGCACCATATACAAATAATAGCTTTTGAGTGCCATAATTGATTTTTTTAAGGCATTTTGCGCCATCATCGGTCTTTAAGAGGTATACACCTTTATTAGGCTTTATACTCTCTATTTTAATATCAAATTGACGCTCGATCTCAAATTCTCTCATCATAGTTAACACCTCCCCTATAATTTATATGTATTTATATATGCGTTTAGAATATGATTATAGGAACTTCTCAGTTATACAATTGAGAAGTTAATTCAATGCACAATTCACAGTTCACAATNNTATGTTTTAGGAAATTATTTTTCTAAAAAAATAATTTCTTCCTTAACTGTGCATTGTGCACTAATCTGCGAAATGATATCTCAAACTGTTAAGCTATATTTAAATATACATTAAAATTTAAAGCAATTTATCTATATATAGTATATGTGCACTATAAGTCCAATATTAATATTTGTTATACAACTTATCCAACCATAACATATTCTTCTATACCTAATTAATATAATTTATTAATAGTAGTTTTTCTAAATATATCTGAAAAAGTATGTTTAAGGAGTTTTAATATGAAAATTGGAATAGATGCAAGAGCAGCTAAATGGTACAGAGGAACAGGTATTGGCACGTATACACATCAATTGATAAATTCATTAAATAAAGTAGACTTTATAAATAAATATTTATTATTTACTGCTGAAAATTATAATAGTCAAATAGATTTTAAAGATAATTTTTTTCTATCTCCCATCAAAGAAAGTAATTCTTGTAACTTTTGGGACGAAGTTAATATACCTAATATTTTAAACGGAAAAGATACAGATATTTATCATGTTCCTCAAAATGGAGTAGGGCTTCCTATTGAGAAAAAGTGTCCTTTTATTATAACTCTTCATGACACTATTCCTGTTCATATGCCTGAAACTGTAGGCGATAGGTATTTGGAAATATTTACAACCAAAATGAAATCCATTGTAGATAACTCCGATGGTATAATTACTGTTTCGGAATTTTCTAAAGAAGATATCTCTAAAGATTTTAATTATCCTAAAGAAAAAATTTTTGTAACTTATCTTGCTAGTGAAAAAATATATAAGCCTATAGACAAAGTTATAGCAAGTTCTATCTTAAAAAAACAATATTCTCTCCCGAATAATTATATTTTATATGTAGGTGGCTTTAGCCCTAGAAAAAATATTTTAGGTCTTATAAAGGCATATAGTAAACTACCTAGAAATATAATGCAATCTCATAACTTAGTTATCGCAGGCAATAAAGGTAAATCCTATGAACTATATAAAAAATGTGCTGAAGAATACAACGTGGATAATTATGTTATATTTCCTGGATTTATCTCTATGGAATACATGCCTTATTTATATAATTCTGCTTCATTATTTGTATATCCATCATTTTATGAAGGATTTGGTTTACCACCTATAGAGGCCATGGCCTGCGGAATTCCTGTGATAACCTCAAACGCAACTTCTATTCCTGAAATAGTAGGAGATGCAGCAGTATTATTTAATCCTAATGACATTGATGAACTGAGTAGTAAATTATATGAGGTTTTAATGGATGAAAATATTAAGCAGCAAATTATTCATAAGGGTTTTATAAAAAACAACTCCTTATCTTGGGAAAAAACAGCATTAGATACTTTAAAAGCCTATAAAACAATACTTTCATTACAATAAATAATTAAAATAATTTTTTTATATTATTTTATAATTGCCTAAAAGGGCTGTTTTGGAATCAACTTAAAAAGTTATCTCTAAAACAGCCCCTTCTTTTACA